>CAIOZW010000050.1 GCA_903862855.1 uncultured Acidobacteriota bacterium
ATTTCCGGCCAGCGTCTCAACCGAGCCGCGCTGGTCGCGCCGGCTGCACAGCCAAACTCCAGCGAGCCGTTGCGTCCGGTTCGTCCAGTCAGGCCCAGTCGCCCCCCACAACCCTCCATTCCCGGCCGTCCGGTCAGACCCGCCCCGGTCGTCCCCTCGCCAGCTCCACCACCGTCACCGCCAGCCGAAGCTGCCGAACCAGATCGCGACACACCAGACAGCAGGCCATACATAAAGAAAGATGAGCCAAAGCCTCCTCCCAATCGACGCCCAGCTCGTCCAAAGCCGACTCCATCCGAAGAGGTCTTCCAGCGGATCGTCGTTCCGACACCGACACCAGCGCGCTTCTTTGAAGAGGAGGTTGAAGGAGAATATCCAGGTCGACTTGAGAAAGGTTCTTCTGAGCGGCTTCGGATCAGATTGCTCCGCCGGCTGGTCGAGTCACCGCGAGAGATCGATGAGAAGAGAGGCGATGGAGACCGGACCGTTTTGACTGAATCGATCGACCCAGTGCCAGGTCGACCGCTCGACGTTGCGCTTGAGGAGAGTCAGGGGAAAGGAGCGGCAGCCTGGATCCGCTGTCGTCTCAAGTCGGACTCCCTCGAGCTGGTGCCATCCAACGCGGAAACAGATGATTGGCGACCGCTTGGTGGTGAGTTGCAGATCGAGTGGGAGTGGCGCGTGAAGACCACCTCTCCGGTCATTCAGCAACAGATCGAGGCGATCATGGAGATCGAGTGGCGCCCGGTAACCTCTAATGGCGTCCTTGGGACGGTCAGCCACCAGCTCTGGCGCGAGAACCTGGTCGTCACGGTTGCCGATCCTCTCCTCAAATCAGGCGAGGTAGAGATTGTCAGCCCTATCCTGGGCGGCTCTGGGGCTCTGCTCATGCTGCTTGCCGCCCTGCCGATCGGACGTCGTCGCCGAAACGGAGAGGAATCGACAAGTCCCGTGACAGAGAGCCACCAGCAACCCGGCTTCAAGCGCTCAAAACCACCTGTTTCAGTCACGGTGCAGCCAAGAACGGTTCCGGCCGCCAACCTCGACGCAGCTGTTGACCAACAGCAGGAGGTCGTCGAATGCTCCGTCTTTGCCCCGTCTGTCGCACCACAGGGTGAGACGGTGATGATCCAGGTCTTTACCCACCTCGAAGGGCAGGACAACGAAGCATCACGAATTGCCGCCAGCTTCGACCCAGCCGCTGTCCCTCGAGGCGTGAAGACCCTCTCATCCAGAGTCTCTCGTGGTGATGAGCTCTCGTTCCACCTCACCCTTTCACGGCTCGAGATCCAGGAACCGGTGCAGACCCTGCTCTGGATGGGCGACACGGAATCGGTTCAGTTCATCGTCGACATTCCACCCGACTGCCGTCCCGGCAATCTCGCCGGAAGCGTAACCATCAGCCGCCAGACCGTTCCAATCGGACGCATCTCGTTCCTTCTCCGCGTCGTTCCGGCAGGATCACCGGTCCCAACAGCTGAAGAGGCCGTTGACGCCTCCGCCCGCGCCTTCCGCTATGCATTCATCTCATATGCGTCAGAGGATCGCGACAAGGTACTTGCCCGCGTACAGATGCTCGATCAGATGGGAATGCGATATTTTCAGGATCTGCTGAGCCTCGATCCAGGGCAGCGGTGGGAGAAGGAGCTCTATCGACACATCGATCAGTGTGATCTGTTTCTGCTCTTCTGGTCGTCAGCCGCAAAGAGGTCGGAGTGGGTGATGCGCGAGGTCGACTATGCCATTGATCGCAAGGGTGGCGAGGATGACTCCCCACCGGAGATCCGTCCGGTGATCATCGAGGGGCCGCCGCTGGTCCCACCACCGGAGAGGCTCAAACATCTCCACTTCAATGACCGGCTGATCTATCTGATGTCGCGCTGATCGGGTCGGTTACTCGACGGTGATCTGACGCAGCAGGCGGACCATCTCGATCGCCGCCACGGCCGCATCAAAACCCTTGTTGCCAGCCTTTGTCCCGGCACGCTCGATCGCCTGCTCGATATTTTCGGTCGTTACCACACCAAAGATGCATGGCACTCCAGTCTGAATTCCGACCTGGGCGACGCCACCTGTTGCCGCACCGGCAACGTGATCATAATGGCTCGTCGCGCCACGGATTACCGCTCCGAGGGCAATGATTCCATCATATCGCTGCGTCTCAGCCAATTTTTTACAGACTATTGGCAGTTCGAACGAGCCAGGGACCCAGGCTATGTCGACATCTTCCTGATGCACACCATGACGGCGCAGACCATCCTCAGCCCCTTCGAGCAGCCGCCGGGTAATCAGATCATTCCAGCGGCTGACAACTATTGCAAACTTCAATCCTGTTCCAACCAGATCACCTTCAAAGACTGCCATCTAACTTCTCCAGATCTTCAGTTATATTGATCTATATGGCGGCCGTGAGGGCCGTCGCCTCGAGCTGCTGCCGATATTGGATCAGTTGGCGAACACTGACCATCCGCAGTCCATGTCGAACTGCAAAGATTGCGAGATCGGGCCGGCGGGCCATTGTTCCATCATCATTCAGAATCTCACAGATGACTCCCGCAGGAACCAGTCCGCACAGTCTGGCCATGTCGACCGAGGCTTCGGTCTGACCGGGACGCTTCAGTACTCCCCCTGCTTTGGCACGCAGTGGAAAGATATGTCCGGGACGAACCAGATCGCGCGGAGTGCTTTGCGGATCGACAGCCACGCGGATCGTCCGGGCCCGATCAGCAGCCGAGATGCCGGTTGTCACCCCCTCGGCAGCCTCGATCGAGACCGTAAAGTTGGTGCCAAATGGCGAACCATTCTCCTCCACCATCAGCGGCAGATCGAGCCGATCGGCGATCCTCTCATCCAGCGGCAGACAGATCAGCCCACGACCCTCGCGGGCCATGAAGGCAATGATCTCTGCATTTACGTGCACTGCCGCACAGGCCAGATCTCCCTCGTTCTCACGGTCCTCATCATCGACGATAATGACCATCCGTCCGGCGGAAAAGTCGTCCAGTGCTGCCTCGATCGTGCTGAACATCATCCTCCCTCCGTAGCACCAGGTGACCACGGTGTAGTCAACCTTTCGACATACTTGGCAATGATATCGACCTCGATATTGACCGGTGTACCGACCGGCTGGCCTCCCATAATCACGGCATCGCGGGTATAGGCGATCATGGCGATCGTAAATCCAGTCTCATCAAGTGCCGCGACGGTCAGGCTGACCCCATCCACGGCAACATAGCCCTTCTCGACGATATA
>CAIOZW010000051.1 GCA_903862855.1 uncultured Acidobacteriota bacterium
AATCAGCCCAGGCTGCGATCACCTACATTCGCTCCCGCGCGGCTGAACTGGGCATTCCAGCCGACCTCCACAAGAGCTACGACCTTCACGTTCACGTCCCGGAAGGCGCGATCCCCAAGGATGGGCCGTCTGCCGGCATCACAATGGCCGTTGCGATGACCTCGGCTCTCACTGGCATCCCGGTCAACCGCGAGGTTGCCATGACGGGAGAGATCACGCTGCGCGGCAAGGTTCTTCCGATCGGCGGAGTCAAGGATAAGTTGCTGGCGGCTCACCGCGCCGGCCTGACCACCATCATCCTTTCACGTGAGAATGAGAAGGACCTCGCCGAGGTTCCTTCCGATGTACGCGGGGCACTCCAGATAAATCTGGTTGAGACGATGGATGAGGTTCTTCAGATTGCCCTCGAAAAGATGCCTGTTCCACGCTCGTCGGCGCTCGAGATTGGCGCTTCACTATGGCCGGCACCTCCGGCAACCGAGACGTCAGGCGGTGTTATCAGTGGAACTACCGAATGAAGGATCGGTCAGCGCTCAGGGTGAGGTCAGAGGGTCGCTTCACGGCTGTCAGTTGATGTAATGAGAGTAAAAAGTGCTCAATTCAAGCTGGCGGCGACAACTCCCGCTTCATTCCCGACCGATTCGCGCCCACAGATCGCGTTTTTAGGACGCTCGAATGTCGGGAAGTCGAGCCTGCTCAACAGTCTGCTCGGTGTCAAAGGGCTTGCCCGAACCAGCTCGACACCCGGCCGGACCCAGTCGATAAACTTTTTTCTGATCAACGAGCAGTTCTATTTTGTCGACCTTCCCGGTTATGGTTTTGCCAAAACATCAAAGGAGAATCGCCGGGTCTGGGGCCAATTAATTGAGAGATACCTTGCGGAAACAACCGCGCTTGTGCTATCAATTCTTCTCGTTGATGCACGGCATGGGCCCACCCCATTAGATCTCCAGATGAAATCCTGGCTCCAGCATTATGGACTCCCATTTATGGTGGTCTCTACCAAGGCAGATAAGTTGTCGACGGGCGAGCGGAGTCGGACACTCAGGCAGGTCGGCTCGATTCTCGAAGTTGATCAGGTGATCTCTTACTCCGCTGTGACCCGTGAAGGGACGGGGCCACTCTGGGATGTTATTCGTTCAAGGGCCGGGCTCACCGGATAGCGGATCAGGAGGTGATCTCGGTCGTCCCTGGGTGGCGCGACCGGTATCGGTCCAGTACTCTGACCGCTGCTGTATCCTGAAATTCACAATTCAACGTCAAAGGAGTAATGAGCCGACCGGTGTCGATTGATTTATGACCCCCATCGTTACCCCACGATCATTCGAGCGATTGACGCAGAGGTAAATTCCATATGCCAGAAAGAACTTCAAAAAAAACAAACCAGAATATTGCACACACCCCGATAGACGACGAATTTGCCGAATACGAAGAGATTGATGGTGATCTCCTTGATATCGCTGATCTGAAGGAGATGAACATCTCCAAGCTGACCCAGATTGCCAAGGATCTTGACGTTCCCGGGGCAACCGGCATGCGCAAACAGGAGCTGATCTTCAAGATACTCCAGGCGCAGACAGAGAAGTCAGGCCTGATCTTCTCCGAGGGAGTTCTCGAGACACTCCCCGACGGGTTCGGGTTCCTGCGGGCACCGGAGTACAACTACCTGCCGGGACCGGATGATATCTATGTCAGTCCATCGCAGATTCGCAAGTTCGACCTCCGCACCGGAGACACGATATCCGGTCAGATTCGTCCGCCCAAGGAAGGGGAGCGATACTTTGCGTTGATCAAGGTCGAGGCGATCAACTTTGAACCACCCGAAATTGCCCGTGACAAGGTCTTCTTTGACAACCTGACTCCGCTCTATCCAAATGAGCAGCTCCGTTCCGAGACCAACACTGACAACGTTTCAGGACGGGTGATCGACCTCTTTACGCCGATCGGAAAGGGGCAGCGAGGGCTGATTGTCGCGCCACCGCGGACTGGAAAGACCATGCTCCTCCAGACCATCGCCAACTCGATCACCGATAATCATCCGGAGATAACGCTGATCGTGCTCCTGATCGATGAGCGTCCGGAAGAGGTGACCGATATGCAGCGTTCGGTCAATGGCGAAGTCATCTCCTCAACCTTTGACGAACCGGCTTCGCGTCACGTCCAAGTGGCCGATATGGTGATCGAGAAGGCGAAGCGACTGGTCGAACATAAGCGGGACGTGGTTATCCTCCTCGACTCGATTACGCGCCTTGCACGCGCCCACAACGCCGTGGTTCCACCATCCGGAAAGATACTCTCCGGCGGTGTCGATTCTAATGCTCTTCAGCGGCCAAAGCGGTTCTTTGGCGCCGCCCGAAACATCGAAGAGGGCGGAAGCCTGACCATCATCGCCACTGCGCTGATCGAGACCGGGAGCCGGATGGACGATGTCATCTTCGAAGAGTTCAGGGGCACCGGCAATATGGAGATTCACCTCGACCGGAAACTTTCGGACAAGCGTGTCTTTCCGGCGATCGATCTGCAGAAATCGGGAACCCGTAAGGAAGAGCTGCTGATCAACAAAAAGGATCTTGATCGCATCTGGGTTCTGCGCCGCGTTCTCAATCCGCTCTCGTCGGTCGAACAGATGGAACTGGTTCTTGAACGCCTCGAGAAGACAAAGTCAAATGCCGAATTTCTTGCGTCGATGAATCAATAGCGGGATTCTTTCGCCAGCCGTAAGCGCCACAAGGGACGAGGCAAGGTTCTCGTGCCCTTGGTGGGTATCTGCAGCCGCAGTCGGACAGCCTTACGGAAGTCTCTTCAGATTCAGCACAATATTGCGAACCTCATCGTTCTCGATTGTCATCTCCAGCGAGGCGGACTCAAAACCGGCAGCTTTGGCGGTGATTCGGTAGGTTGCTGGTTCGGCCCGGAGTCGAAAGGCGAACTCTCCCCCCTCGAGGGAGAGGGTTTCCATCTTCAGCTTTCGGCGTCCGTCAATTCTCTCGAGCGCCACGAGGGCGTTTGGCAGGGTGAATCCGGCGCCGTGCAGAACAGCACCACGGATGACCGAGTAGGGCGGACCGTCCGGAGCCATCTCGATCAGTCGGCTCAGGCGGACCGTTTCTCCGGGAGCGACCGTCAGCGAGCGGGTAGTGAAGGTCTTGTAACCACTTTTTACAAAGGCCAGAACGTACTCGTCCGGCGCCAGCTCGGAGAAGACAAAATCACCCTGGGCATTGCTTGTCGTCTCGTATTGGCGCCCGCTGGCGGTCGCCCGGACCGTTACTCCCGCCATTGGTCTCCCTTTCTGGGCCTTGACTCGTCCACGCAGACTACCAGGCTGGCTGGCTGCCGCTCCGGTACCAGTCTTGTTATTTTGACCGACCGACTCGACCGGTGACATCACCAGAGATAGTATGATTAAGATTGTTAGCTGTAGCAATTTCATCCTGCACTCTCGCTTTGAGTAGTCTTGATTTGTCGGATCTTAAGCCCGGAAGTCCGGTCGGTTCAGACCATTGCTGCCGGTTCGTATGTAGACGTGGATGACAGATTAAGAGCGCGAGCTGCTCGTTGCCAATCAAGGCCTGAATCGATCAGGGCCTCAACAGGGATACGAAGATCCATGAAGCTCGGTTTAATCCATTTACTGGTCTTTTTGAGCGGTCTGACCGGGTTGGCTCAGGATCGACCGCTGACACTTAAGCTCGACACAGACGTGGTGACAGTCGATATTGTCGCGACCGATCAGAAGGGAGACTACGTTCGTGATCTCCGCCGCGAAGAGCTGCAGCTCTTTGAGGATGGCCAGATCCGCTCGTTCGATCTCTTTGCCGTCAACAGCGAGCGAACGTTGTCGCGACCGCTGGCAGTCGTCTTTGCGCTCGATCTTTCAGGGAGCCTCAAGCCGGATGAAACGGTCACGCTCCGCGAGTCGGCCCTCCGCTTTCTGGAACTGGTGCGGGGAGAGTCGGTCTTTGCTGCGCTCACGTTCAACCACGAAGTGAAAGTTCGCCAGGAATTTACCCGTGATGCGAACCGACTGGTCAAAGCATTTACCCGCAACGTCCGCTTCGAGGGTTCAACCCGCATCTATGACGCGATCGATCGCGGGGTCAGGATGCTTGAAAAGAGCGCTCCCCGGATCATCGGAAACCGCCCGGTTCGCCGCGCACTGATCGTGATCAGCGATGGTTTCGACTCGGCCAGCGTGATCGACCGCCGCGAAATGGTTCGACGAGCCATTTCGGCCGGAGTGACGGTCTACTCCATCACACTGCCGTCGTACATCCTCAGCGCAACTCGCCGCAGAGACCGAGTCCTAACCCCGCTCGATGCCACCCGTGTAGTCAGCTCTACCGGCGGAAGCGACTACCCTGCCGATAATAACGACTTCTCACCAGTCTTCAGCTCGCTCGCTGAAGAGATTCGTTCCACCTACGCTATTGCCTACTATCCCGATTCACGTGACGGAAGAGACCACCGACTCGAGGTGAGAACAACGCGACCAGGCGTAGTGCTCCGCCTCAGCCGTTCAACCTACCGTTCTCCGGGAGCCGAGCCGGCACGTTGAGGCTGGAACGGTCATCAATAGTCGTCATCATCGTCGTAGTTGTCCGGATCATCATCCGAGGAGACATCAAGCTCAATCGGATCGAGTCCGACTACTTCCAGCGTGGAGTCACACTCCTCACAGTGGATGGTATCTCCCTTGTCTGACTCTTCATCGACGTGAACCTCTGCTCCACACTCAGGGCAAACAGCTATCGGCATAACTAAAACCTCCATCTTTGCGATCGTCTCTCGGCAGACCTTATCCAGGTCGAAAGAATTGAATCAGAAATCTAGCGAAAAGTATCGATTTTGGCAATCGATAATCGGCCAGTTTAATGGACGATGGGCCTCGATCTGATAAAAGCCGACTTGATCGTTGCGCTGCTTCTGGTGAAGCATCGAGTCCCCGCACTCAGACTGAACAGCGCCCAGTCTGAAAGGTGATCTGCGGTTGAGCATTCGATGCCGCATCAAAACACCAGTAAAATAAGGGCTCATGTGTGTTGTCGGAGAGACGAAGCCCGTTGATTGGGGGGATTGGTGTGATTTTTATCTTGCACGCTTAACATCGACTGAGATATATTGACGATCGAAGTGATCAGACTGACGTGACCTGATGGAGGCTCTTCGCTTGGCGAGACAGGGTCAGTGAAGTCCCAAAAGTAGCGCACAACGTGACAAGCTGTGTGATTATTTTTGTGGCAGTTTTTGTGGCGGTTTTTGTAGCAGTTTTTGTAGCAGTTTTTGTAGCAATGTTGGGGTTGAAGGTGCCTGGCAGTTGGTCGGGCCACTCGCCTCCAAAAGCCTCCAACCGATGTGCAGAGCGCGGATGCGCTACGATCAGGTGGCGTATCGTGCAAGGGGGCGTGGCCTCCAAACGTATCGCTCCCGTTATCTCTTGTGATGTTTGCTCTATATTTCGATGCCTCAACTCATCAGCCAGACCGAACATCGCCGTACCTAACCGAATCTGATTTAACTTGAGACACACTGCTCAGGCTTTGGACTTGAACGACACCACTCAGGATTCTGTGTCATAAAATCTATTACAAGGAGATAAGAACGATGGCAGCAGCAGCAAAATTAATGACGAAGACTCAATTGGCCGGCCACCTTGCCGAAAAGTTTGGGATGTCGAAGAAGGCGGCAAATGAGATACTCGATGAGCTGGCGCAAGTTGCGGTGACCCAGACAAAGAAGGCTGGAGCATTTACTATCCCCGGCATTGGCAAGCTCGTTAAAGCCAAGCGTAATGCCCGCAAGGGACGCAACCCCAAAACTGGCGCTGAGATCAAGATCCCGGCTAAGACGGTGGTCAAGTTCCGTGTGGCGAAGGCCTGCAAAGAGTCGATCGTTCCGCCGAAGAAGTAGTCTGCCCGAGGATGATCGGCGTTCCAGTCAGGCTGAGACGTCCGAATCTATGTAATTCATATCAAGAGTCCGCGGCGAATCCAAGTGGTTCGTCAACGAGTCGCAAGGCGAAGCCGGTTGAGCAAAGACCGCTTCGCCTTATGCTTTTTGATCAGCACTGCTTCCGAGGCTGAATGGATCGATGTTGTGAAGAATTGATGTTGTGAAGAGAGGTGGACAAGCAAAGTGGATCAGCAAGGCGACAGAAGGGTGTCAGACGATTCCAAGCCGATTCATCAAAGGTACGACCATCTGCTCGATCCTGGAAGCCTCGACGATGAGTGCCTGGTCAACAACTGCCATCCGCGTGACTATCAGAATCCGCCGGGGTTGGCTAGCGGGCAGCGTTACAACCTGGTCGTTCTTGGTGCGGGAGCGGCGGGCCTTGTCAGTGCTGGTGGATGTGGTCTGCTTGGTGGTCGGGCGGCGCTGGTTGAGCGCGGACTTCTTGGCGGTGATTGCCTCAACACCGGATGTGTGCCATCCAAAGGACTGATCCGGGCGGCCCGTGCTGTTCACGATGCGCGGATGGCGGGTCACTTCGGTCTGAACATTGAAGCGGGAGCGTCGCGGGTCGACTTCGCCGCCGCCATGGATCGGATGCGACGGCTGCGGGCCAGAATCAGTTTCAACGACTCTGTCGACCGATTTCGTGAGAAGTATGGAGTTGACGTCTACCTTGGAGAGGCAAGATTCACCGCGCCAGACAGAGTTGAAGTGGCAGGTCGCGTCCTGAGATTTACCAGGGCAGTGATAGCCACAGGCGGACGGCCGGCGATACCGACAATTCCCGGGCTTGATGGGACAGAGTTTCATACCAGTGAGACGATCTTCAATCTGCGCAGTCTGCCAGCGGAGATGACGGTGATCGGTGGTGGTCCAATCGCCTGCGAGCTGGCGCAGGCGTTCCAGCGATTTGGCTCCCGCGTCACAATTCTCAACGCCGGTCTTAGACTGTTGCCGCGCGAGGATGTCAACGTCTCACATCTCATCGAATCAAGGCTGTTGGCGGAAGGGGTTAGCCTGCGCCAGGGAGTCAACATCCAGCGGGTCGAGAGACCAGGGACGATCATCTATCTTGACGATCAGCGGCATGAGCAACGAGTGAGCGGAGGGTGCATCCTGGTGGCGGTTGGACGACTCCCAAACGTCGAAGAGCTTGGGCTGGCGGCGGCGGGTGTCGATCTGGGAGCGGATGGGATAAGGGTTGACGATCGACTTCGAACCAGCAATCCGCGGATCTACGCTGCCGGTGACGTCTGCTCATCGATCAGGTTTACCCACGCTGCGGATGCCATGGCACGAGTGGTAATTCGGAACGCACTTCTGCTGGGGCGCGAAAGAGTCAGTCGGCTCGTGATTCCACGCGTAACCTACACGGATCCTGAGGTCGCCCACGTCGGGTTGACAAAAGCTGAAGCGGAGAACACAGGTCAGATCGTTGAGACGCTCACCACCGATCTCTGTGATAATGATCGGGCCATCCTTGAGGGTGACGAGGTCGGATTTGTCTCAGTCCACATCGAGCCTCGTTCGGGGCGGATCCTTGGAGGGACAATAGTGGCGCGGCAGGCTGGTGAGATGATCGGACAGCTCACCCTCGCCATGACCGCTGGTTTGAATTGCGGCACCCTCGCCAGAACCATCCAACCCTATCCGACACTCTCCGACAGTCTGCGCCGCATTGGTGATGCGTATGAGTTGTCGCGAATCGGCTCCGTGAGCAGACGGTTGCTCCGCGGCTGGCTCGCTTGGAATCGCTGATCAGGGTATCACTGCCACCAACCGGATGTCTGGTGGCAGTGATCGCCGACGCTTCGGAAAAACCGGGAGATGATATGGAATCAATATACTATGTCCTGACTTACCTGTGCCATCGTCGCTGCCCCCACTGCTACGAGGATCGCTTCCGTCCATACTATGGCGCCGACTTGGAGCAGGTGGTGACGGAGAGTCGTCAAAATCACGAACGGATTATCAGTAACCTGCCGGATTGGATGAACTGGCTCGACCTCAACGACTGTGAACCAGAGACAGGTCGGCCACGACGCAAAACAGGACGGGTGGTTCTCTCGGGCGGCGAGGTGCTTCACGAGGCGATTCGCGAACCAGTTCTCTACCCGGCTCTCGATCTCCTGCATCAGAAGTATCGTGGCGATGTCAGGTTGATCGTGCAGACAACTGGCGATCTCCTGACGGACCGGCTCGTTGATGAGCTGCTCGGCCATCACGTCTGGCAGATCTCGGTCTCTGGCATTGATGCCCACCACGTGGGGATGGAGACGGCAGAGGCGCGTCAACGGCAGGTTGAGAAGCTGACCCGGCTCTTTGAATCACGGGGACTGGTTCAAGCGGAGTTGGCCGGAGTCGCCGGAGCGGAAAACGCCGAGCCATCCAATGACTCGCCTAACTTTACCATCTTTGGAGCGACGGAGGAGAGGTGGATTGGTCCGCTCTGGCCGCGCGGAAGGGCCTGGAGCAACGATCTGTCACGAGCGACAATTAGCGATAACTTCTGTAACCGCTGGTCAGGGGCACTCAACTTTCTACAGTACCAGTACAACGGTTCCGAGGTAAGCATTGAGCCGAACGGAAACGTCTACCCCTGCTGCATCAAGACCAAGGCTCCCCTTGGCAACCTGCTCGAGGAGAAGCTCGAATCGATCCTTGACCGGCTGGTCGGCAATCCAGTCTATGAGGCTCTCTCCATGGGCCATCCTGAACGAATGGGGATAGCTCACGGCTGGACGGTTGAAAAGTTCGTTGAGGCCTCGACGGTCAGGTCCCCATCCGGAAAGGTCTACCAGAACTTCTGCCTTGGTTGTGACCGTTTCCACGAAGAGGTGCTCATCCCGCTTGCCCGCGACCAGCGGTCTGGCCAGTCCACGAATTTTTCAGCAGGAGACCAAGAAGACCACTGATCAGCAGACAGGCCGCAAGGAACCAGAGACCACTCGAATAAGATCCGGTACTGGTGCTGAGCTGGCCGACAATCTTCGGACCGAGATACCCGCCAAGGTTTCCTACCGAGTTGATCAGACCGATCGCGGTTGCCGCTGCTGAGGTGGTCATAATCGCGCTTGGCCAGGTCCAGAAGACCGGTAGATAGGCGTGAACGCCAACCCCGACCAGGCAGAGAAAAGTGACTGTGAGAGCGACATTGTCACCCGAAAGAATGCTGAGGGCCATGGCCACCGCACCAAGCCAGATCGACCAGATGGTATGGAGTCGCCGCTCCCCCGTCCGATCAGAGTGGGCTCCATTGAGCAGCATTGTCAGGAACCCGCAGACGTAAGGAAGGAGTGTCACGATAGTCTGGGTTGTCACCGAAGTGCCCTTCATCAGTGCCGTGATCGAGGGGAGGAAGAAGGTCAGCCCATAGTACCCGGTAACGACGAAGAGATAGATCAGAGCGAGCAGGTAGGTCTGCGGTGTTTTGAAGGCCGTAATCAGTCCCTGAAGAACGGTCGCATTCTTTGAGGCGAGCTTGGCTGCCCGTTCCCGTGCCAGTTCGTTGACGATCCAATTTTTCTCGTCCTCCGGCAGCCACCGTGCCTGCTGTGGACGATCGGTCAGCACATAGATCGTCATCACACCGAGGATCACCGAGGGGATTCCCTCCAGGATGAAGACCCAGCGCCATCCTGGCCAGCCCAGCCAGTTGATATTGTGCATAATTGCCTGGGAGACCGGTACCCCCACGATCGTCGCGATCGGTATCCCGATCAGAAAGTGGGCCTTGGCCTTCGCCCGATCCTCAGCCCGAAACCAGTGGGAGAGATAGACGATAATGCCTGGGAAGAATCCCGCCTCTGCCGCGCCGAGAATGAATCGCAACCAGTAGAACTGGTTCGTCAGACTGGCAAAATTGAGCCACGGCGTCCCGATCAACCCCATCAGCGAGGCCACGATCCCCCACGAGATCATGATCCGGGCAATCCATTTGCGCGCACTCCAGTTCTCGACAATCAAAGACCCGGGAATCTCAAGCAGGAAGTAACCAATGAAGAAGATACCAGCACCAGCTCCGATGACGGCGTCACTGAAGCCAAGATCCGTCTTCATCTGGAGTGCCGCGACGCTGACATTGGTTCGGTCGAGAAACGCGATAAAGTAGAGAAGAAGAAGGTAGGGCATAACACGACGATTTATCCGTCGTCTCGTTCTCTCGCCAATGGACAAACTCTCCTCCGGACCATTCTTCATACACTTCCCCTTTTGATCAGAAAATGACGGATTCGGTACAGCTCGAAACTGCGGTGGGTGTGAATCCTATATCGACGAAGGAGATATGTCCAGATTTGGCTGGAGGAAAAAGAGGTCAGACCGGGCATTTGTAATGCCCGGATTATTGCCGAATTGGTTGAACGGGCGCACGGTGCGCCCTCAAATCACGAGAGTGGGAGGAGGGGCAGTGGTGTCAGATCTGCCCTCCCCCCGAAGTGTCAGTTTCCGATTGGAGTTGTCGGCAAGATCTCGACCTCCGGTCGATCTTCAGCCAATGCCGGGCGATCTCCGGTCGCGCGGATGCGCGATGCCGTCCCACCCTGGTAGCTCTGGGTCAGGGTAAAGGTGTTGCTTGCCGCACCAAACCCGTAGACGAGTACGTACCAGTCACCGGACTGCGGGATAGGGATGATGCATCTTTCTGACGCGTTGGGAGTGATGGATCGGCAGTTGTAAATTGACCGGGTTGGCTGGTTGTCTACGCGAACGTAGAGATCGACATCGCCTGATCCTGCGGTCTGAAAGGTTAGCTGGGTTGCACCCTGGGGAACGTAGAGTTTGTAAAAGGCACTCTCACCCTTTGCGACGGATCCAGACACGGACTGCACGCTGCCAAGGTTTATGAAGCTGTTGAGTGGCAGGATCACCCCCGCCTCGTTTGATGGGCCCGACTCAAGTGTCCCCGCGAGGGCTTTTACCCGGTAGAAATAGGTAGCGCCAGGAATAAGACTGCTATCATCGTAGATAGTGGTCTCAGCCGGCGTGCTGAAAATGGTCACCCAGTTACCGATTATCCCAGCGCGGCGTTGTATCTGGAACCCGG
Organism: uncultured Acidobacteriota bacterium; assembly: GCA_903862855.1. GTDB lineage: Bacteria > Acidobacteriota > Blastocatellia > RBC074 > RBC074 > CAIOZW01. Next base: position 11,000 of record CAIOZW010000051.1, read on the forward strand.
TCTCGTTGGTTGAGCTGTCAATCCATGCAAGCCGAACCGCATTTCTGGAGGTGGCCGAAGCCTGCAGACTGCGAGGTGCCGCCGGGGCAGTTCCAGTGCTGGGTGTCGGTGTTGTAGCCGTTACCTCGTTCGAGGCGCTCGACTCTCCCTTTGAGTTCCAGGCAGTCACACGGTACGTGTATGACGTTCCCGCATTGAGATCACCATTTCGGAGCGTTGTGACATTTGAGCCAACTGATCCAAGCAATCCCCAGGTGCCAGTAACGCCAGTTCGCCGGTAGACCCTGAAACCACTCTCGTTTCCTGACCTGTCGGTCCAGGAGAGTAAGATCTCGGTCGTGGAGACGCTTTCAGCCGTCAGTGAGGCTGGTGCGGTTGGAGCGGCATCGAGGGTGGTCACTGTTACTTCGTTGGTTGGGGCAGAGTCGCCGGCGGTGTTAAACGACGTTACCCGGTAGATGTAGGTGGTGCTCGCAGCAAGGCCGGTGTTTCTGGCCGAGGTTGCGCCGGCCGAGACGGTTCCGATCACGGCCCAGGCTCCAGAGATGCCAGTCTTCCGCGAGATTCGAAACCCGGTTTCGTTGTTTGAGTTATCGGTCCAGCTCAGGGCTACTTCCGTCGATGATGCCGCGGTTGCGGTAAGATTCAGCGGCGGTTCGGGCTTTGTCGCGGCGGCGGTCGTCGCGCTGGCCAGATTGGAGAAGGCGGACTCACCGGTTGGATTGTAGGTTGTTACAACGTAGTAGTAGATCTGGCCCGGGGTGAGACCGTTATTCTGAAACGATGTCACATTCTGACCGACAGTGCCAACCACCGTCCAGATGCCGGTTGGACTGGTTCGGCGACGAATGCGGAACCCGGTTTCGTTCGTCGAAGGGTCGTTCCACGAGAGATTGATCTGGCTTGTCGAGACGCTTGTTGCGGCAAGTGAGGTCGGGGAGTTTGGTGGGTTGAGGGTTGTCGCGGTCGCTTCATTCGATGGGATGGAATCGCCATCGCTGTTGGTAGCGGCAACATAGTAGCTGTAGCCAGTACCGCCCACCAGACCGGTATTCTGGTAGGACGCAGTGTCAGCGGCGACCGTGGTGACCAGAGTCCACGAACTGGCAGTCTCAGCCTTTCGGTAGATCTTGAAGCCGGTCTCATTGGTTGAATTGTCGGTCCAGGCAAGATTTATCTGATTAGCAGAGATGGCGGTGGCACTCAGAGATGAGGGAGCCTTGGGGAGGACGGGGGTCGGATCATTTGAGACTGGTGCCTTTAGCGCTTCGTCAACCCTGATCAAGGGCGTGGTGATATTGTTGCGCGTATCGGTAACCGGCCGTCCGGTCGACTTGAGACTGCTCAAAACCTGACTTACTGACGCCGTTGGGCTCTTCTGCTTCATAATAGCCCAGGCGCCTGCGACGTGTGGGGAGGCCATCGACGTTCCACTCCAAGTCTCGTACGATGATCCCGGGGTCGAGGATCTGATTCCCGAACCGGGAGCCAGCAGGCTCAGGAAGGAGACGCTGTTCGAGAATGAAGAGACAGCTCCGGTAGTATCGGAGACAGATCCGACACTGATCGCGGTCGAGACGCAGGCCGGGGAACCGACGGCGTTGGTGTAAGACTCGTTTCCTGATGCCACAACAGTGGCAATACCGGCCGATCGCAGCAGGTCGATCGCTGCTTTGGTCGCGGCGCTTGTCGTATCGCACTCAGAGGTATACCGGCCACCGCCAAGGCTGAGATTGACTGCGGCGATCGAGAGTGTGGTCCGGAGTTCATACACCCGCTGCAATCCCCTGATAATATCCGATGAGTAGGCCATTGCACACGGCGCGGTTCCTCCGCAGGTTGCCGTGCTGTCAAAACGTGAGAAAGCCTGGATCGCGATGATGCTCGCATCTCTGGCTACTCCGGAGAATGTCGTCCCCTTGCCGGCCGCGATGCCGGCGACGTGGGTTCCGTGGCTGCAGTCTCCTGTTACGCTGCACGGGACTCCCGAATCGGGCGCGGTCGAAGAGGCTACTCCACCCGGGCAGAATGAGGCTGAGTCGGTTCCGTTGGTCGAGTAGCAGCCCTCCGCCACCACCTTGCCGGCAAGAAATGGATGGTTCTTGTCAACCCCGGTATCGATGATCGCCACCACCTGTCCGGCTCCGGTGAACCCGCTCAACCAGGCCTTGTCGGCTCCGATCAGGGCGACGCTCTCGGAGAGTGATGCCCGATAGAGCACGTCCTCTTCGACATCGAGAACATCCGCTGACGCTCGCAACGACTCGATACCCGCCGCATTGACTCGCATCGCGGCAAACGGAAGATAGTCGAAGTCCTTCATCGATCCCGGATCGTATCCAACCATCTCGTCCACCAGGCGGGCACGCGCCCGGCCAATCACCGTTCGCTGGGCCCGAACCTCGACCTGACTGCCCAGATCGCTCTCGGGTTGGTATGCTGCCCGCAACCGCACAATGACTGGAACTATCCCCGCCTCTCCAACTTTTGCCTTCAGCTCTCGGAAATGGTCTTCGCTCTCCCTCGTCCGCTCAAGTTTCGATGACTCCTGCTGTTTCAGCAACACGGCAGCCGAGAGGTCGCTCGGATCCGCCTGGACTATCTGTCCCGTTGGATTCTGGTATGCTTTAGCTCGGGTCGCTGTCTTTGGCTGGATAACCGCGGCGCTGGCGAAAACCGTGATCATTGTCAGCACTGCTCCTAAGAGACGTGCTCTCTGTGTGTCAAAGCGGTAATTTCTTTTTGTGTGGGCCTTCATGTCTACCTTCAACTTTCAGAATGCAGATGTTCAGGTTTTTTCTCTATTTTAAAATCTTGAAAAACACTGACCTTGAACCTGAAGTGCACTAAATGCAGAACTTTCAGGAACTTCAGAGTAGAAATGACGGCTTGGAGGTTGTCCTGATGAAATAAAATATTAATTTTTTACCCAGGATCTGGCTGGATCCGGGGAGGGCACCCCCACCATTTTCCGATCCTGGTGGCTCCCCGACGTCTCGATTCCACCGGTTCGGTTATCGAAACTGGCCGGTTGCCCAGGCTGATCGGATTGGAAAAAGGTGATTATTGGGTGCTGGTGCGGCAGAGCTCTGTCGGCATCGCCGTCAGATCACGCACCATAGAAAATGGCGGGCGAGCCCCGTCGATTCTTATCCTGGCGGTTGAATTCGCACCTGAGCCGCCAGGCGGACTCGGGCGATAACTGCCCGGCAACCGAAGGCGGCTCTTACCGGCGCACGCCAACTCCGGGCCAGACCCCTTCGACCAGCTTCTCGTCGCGGACAACAAAAGCTCCGTTGACAAAGACGTGGCGAATACCTTCGGAGTAACGGGCCGGATCTTCGAACGTCGCCCGGTCGATGACACGCTCGGGATCAAAGACGATCAGGTCCGCATCGGCGCCGATCCGAATCCGTCCCTTGTTGCGCATCATTGGGACCGACTTTTCGAGCCGCTGCGCCGGCAGGAGGGACATCTTACGAAGGGCGTCCATAAGGCTGAGAGTCTTCTGTTCGCGGACGTAGCGGCCAAGGACGCGGGCGTAGGAGCCAGCACCGCGCGGATGCCCTTTGCCTCCGTTGATAACACCGTCGCTCGCAATCATAATCTCCGGGTGGGTGACGGCAAGAAGAGCGATCCGCTCCGGAATTGAATGGATTACCACCAGCCCACCCTCCCGGCGGTAACGCGCGAAGCTCTCTGCGTTCAGTCGCTCACCACTTGCTACCCATTGCAGATCACCGTAGTTGACACCCAGCTTCTGTTGCCACCCCTCGTCAAAGATCGCAGTCTCGATACCGGTCATCGCGGCGGTGTACGGATAGGCTTCGGTCGTCACATCGATCCCCCTCCGCCGGGCTCCGTCGATCAGCTCAAGGCATTCAGGCGTCTGCACCAGCCCGGTGCTCGTGACGTGAACGATGTGGAGCGAGGCCCCGGTCGCAACCGCGTTCGCAATCACCTCCTGCATCGACTCAAGCGCGCTGCCGGGCTCAACCGCTCCGTGCGACCGGACGTGGGTGAAACAGGTCACCCCTTCTCCTGCTGCCAACTGAAAGACATCGAAGATCTCTTCACGCCGGGTTCCCGGCACGTACGCAATTCCGAACCCGACTCCAACAGCTCCAGCCTTCAGCCCCTCAAGGATGAGATCTCGAATCCGGCTATTCTGCTCGACTGTGGCGCGGGGCAGGATCGCCTTGTCGCGTGGCAACCATGTCCCGGTGTCACCCATTACTTTCATCCGAACCGGAACGTGCCCCACCGTGGCCCCAAAGTTGATAAGGGCCTTGTCTCTTCTTTCCGCATACCACGCCGGGATATCGGCCGTCCCAACCTCCAGCTCAAGCGCCGTCGTGACCCCATCACGCGCCTTGTAGCGATAATTTTCATCGTCCTGACCGTGCGAATGGAGATCGATCAACCCGGGTGCGACCACCATCCCGGTCGCATCGATTGTTACCTTTCCACGCAGTGGCCGTACCGAGATCGCGACAATCTGCTTCCCCCGCAGGCCAACACTGCGGATTCCATCCAGCTTCGACTCAGGATCGATGACCCGTCCACCATTGAGGACGATGTCGTACCCCTCGCGGCTGGCATTTTGTGCCAGCGAGCCGGGCGCAAGCTCGCCGGCCAAGAACGGCACAAAAAGAAGAGCCACTGAAACACGGGCCATTATTCGCAGTGATTTCATAACAGTCTGGGTCCCCTGCATCTTTTAAAATAGTCAATAGGACAGTAGAACAGTCAATAGAACAGTCAAGGTAGAACAGTTAAGGGCAGGAAGTTCTGGTTGAGTTGTGAACGGGGACGGATAGCCCGCCTGATCAGCTATCCGTCCCCATCAAGTCAACTCACATCAACCTTGACGACTTCCCTCGAGCGGCGCCGGTTCAAGACGCGGGCTCAGGGTCTGAACCAGGAACAGCGCGACCAGGTAGGCAGAAGCAGCAATGATAAAGATCGGGACATAGCTGCCAGTCCATTCCAGAATATATCCGACGATTTTGGCGATCAGCATCCCACCGATTGCGCCGCACATACCGGCAAACCCAATGACTGAACCGATAGTTCGACGTGGAAACATATCCGAGGCGATCGTGTAGATGTTGGCTGACCATCCCTGATGGCCGGCGGCAGCCAGACCGACCAGCAGCACCGCTACCCAGACATTCGTGGCCTTGCTCGCAAAAATGATCGGTGTTACCGAGATGGCACAGATCAGCATGGCTGTTTTGCGGGCCTGGTTGACCGACCATCCCCGATTGATCAGCGCCGAGGAGAGCCAGCCGCCGGCAATGCTCCCTACATCAGAGATGAGGTAGACAGCAATTAAAGGGATTCCGACAGTCTTCAGGTCGATTCCATAATTGCGGTTGAGAAAGTCGGGCAGCCAGTATAAATAGACCCACCAGATCGGGTCGGTCAGGAACTTTCCCACCGCTATCGCCCAGGTCTGGCGATGCCGGACCAGTTCCAGCCAGGGTACCCGCACCTCAGGATCGGGTGGGTCACTCTGAATCAGCTGCCGCTCGGCCAATGAAAGATTCGGATGCTGGTCAGGATGGTGATAGATAGCAAGCCAGAAGCCGAGCCAGATAAAACCGATCGCACCTGTGACGATAAAGGCCCATTTCCAGCCGAAACTGAGCGTGATTGCCGGAACCATCGCTGCTGCGACGAGAACCCCGATGTTGGTTCCGGAGTTGAAGATACCAGTGGCAAGGGCTCGCTCCTTTTTGGGAAACCATTCCGCGACGGTCTTGATCGATGCCGGGAAGTTACCTGCTTCGCCAACTCCAAGCGCAAATCTGGCCACACTGAACCCGCTCACACCCCGTGCCAGGGCATGGCCGGCGGCCGCGAGGCTCCAGAAGATGACGGCAAAGGAGAACCCTTTGCGGGTTCCGAGCCAGTCCATCACCCGCCCGATGATCAAAAGACCCGCCGCATAGGCCGTCTGAAACCAGAAGACGATGTTACTGAAGTCGATCTCCGTCCAGCCAAACTCTTTCTGCAGTGTCGGCTTGAGGATTCCGATCACCTGACGATCGAGATAGTTGATCGTCGCGGCAAAGAAGAGCAGTGCGCAGATATACCAGCGCAGGTTGCGGATAATTCTGCCCCCGGGTATGACGGGTTTGGTTGGAGCCGTCAGCTCGGCATTGGCATCGTCTCTCATTGAGCCTCCAAATCGTGTTCGTCGATGTCGTTTCGATAAGGTACGATAAAGTTCGTTAAAGATAGTACCTCGCAACAGGTCGGTGTAGCATAATCCAGAGACCGCTTTGACGTAAGGGTTTTTCGGTCAAAACGCCAGAGGGTGGAAGTTTTTGTGCCGAGGTACGAAGCTCGGCACCTTGCTTGATGGCTGGTTCCTTTCGCCCATCTGTCGTATATTCCCGGTGCCAGCATTTGTCGGGGCTTTCTTCGTTCACCGGCCGGGAGACGAGCCGGTTTCTGTTCGGTGGTAGATCAGATGAATACTTTTATGCGACTTGATTCCGCGTCATATCGGGTAACGCGATTGCTGATGGTAGCGTTGGCAGGAGTGATACTGCTGCTGATCCGCCTGACTTTTGATTCACAGGCGGCCGCTACAATCCGCTTCAATCGGGATATACGCCCAATTCTGTCCGATAAATGCTACGCCTGCCACGGTCCGGATGGGGCAGGTCGCAAGAGCCGGCTGCGGCTCGATTCCGAGGCGGGAGCAGTTGCTGATCTCGGAGAGGGAAGGCGGGCGATCAGACCAGGAGATCCGGACGGCAGCGAGCTTGTCCGGCGGATTACGCACTCCGACCCATCGTTGCGGATGCCGCCGGTTGGCTCCAACCATTCACTGACCGCGACTGAGATCGGGCTGCTGACCGAGTGGATCCGGCAGGGGGCAAAATGGGAGGCACACTGGTCGTTCATCCTGCCAGTCCGTCCTGAGCTGCCGAGAGTCGCCGATCGGGGCTGGGTGCGTAATGGAATCGATCATTTTGTCCTGGCCAGACTCGAGCAGGCTGGTCTCAAACCATCGCCCGAGGCAGACCGGGCAACCCTGCTTCGTCGAGTGACCTTCGATCTGACCGGCCTTCCACCGACGATCGATGAGCTCGATCAGTTCATCAACGATCGCTCGCCCCTCGCCTGGGAGAAGGTAGTCGATCGGCTCCTTGCCAGCCCGCGCTTTGGTGAGCGGATGGCGTTTGAATGGCTCGATGCCGCACGCTATGCCGACACCAATGGTTACCAGATCGATGGTGAGCGCTTTATGTGGCGCTGGCGCGATTGGGTGATCGAGGCCTTCAACCAGGATATGCCGTTTGACCGCTTCACTATTGAACAGCTGGCGGGAGACATGCTTCCCAATCCCACTCTCGATCAGCGGATCGCGACCGGTTTTAACCGCAACCATCGGCTCAACTCGGAGGATGGTATCGTCCCGGAAGAGTACCATACCGAGTACGTCGTCGATCGTGTCGATACCACCTCAACGGTCTTTCTTGGCCTGACCGTCGGCTGCGCCCGCTGCCACAATCATAAGTTTGACCCGATCTCGCAGAAGGAGTACTACCAGCTCTACGCCTACTTCAACAGCATCCCCGAGGATGGTCGGGCTCATAATTACGGAAACTCCCCCCCGTGGATTGCGGCGCCAACCCGGCTCCAGCAGCGGGAGCTGGCGCGGCTTGAGAGACGAATTGAAGCGGAGCGCCGGAGCCTCGACGCACTGGTCGAGACGGCCGCGCCGCGGATTGAGTCCTGGGCGCGTCAGGCTGACCAGGAAGAGAATCAGCACTGGTTTCCGGATCAGGACCTGATTTTGCGCCACTCGCTCGATCCCAACCGTCCGGTCGAACTCCTCGCCACGGTCGACCACATCGATATGGCGAAGCCGAATGAGAATCTTGGGACCCGGGAAAAACTTGACCCGGCCAGGGCCGGTTTCCGAGATGGCACACCCTCCCACGTCGATTCACCGATCGGTCAGGGGCTGGCCCTCGATGGTCGGATATTCTTTGAGGCTGGCAATGTCGGCAACTTCAACTTCCGCGACCGCCTGGTCGACTTCAAGGACCAGTTCGCGATCTCTGCGTGGTTCCGTGCCGCGGATGAACAGAGCGGAGCGATAGTCACCCGGATCAAGGATATCAGTTTTGAAAAGGAGAACAACCTGCCCAAGGCCCGTGGTTATGGACTCTTCTTCAACAATGGCCGGCTTCACTTCAACATAGTGGGTGTCTGGGCGGACGATTCGTGGCGGGTTGAGACCGCCGATCCGGTAACCACAGGTGAGTGGCATCACGTGGTTGCAATCTTTGACAGCACCCTCCCCTATGAAAAGGCAAGGATCTACCTCGATGGCAGGCGACAAGAGCTGAAGGTGAACAATGGTCGTCTCTTCCGAACATTCAACGACGATTCGGCGCAGCTCCGGATCGGTGGCGGCGGAGGACCAGAGTATCGTTTTCGTGGTGCAATCGACGAGGTCAGGATCTACAAGTCAGCCCCGGACGACGAGATGATCGGGGTTCTCGCCTGTGCCGAGTCGATCCCGGAGATTGCGGCGATTCCACGTGCCCGGCGCAGCGACCGACAGCAGCGCAAGCTGCTCAATGGCTGGATGGCGAAAGCCGCTCCGCTGCCGATCCGCACGAAGTACCAGGAGCTGATCGATTTGCAGAAGGAGCGGCGGCGGCTCGAGTCAGAGTTCCCAACCGTGATGGTGATGCAGGAGCTTCCAGGTCCGCGCCAGACAAATCTTCTGCGGCGTGGCGCCTACGATATGCCGGGCGAGCCGGTGGGCCGTGGGTTGCCATTGGCGCTGACCACCGGAATGACCGGCTCGTCGCCAACCAACCGGCTTGAATTTGCCCGCTGGCTGGTTGGCCGCGAGAATCCCCTCACGGCTCGCGTCACCGTCAATCGCCTCTGGCAGATGCTCTTTGGCGCCGGGCTTGTCAAAACGGTCGAGGACTTTGGCCTGCAGGGTGAGCTGCCCACTCATCCGGAGCTGCTCGATTGGCTCGCCCTTGAGTTTATCGATGATCGGTCGCAACCGCCATCGAGACCTCAGAACTGGTCGGTCAAGAAACTGCTCCGAAAGATTGTGACCAGTGCCACCTATCGCCAGAGTTCCCTCCGGTCTCCACTCCCCAGTGATCCGGAGAACCGGCTGCTTGCGCGTGGCCCACGGCTCCGGCTCCCCGCAGAGATGATTCGTGACCAGGCGCTGGCGGCTTCAGGCCTCCTCGTGGAGAAGACTGGCGGACCATCCGTCAAGCCGTATCAACCCCCTGACCTTCTTAAAGACATGGTGTTTTCAAATATGACCAGCTATCCGCAGGATAAGGGGGACGGTCTCTGGCGTCGAAGTCTCTACACCTATTGGAAAAGAACGATTCTCAATCCATCGATGCTCGTCTTTGATGCCTCGGCACGCGAACAGTGTACGGTTCGTGAGACCAGAACCAATACGCCACTTCAGGCGCTCAACCTGATGAACGATGTCACCTACCTGGAAGCTGCCCGAATGCTCGCCGAGAGGATGATCACGACCCGGATCGGCGCACGGGAGCGACTAAAGTTCGGTTTCCGCGCCGTCACCTCCCGTTATCCGGGGAGAGTTGAGCTTGAGACGCTCGAGCGCAGTCTCGTCGACCGGGTCGCCCATTTTTCGAGCCATCCTGAGGAGGCGCGTCGGCTGCTGGCGATTGGTGAGAAGCGAAACCGTCCTGATCTCAATCCGGCCGAACTGGCGGCCCATACCGTTGTCGCAAGCCTGATCCTGAACCTTGATGAGTCGATTACCAGACCCTGATCAGGCTCGCCGGAGTCCGACGAGGAAAAGACCTCGAGGCTGTCCGTCAACCTGTTGGGGGACGATGCGTGACGAAATGATCTCACACGAAGGCGCGAAGTGATAAAGACAATCTGGCCTTACTAAACCCGAGTCTTGGGTTGATCGAGCCTCAATAATATTATTAAGGCAGAGATTAAGATGAAGTATCTTGAGTTTGATCGTGTTCCACAAACCGTTCCAGGAACGCGAGAAAACACGATCGACAAAACGATCC
>CAIOZW010000052.1 GCA_903862855.1 uncultured Acidobacteriota bacterium
CAAAATGTCCAAAGTCCAGACCTGTGGCCACCTGTGGCCACAGGCGGTGGTTTGCTACGATTGCTCTGTAACCTTCAGTTATGGCCCAGCGTCAAGTTTAATGGATCCAAATTGCCCCAGGAACTTGATTTTGAAGATGCGGTTTAAGGATCTTTAGGGGTATATTGCAGATTGGACGTTTGTGTGATCTTGTATAATCGGATTCCCGGCTGGATCTTTGGATCTGCAAAATTGCGGCAATAAGGAATCGGGTCAATCTGAACGACTGAATAGTGAAGAATTGGAGATGAGAAGAGCATGAAGAAGAGAGGATTTCTGGCACTGATAGCCCTGTTGGTTTCAAGTAGTGTTGGACTGGCACAGGGATCTGACACAAAGGCGGAGCAGGTTCTGAAGCAGGCACGGGCAGCGATCGCCGATGAGGGAAAGTTCAAATCATTTGTCGGACTGCAGGCGACCGGGACGGTCAGGCAGACCTTTGGAGATCGACAGAACGAGAGTGAACTGGAGATCGAGCTGATGGCTCCGGACAAGATCAAGAAGAGCCAGATCTCCGGTTTTGGGACGATCGTCTCGGCGCTCAACGGCGACCAGCTCTGGAACGATTTTGTTCCGGCAGTCGGAATGGGTGGCGGCGGAGGCGGGATGATGCGGATGATGGGCGGTGGCCCGGGTGGGCAAAACTCACCGATGGCGACACTCATGCAGACACAGCAGAAGCGCGAGCTGGTTCAGACCATGCTTGGCTGGCTGCTGCTTGCGCCGCCCGGTGCGAAGATGCAGTATTCGTATGTCGGCGAGGCGCCAGGTCCCGAGGGCATCAAACTCGATGTAGTCGATGGAAAGACGGCTGATGGATGGTCGGTTCGACTCTACTTTGGCCAGGAGGATCACCGCCTCTTCGGTCTGAGCTACAAGTCAAAACAGCTTCGTCGCAATATGGGTGGTCCGCGCCCCCCCGGACAGAACAATCCGACTCAGCAAAACCGCCAGGGGCAAGGCGGCCAGGGTGCTCAGGCTGGCCAGGCCGGTCAGGGTGGTCAAGGCGGTCAGGGTGGTCAGGCCGGTCAGGCCGGTCAGGCTGGCCAAGCCGGTCAGGCTGGTCAGCGGCCGCAGATGACCCAGGAGGAGCGTGATCGGCGGATGAAGGAGTTTATGGACCAGCTCGAGAAGGCTCCTGAAGTCGACTACCGGTGGGTCTTTGAGGACTACAAGGGTGTTGGTGGATTCAACCTGCCACACCGCCTGACAAAAATCGAGGCAGGAACTCCGAACGAGGAGTGGACGTTGAGCAAGATCAAGCTCAATGCAAAGATGACGGCAGACCGCTTTGAGAAGAAGGACAAATAGTCAGGAGAGTGTTTGTGCGTGAAAAAGGGGAGGGATCCTGATCCCTCCCCTTTTCGCTTTTTCAGCCGCGTCGACAGATTCTCATCCGGCGGAGGAGAGAATCGACCTTGTGGCAGCGACAAGTTTGTCGCAACCGTGCCAGAGGACATCGACGGTTGGACGCTGGAAGCGTTGCTCATAATCGATGACGGTGGCTTCGACCTCCTCCCTCGTCATACCTTCGTGATTGATGGTCAGGGCAATCACGGGTCGTTGGGCAAGCAGCTCGATGAGCTGAATCTCCCGGTCGAGTGACCCCATCGGGTAGTCATCAAATCCGTCATAGACGCGGCGCGAGGGAGCATGCTGAAGAATTACTCCGTCGACACGCCCGGCGCCGATCAGTTCAAACCCGCCCGGATAGGCCGGATGGGCAAGGCTTCCCTGCCCTTCGAGCAGAATCACCTCCGGGTGTTCGTTGGTCCAGGCCTCGTAGATCGCATGCTCGATCTCTCCTGTCACAAAATCATTGATCAGCGAGTCGAGAAGCAGACCATAGCGGACTCCCTGCAACCAGGATGTCTGACCAGTACCGATCATTTCGCTGCGGATTCCTGCCGCTTTGAGCGCCAGGTTGAGACGAACGGTCGTGGTCCGTTTTCCGATGGCCGAGTCGGTTCCCAATACGGCGATGCGTGGCGCCTTGACCTGATCGATCTTGCCCGAAAAGAAGTGAAGTTGTGAGCGGTCGGGCGGCCGGCGGACATCGCGGATCCGCACCCGATGTCTGGCGGCTAGTTCTGAAAATTCAGGATCATCACCGAGAAACTGGTGAAGTCCCGAGTCGACCTGGAGCCCGGCTTCAATCGCCTCCCGGAGGGTTTTACGGGCGCTCGTTGGAAGCTGACCACCATCAGGAGCCAGACCAATGACAAAATAGATGGGGGGAACGGTGAGGCTGGACAGAGCCTCCTGCAGACTGGCAAAGATTGGGATATTTGACACCTGACCATCGAGCACCTCACCAGCATCCTCCCCTGCCCGGGTCGAATCGATCACTCCGACCACCTCGTAACGTGCCGTATAACGGACAAGCCCATTGGCTGTCTTGCCATTTGGAGTCCCAAACGCCCCTTCACAGAATACGATTGCTTTTCCGTCCATCTATTCCTTCCACACTTTTAAAGGCCGCCCCAGACAGAGTAGCTTGGAAATGTCTGCTCAAGCAGCCGACAGGCCCACCACCCGGCTCAACTTCAGAGGGGATGGTGGACCTGTTGTATTGCGTTGAGAGCCTGCCTGATTCTGACCAGGTTTAAAGCTGGTTCAGATTGCCGGTTCAGGCCTTGACATTGGCTGACTCGAGCGGTTTGTCGGTCACTCGCTGCGTCGCCTCGTTGAAGTAGAGGACGCGCCCTTCACGATATGACTGGACGGCCATGCCGATGGTCGTCATTGCCTTGTAGGCGGTCAGTGCATCGAGATTCGGCTTCTCGCGTGACTTGATGCAACGGAGCCAGTTCTCCATATGGTTCTCACGGGTCTCCGTGGTGAGCTGCACCTCCGAAGTGCCCCATTTTTCAGCGAACTTCTTCTGGGCCAGCTTCTCGGGTGTGACCGTGATATGGGAGACACGCCCTTCAAAGCGTCCGTCGGGAACCATCATGATCGTTCCCTCGTGGCCACGAATGAGACCTGGAATATGCTGCCCATTGGCCATCGAGGAGCTGAGAATCAGCGAGTGGCCCTTCGGAAATTCAGCGATGAGGTGGAAGGTATCCGGAACCTCGCGGCTGTCCTTGAAGACATAGATTCCACCCGAAGCCGTCACTTTGTACGGGAACTGGGGTTCACCCCAGCAGATGTTGAGCGGAGCGACAACGTGGTAGAAGAGATCGGTTGCAATTCCACCAGAGTAGTCCCAGAACTTGCGGAAGCGGAAGAAGCGGTCGGCATCGAAGTTGCGTTTCGGTGCATTACCAAGCCACATCTTCCAGTCGATGTAGTCCTCACCCTTGCCATTGGGACCGGCGTTCTGATCGATCGGCCAGTTCCATTCACCCTCGATGGAGTTACGGTGGTAAGACCCCTGACTCATGAGGAGCTGGCCGATCATTCCATCCTCGATCGCTTTGCGAGCCTTCCACCACTGGTCGCTCGAAGTGGTCTGAGAACCAACCTGAAGAATCTTTCCAGTGGCCTTGGTGACCTCGTAGACTCGCTTCGCCTCTTCGACCGTTCTGGTCATGGGCTTCTCGAGGTAGACGTCCTTGCCGGCACGCATGGCCTCGATCGCTATCGGAGCATGCCAGTGATCAGGAGTGGCGATGATCACCGCGTCGATGTCCTTGCGGGCCAGGACTTCACGGTAGTCGAGTGTCCCCATCTCTGCCCCACTGATCTTCTGGGCGTTGTTGACCCTTTTCTGATAGGTGTCGCAGACCGCCACGATCTTGTTGGGATGGGTTGTCTTGCCTGCCTCCATCGCCCACTTCATGACACTGGTGCCACGACCTCCTACCCCGATACATCCGATGTTTATCTGGCTGTTGGAACCAATGATGTTGCCGTGGACATTATGGCGAAGGGCAACCGTTGCACCGGCCGCAAGCCCAATCGTCCTGACAAAGTCCCGTCTCTCGATCTTTTCACTCATGACATCTCTCCTCGGGAAAGGTTGGGAATTGGTAGAATCCCCTCTATTTTAGAATTTTAGTTTGAAAGAAGACCCCTGTGATCATACCCGTCAAAGATAATTCCAACAAGGGTCCGTGCAACTATCATCGATCCATGATCAAACTTTCTTCTGATCTCACCGTCTTGCAGGAGCGGGCGATTTGACGGCATCGAGGTCGATCCCGGGATAGGTATGGACCACTCGACCATCAAAGATGGTCAGGAGCACCTTTGTCTCATGAATGCGGCGCGGGTCGAGGCGAAAGAGATCCTGCGAGAGCACGACCAGGTCGGCAAGCATCCCGGGAGCAAGGCGCCCCTTGATCCTCTCTTCGAATGAGGCCCACGCTGCCGCTTCAGAGTAGGCGCGGAGAGTCTCTTCGAGACTGACTCGCTGGGCAGGTATCCAGCCGCCGGAGGGCTGACCATCGGTCGTGAGACGGTTGACCGCATTGTGGATACCACGCATAGGGTCGAGACTGATGCACGCCGGCCAGTCACTGCCAAAAGCAAGGGTAGCCCCACTTTTCCGGAGGGTTGCCCAGGGAAAGGCCATCGGCAGCCTCTCCGGCCCGACGGCACGTGACCAGACCTCAATCGTGTCGGGATCGGCGTGGATCGGCTGCATGGAGGCGATGACACCGAGATTGAGGAATGAACCGACATCCTGCGGAGAGAGGGTCTCGATGTGTTCGATCCGGTGTCGAGAGCTCGGGCGGGCGCCGGATGAAGTGCCGGTCCGGATCTGTTCATAGGCACGCAGCGTCTCACGAACCGCCCGGTCTCCGATCGCGTGGGTGAGAATCTGAAACCCGAGCTTATCGAGCCGGGCGACCATGGCACGGAACCCCTCCGCCGTCTGGGAGAGTTCCCCAAATGGTTTGGTTGAGGTGGCCGGCAGATCACTGTAACGGTCGATCATCGCTGCCGTGTGCGACTCGATCACCCCATCGAGGACAAACTTGACCGATGAGGCACGGAGCTGCGGATTAGCTCGATAGCGACTCTGCAGCTCGACCATTTGTGCAATCTGCTCATCACTGGTCCTCTCATTGACGGAGAAGGCCATGGAATAGCGCAGACTCAACTGGCCAAGCTGGCGAAGTTCATCATAGAGGGAGAGTTCCTCCGGAGATCCACTCGCGTTCTGGATGCTGGTGATGCCAAGCGAAGCGGCGAGCGCGAGCCCTTTGCGAAGCGCCTCGAGCTTCTCGGCACGCGTCGGTTCGGGGATGAGCGATGAGACAAGCCGCTGGGCACCCTCCTTGAGGGCTCCCGTTGGCTCGCCGGACTCATGACGGACGATCTCTCCAAAACCGGAGAAGGTTCTGTTCCGATCGATGCCGGCCATTTCGAGCGCCTTCGAATTGGCCCATCCGCTGTGTCCATCATAAGCGCTGAGAAAGACCGGGCGATCACTGACAACCCCGTCGATGAAGCTCTTTGTCGGCATCCCACCAGGGAAATGGGTATACTCCCAGCCACGCCCGGTGATCCAGGGCAACTCCGGATTCTGGCGGGCAAAGAGTCTGATCCGTGACAGCATCTCGGCAATCGACTTTGCACCAGTCAGATCGACCCTCGTCAGCCCAAGCGAACCGCTCAGAAAGTGGATGTGGGAATCGTTGAAACCTGGCAGCACCAGGCGGCGATTGAGATGTACGACCCGGGTCTTCGGACCTGCCAGTCGCCGGATCTGGTCGGTCTGTCCCACCTCGACAATCTGCTGGCCGCGGATCGCCAGTGCCTCGGCAAATGAGTCGCGAGACTCACCGGTCCAGATCCGTCCATTGAGCAGTACCAGGTCGGCGGGCGCCTCTGCCTGTCCAGCCAGCGACACGGGAGCCGGGATGGCGAGGATCTGGCAGGTGACGAGCAGAATGGTCAAAATTTGTCTTTTCATGATGATGAGCCTGATCCCTTCCATTGTCTCATTCGAAACCTCGGAAGATCTTTTATGGGTTGATGATGGGTTTAATGACGGCACACTTCTCTGCCTCAAAGGCTGCTTTCAGTCGAGCGAACATCTCCTCATCACGGAAGGCGCCGATGATCGACCCACCGGAACCGGCAAACTTGGCTGAAGCCCCGAGGCTCCGCGCAAGCTCGATCATCCGGATATGCTTGGGGTTCAGATTGTAGAATGTCCGCCGCGTGTCGAAGTTCAGATTCATCAGTCGCGCCAGCTCGACATGGTCTCGGGCAAGCAACGCCTCCCGTGCCTGACCGGCCAGACTGGCGATGAGGTCCATTGAATCGATGACCAGACGCTCGCCACTGTCGTATCTCTTGCGGATATCGTTGTGAAAGACATCCGAGGCCTCGGCAAGGTCGGTCTGGTAGGCAATATAGAGGGGCGGCAGAAGGCCTGGATCGAGCGGCTCGTAGAGTCCATACCCCTGCCGGTCCATGAGCTGGCGATTGAAGTCCATGTAGACGAGCCCCTCATAGACCTGCGCGACCCGATCCTGGAGTCCGGCCCCGATCTTCAGCTCATCCTTCTCGACGGAGAGGATAAGTCCCGGGAGAATCTCCTTTGGAATCTCTACCTCGTAGAAGGCGAGCAAGGCTCTGATCGTCGCCGTGACAATGGCACTTGAACCGGCCAGACCGACCTGGCGTGGTATGTTCGAATCGTAGCGGAGAGAGAAGTTGCGAAGTGGCAGGACAATTCCCTTCTCCTGACAGTACTCGGCAAAACGCTTGATCGTGGCTTTGACGAGTCGCAGCCCGCCATAGTAGCCGTTGAGCTTCGTGTCATATAAGAAATCATCGAGCGAGTCGAACCGGCAGTGATCCTGCCTGGTCGGGATGATCTCGAGCTGCGGCCATTCATAGATGACAACCGAAGCGGAAAAGTTGCGGACGATCAGACTGATGGTCCGGCCATTGTAGCCATCAGATGGATTACCTATCAGTCCGGCCCTCGCGTAGGCCCTCGTCTTATGAATTCTCACCGAGCAGCCCCCTGGCATATTGACGCAGTTTCTCCCCATAGACCGGATCGGTCAGGGCAAATTCCACAAATGTCTCAAAGTAGCTCTCGAAGTTGCCGATATCGTATCGCTTCTCGTGGGATGGAAGTCGCACTGCGACCACCTTTCCCCCCTCGGCCAGCAGGAGCCGGATGGCGTTGGTGAGCTGAATCTCACCACGATGATCGACTCCCGTGCGTCGGATGGCATCGAAGAGCGCTGGTGAGAAGACGTATCGTCCGGCGATCGCCCAGTTGCTTGGGGCCTCGCTGCGCGCGGGCTTCTCGATCAGGTCGAGCACTTCAAAGACCTCGGCATCAGAGGCCGGCTTGACGATACCATACATCGAGACCTGATCGAGCGGAACCTCCTCGACGGCGATTGCACAGATGGCGCCAGACTTCTCGAAGGCCTCGATCAGCCGCTCGACGATCCGGGACGGTTCGTGACGACCAATGATCGAGTCTCCAAGGGCCACTACAAATGGCTCGGTGCCGGAAAAGTTCTCGGCATAGGAGATGGCATCACCCAGTCCGCGCTGCTGGTGCTGGCGGGTGTAGAAGAAGTTGGCCCCAAGCCGCTCGAATTCGAGTTCAGAGAGCAGATCCTCCTTGCCACTCTCGCGGAGCGACCGGATCAGGTCGGCGTCGATATCGAAGTGATCCTCGATCGAGCTCTTGCCACGCCCGGTCACAAAGAGGAACCGGTCCATTCCGCAGAGACTCAGCTCTTCGACGATGTACTGGACGATCGGCTTCTTGCCAACCGGAAGCATCTCCTTGGGTTGTGATTTGGTGGCGGGAAGAAGACGGGTCCCTAGTCCGGCCACCGGAATGACTGCATTACGAATCGACACTGGTTGGACTCCTCTAAAACCAAGTCTTGATATCTGGCGTGTTGACCTGTCGTCATCCAAAGGTTGAATTTGCCCCCGGACCGACTCGGCTATGATATGTCACCAAGGCAACTGAACCAAGATGGAAATGAATCGTCGGCATGGAAAAAGGAATGGCGCGGAGGGGGGCGATCTATTTGCTCCTCTCCGCGCCGCTGATGACTCGACATTGGCTGCTACTTGCGCTTTGCCGGCGCGTTCTCGCCAATCGAGAAATTGAGCTTCCCGAGCTCGAGCTGATAGAACGACTTGTAGCCGTTGTACCGTGCCGCTCCGCCAAGTTCATCCTCGATGCGAAGAAGCTGATTATACTTGGCAATGCGATCGGTACGCGAGGCAGAGCCGGTCTTGATCTGGCCGGCATTGGTCGCGACGGCGAGATCGGCGATGAAGGGATCCTCAGTCTCACCCGAACGATGCGAGATGATGGCCGTATAGTTGTTGATCCGCGCCAGTTCGATCGCCTCGAGCGTCTCGGTCAGTGTTCCGATCTGGTTGACCTTGATGAGAATCGAATTGGCGACGATCTCTTCGATTCCACGCGAGAGATAGAGGGTGTTGGTCACAAACAGATCGTCGCCAACAAGCTGCACGACATCACCCAGTTCCCCGGTCAGGGCTGCCCAGCCGGTCCAGTCGTTCTCGGCCAGACCATCCTCGATCGAGATGATCGGATACTGTCGTGCCCAGTCGACCCAGTACTCAACCATCTTCTCAGAGGTCAGCTTGCGTCCATCAGACTTCTTGAAGACATAATGGCCGTCGATGAAGAACTCGGAGCTTGCCGGATCGAGGGCAATCGCGATCTGTTCACCCGGGGTATAACCTGCCGCGGTGATCGCCTCGAGAATCGCCTCGATCGCCTCATCGTTCGACTTGAGACTGGGCGCGAAGCCACCCTCGTCGCCAACGGCCGTCGAGTAGCCACGCTTCTTCAGCACGCCCTTGAGCGTGTGAAAGACCTCGGCCCCCCAGCGCAGCGCCTCGGCAAACGAGGGAGCGCCGGCCGGTGCGATCATGAACTCCTGGAAATCGACATTGTTGTCGGCATGGGCCCCGCCATTGATGATATTCATCAACGGTACTGGAAGAACGCGGGCATTGGTGCCGCCAATGTAGCGATAGAGGGGCATCTCGAGCTCGGTCGCGGCCGCACGTGCCGTGGCCAGTGAGACGGCGAGGATCGCGTTGGCGCCGAGCTTCGACTTGTTGGGGGTATCATCGAGATCGATCATCACCTGATCGACCTCAACCTGATTGAAGGCGTCGAGTCCGACCAGGGCATTGGCGATCGTCTTGTTGACATTCTCAACCGCATGGATGACTCCCTTTCCGAGGTAGCGAGTCTTGTCACCATCACGCAGTTCAACCGCTTCGTTCTCACCTGTCGATGCGCCTGAGGGAACGGCCGCCCGACCGACAACCCCGCTCTCAAGCAGAACCTCGGCCTCCACTGTCGGATTGCCGCGTGAATCGAGAATCTCACGCGCGACTATCTGGTCAATAATACTCATATCTGATCAATCTCCCTTGTTTTCAAAAACTATTATTCCATTTTCGGTCTACAACCACTCATGCCGGATCCGAGCGTAGGCCGAATCTCCATTTTCCTTAAAAAGTGTACTTCAATGCAAACTGAATCTGACGGGGACTGACCAGAGTGTTGACCGATCGTCCAAAAGATGGCGCCTCAAGAACTCGAACCGGTATACCAAAGTGAGTCCTGTTCCAGAGGTTGAAAGCCTCAAAACGCAGGGTCAAAACATGCCCGGCTCTGATCTGAATATTGCGGTTGAGGCTGAAATCGGTTCGGAAGACTCCCGGTGCACGAAAGGTGTTTCGCCCCACCCGGCCATTCTCACCCAGGGAGGCAAGCAGATTGAGCGGTGATTCCGTCAGACGAAGAATCGTCGCCCCATCTCCAACCACCTTCAGACCTGCCAGTGAGTCGAGTCGATCGGTCAGATTTCCATCAAGATTGACATCGTAACTCGTATTGACCGTGAAGGGCTGTCCGGTCTGAATCGTCGAGATTGCCGACCATTGCCAACCTCCGAAGAGTAGCCCGCCAAGCCCACGCTGGCGGTCAAACCGGCTCAGCAAGGGGATGCTTCCGACGATGCTGACAGCGAGCCTCTGGCGGATATCAAAACCGGCATCGCCGCGCTCAAGGCGGAGGTGGCGATCATCCTGCGGCAGCGCGGAAGCTCCCGCCACATCGAAAATATCTGAGACATCATCGATCGCGTGCGACCAGGTGTAGGCGGCCGTCATTTGAAAACCGCGTGAAAACTGGCGGATGAGTGTCGACTGCAGTGAATGGTAGGTCGAGGCGGCCGATGAGTCGAAGATCGTGTAGGCGCCAAGATTGGGATTGGGTCGCGATGTTCGATCCTCCCCGATGCTGAGCGGAGGAAGTGATACGGCAAAGATCGGATTCTGGCCAATGGCGATCGGATCGACCGGAAGGGTGATCGAATTTGGACCACCATTTGGTGTGCGAAACCGGGTCAGCCCAATGCCCCGGGTGGCGACCCAGGCGAGGTTGAAGAGCCAGTTCTGACCGATCTCTCTCTCCACCTGGAGATTGTACTGAAATGACATCGGCGAGCGTAGATTGTTGTCAGGCAGAGTAAAGGCAAGCCCCCCACCCGAGGGAAGGAGCCCCACCGCCGCTGGATTGAAGAGAAGCCCCAGCACAGGTTGAAGGGCACCATCGGGAACATTGAGCGCGTTGAGCGAATCGTCTTTGATCAGCCCGTAGCGGGTCACAGTTCCATTCCGGACGATATCTATCGGTACGAATCGCGGATTGAAGATGCCGAAATTGCCACTCAGGCCAGGCTGAAAGAAAGTTTTCTGTGCATAGGCAAAGGTATTTACATCGACATTGTAGGGAATGAATGTCGGAAAGACATTTCGCGACTGGTTGACAATGCTACCCAGCGTCAGATCGTGATAGAGACCGGCTCCACCCCTGATGACGGTCTTGCCAGCCTGACGGCGGTTGCGGGCCAAGGGATCCCAGGCGAAGCCGAAATGGGTGTTGAAATTGTTCGTGTCGGTCCGAAAGATCTTCTGACGTCCACCGAGAACATCCCGCAGGGCACTGATCGTCTGGTTGAACGAATTGACCAGCTCGTCATTGCCAAAGACGATCCCTCCATCCGTGAAAGGAGCGGCAATGCGGTAGGAGCTGTCGACCGGAGGAAGTCCGCCAAGGCCGAAGGTGCGCTCGATCCGCCGGTTGGCTTCAACCGGCGTCGTGTTCAGTTCGTAGCGCAGTCCAAGGTCGAGGGTCAGCCCGTGACGGGTTCGCCAGTTCTCGTTGAGAAAGAGATTATGCTGCCAGAAGCGGAGCGCAATCCTGGAGTCGGGATTTCCGATCGCCAGTGACTGAAAGATTCCCGTTGGTATTCCCATCGCCGCAAGGTCACTGCCGCTGAAATATCCTGGGCGTTTGCAGTCACCTGGTTTCGGGCTTGGATTGGGACCGAACTGGCTGATCTCCTTGATTGGTGCCTCATCGATCAGGCAAGTCAGATCTGGCGATCCGCCAAAGAAGACCTGTGGACGATAGTTCCGATTGAGGAAACTGTCGAGATGGGTCCGACGGATATCCGCCCCCATCTTCAGGGTGTGCTGCCCAAGAAAAGCAGTCAGCGTATCGGCAATCTGGAAGGTATCGTTACGACGTGCCTGCGGGAACAGATAGGGGTCGAGTCCAACCGGACTGAATGGTGAAACGACGAGCTGACCGATCGGACCAAGCGCCGGTTCAATTCTCGAGCCCGGCCGGTAATCGACAAATGGCTCAACGAACTCAGGAACAGAGCTGTTTGAGATAAGCTGCGCATTGAGCAGATATGGCTCACGAGGGAGAAAACCTGAGGGGAGCAGGTATGGATCGCGGATCTCTTGAAAATCCAATCTGGTTCGCCCAACGCTGGCCCTCATCTGATTGGCCAGCGTTGGAGAGAGCTGGCTGTTGAGAAAGAGAGAGAGATTACGGGTCCGCACCTCTGGCCGCACCCCTGAGAAGAGCGCTCCACTGACCGTCGGCACCTGGCGCTGGTCATCTGTCGAGTTATAGCGGGCGGTAAAGTTGTGCGTCACCTCCGGACCGAAGAGCTCAAAGGTGTGATCCAGTTTCAGCGAATAGATCGTTCCAACGCCATCGGCGGAGAGGATTCTGGTGTTTGTATTCTCACCGTATGGGCCGACGGGATTGTTCGGAAATGGAAAGAGCGAAAAGATTGAATCTCCGGCGACAAAGGTTGGTGAATATGCAACCGGAGGCTTGTTCGGCACCGCCGCGACAAATCCGGTTGCCCCAAAGTTGAGGAAACCCCGCTCGGCAATGGTCGGAACCGAGAAATGGGTCTCCTGACGTGACTTGATCTGCTGCCTTTCAAAGGAGCCGAAGAAGAAGGTCCGGTCGCGCCAGATTGGAAAGCCTATTACACCACCTCCCTGGAGCCGCTGGTATTGATCATCATCCCGGGAGGGGTTGGGCTGAACGATTGGCACCGGGGTGTCAAGGATGCTCGATCGGAAGGTCACCGGAAGTCGACGCGTGTTGATGGGAATTCCCTTTTCAAACCGTTCGATTGCCGTTGCTTCGAGCGCATAGCTGTAAGACTTGTCAGACTTGAGGTCGAAGAAGTTGCGGGCATTGAGCGAGTCGTGATTGAAGAAATTGTAGAGGGTGCCATGAACCTGGTTGGTCCCCGATCGACTGACGGCATTGACCTGCGAGCCAATACTCCGGCCCTGCTCTGCATCCCAGAGGTTGCTGACGATCTGAATCTCACGCACACTTTCGATACTCTGCGGTGTAAGGGCCATGAAGCCTTGTCGCCGGACGCCGATATCCTCATCGTTATTGTCGGAACCATCGACAGTGTAGTTGTTCGATCGGGCACGCATTCCATTGACAGAGAACTGTCCGGGTGTCCCAATACCGGAACCGAGACCGGGTCCGGCGACTCCCTTGACCTCTGGCGGCGGAGCGACGCCGGCTGCCAGGGTCGCCAGATCGTCAAAGGTGCGGATGTTGGCGAGCGGGAGGATGCTGATCAGCCGCTCATCGGCATTGGCGCGTCGTGTCGCATCGACCAGCGTCGTCAGTCGCCCGGCCGACTCCTCGACGACCTGGGTGGACGGAGTGGGAGTTGGTGGTACGGGTACTGGGGGAGTCGGCGGTAGCGGACCCATGATGATGTCCGGGAGCGTTTCAAAGGTCTTGTTGAGCTGAATCTTGATTGGATCGCGGGTCGGAGTGATGACGACCAGTCCGGGCAGATCCGCCTCGACCGAGTAACGCCCGAGCGGGAGTGTCGGGAGAAGGTATCGCCCTTCGGCATTGGTAAGCGTCGCCCGCTGGTTACCGGTATCAAGGTTGGTCACCCTGACCCGGACACGCACCAGTGGAGTGCCGTTCTGATCGATCACCCTTCCGGCAAGGGTCCCGGTGAGCGTGTCGGGCCTGGTCGAGAGTCTCACTGAGGAGAGAGAGGCCTTGCTCTCGAAGCTCGAGAAGGCCATTACCGGGTTGATGATCGATGTCAGCAGAATTGACAGGAAGAGGGTGAATGAGATCGAATGTCTGGCCGCCAGTGATTGGATTAACATAGGTGTGTATCAGAAAAACCTGCGATCTGGCCGTGTGACGTGAGCAACTCCTCTGGAATGCCCGCCCCAGGACCAACACGAACAGTCGGGTACAGGTCATCTTGACCGGTACGGAAGAACGGAGTCACCCTCCGTTATCTGGATTATTCTCATTAAATAATTATCTTAGCCTGCTCGATTGGTTTGTCAACAATTATGTTGATCTGTCACCCTGTACAAAGAGTGAACCTCAACCCGGCGCTCGTCGTATGGTGGAGAGAAGATTCATGGAATGATTCGGCCAACGCGAATCGATTATTGGCATAACGTAAGGAGGAGAGACTGATGTACTGTCCACGATGTTCAGCCCAGCTTGATGGTGATGCGAAGTTCTGCAGTTCCTGTGGAGCCAGTCTGCTGACAAGCAGCGGCGCCAGCCCCGTTGGAGCCGGAGGCCGGCCCAGCGCTGGATCTGGAATTATGATCGATGCCGATGGGCGGGGAGCTGGTCGAGGCTACCGTTACGAGATCCAGCATGGCTCGGCTTTCTCACTGGCGATTCTCAATCTGGAGACCGAGCAGTCGATCCAGGCCGAGGCAGGGGCGATGGTCTCGATGTCGGGAAACGTCGAACTGCAGTCGCAGATGAAGGGCGGGCTGATGGGAGCTTTGAAGCGGGCCGTCGGCGGAGAGTCGGCCTTTGTCTCGACCTTTACGGCGCGGCGTGGCCCTGGTGAGGTGACACTGGCACCGGGAAGCCCGGGCGATATTGCCGCACTGGAGATGAATAATCAGCACTTCTTTGTCCAGTCCAGTTCCTACCTTGCCGGAGACACGAGTCTGCAGATCGACACGCGCTGGGGTGGTGCAAAGAGCTTCTTTGGTGGGGAGGGGCTTTTCGTGCTGCAGGTGCAGGGGAGCGGACTGCTCCTGGTCTCCTCATTTGGAGCGATTCACCGGAAGCGACTGACCGCGGGTGAGCGTTATGTTGTCGATACCGGGCATCTTGTCGCCTGGGAGGGTCACATGCCCTATGAACTGCGCAAAGCCTCATCATCCGGCTGGTTCCGGAGTCTGGTCAGTGGTGAAGGAATCGTCGCCGAATTTGCCGGACCGGGTGAGATATTGATCCAGACCAGAAACCTGGCGGCGTTTGCCGGTATGCTCAAGCCATTCTTCCCCACGCAGAGCAGTAGTAGCAGCGGTCTGGGTAGTCTGGGTAGCCTGCTTAGCGATTGATGGATGCCGGGTGATCTATCAGGAAGTAAAATAAGACGGGGAGTGAGGTGGAGTGGTTCAAGAGGTCACGCACTTCTCTCCCCTTTTCTGTTTCCACACGTGCCGGCATTGGGGCAGATTCAGATGAAGGGGTAGGTGGCATCAGTGGAGATGGCCTCCTCGAGCAGTTCGAGGTACTGCTGATGGGCCAGATCGATCGCGCCGAAGAATGAAATGTGTGGAGTCCGCATCTGAACATCAAGAAGGGTAAATCCTCGCTGACGAAGGCGTTCGACGAGAGCAACGAGAGCGATCTGGGAGGCGGAGGGGATGCGGCTGAACATCGACTCTCCGAAGAAGACCCGCCGGATGGCCACTCCATAGAGCCCGCCAACAAGACCGTCAGCGGTCCATACCTCAACCGAATGTGCAAAGCCACGGTGATGGAGTTCCATGTAGAGATCGATCATCTCTTCGCTCAGCCAGACCTCACGGTCAGGCACCTCGTGGTGGCGGGCACAGGCACGAATGACCGACTCAAAATCGGAATCGATGCGAATCTGGCAGTCGAGCCGCTTCATAGTCTTGCGAAGTGAGCGACGAACAGTGAAGCGGTCATCGAGCGGGAGGATCGTCCGTGGTTCAGCCATGAACCATTCGATTCGTTCATCGAGTCCAACGGCCATTGGAAAGAAGCCGGCCAGGTAGGCAGAGATCAGCTGCTCCGGGGTGACTTTTTCCTGTTCTTCCGATCTTTCGAGTCTCATTTCTAAATCAATTTACCACAATGGGTGGAAGAATGGTCAAGACTGCCTTGAGCTGGGAGTGGCCGGAGTTTCGTGCTATCTTCTCCGGCAGTTGTTCCTGTTGAAAAACCTGAAAGCGGCAAGGAGAGTTGAAAAGATGATCAGAAGGAATGGAATGGTCCGGGTGCGAGTCTTGGTGCTGGCATTGTTGCTCTTGTCAGTCGATTCGAGCATTGGTCTGTCAAGCACGATTCGACGGGGAGCAATGAGTATTCCAGTATCCGGTGAGGTGGCAGAATTACAGTCGGCCGGAGGATCACTTGAGATAGGTTACCGGCTGGCATTTCCCCAACCGCACACTCATCTTTATGAAGTGACCTTGACGATCGGGAGGGTGGGGCGCGGAGAGATCGAGGTAAGCATGCCGACCTGGACTCCGGGTTC
This sequence comes from uncultured Acidobacteriota bacterium, assembly GCA_903862855.1. Classification (GTDB taxonomy): domain Bacteria; phylum Acidobacteriota; class Blastocatellia; order RBC074; family RBC074; genus CAIOZW01. The sequence continues at coordinate 15,897 of CAIOZW010000052.1, forward strand.
ATACCTGCAACGGGAATTTGCCCGTCATGTCCAGGACTTTGCCGCAAGTGACGGTAATGGGCAGCCACTAAGCTGGACGAAGAGCGACAAGGCGACGTGGCGGGTGAGGAGTGGGGCGAGTGCCGGAAATCTGCGGACAGTGAAGGTCTTCTACCGTGTCTACGCCAATGAACTGGCGACGCAGACAAGCCATCTCGATGCCGACCACGCATACTTCAATGGAACATCGATATTCATGTATGTTGTGGGAGCGAAGGATCAGCCGCACCGGTTGAAGTTTGAGCCACCGGCGGGATGGCAGGTGACGACTCCACTCGGGCTGGCGCCGGATGCGGATGGGTACTTCACTGCCCCGAACTATGATGTGCTGGCCGACTCACCGACCGAGATCGGTACGCATCGAGTTTTGACCTTCAGCGTCCGCAACAAGGTGCACCGTGTCTCGATCTACGGTCGTTTCAATTTTGACGAGAAACGGCTCACTGACGATCTGGCAAAGATCGTCGAGGAGAATGCAAAGCTCTTCGGGAACCTTCCCTATGAACATTACCAGTTTCTGATCGCCGTCCAGCCGGGGGTCGGGGGAGGTACTGAGCATATCAATTCGAATATCAGTATGACCTCACCCGAAGCCTTCGCGAGTGAAGCCGGGTATCGGCGCTTTCTGGGGCTGGAGTCGCACGAATTCTTCCACACCTGGAATGTGAAGAGGCTGCGACCGGTCGCCCTCGGTCCGTTCGATTACCAGCGGGAGAACTATACGCGGGGCCTGTGGGTCGCGGAGGGGATCACCAGCTACTATGGCGACCTGATCCTGCGCCGGGCGGGCATGCTTGGCGCGTCGGAGTACCTGGGAGGTCTGTCGGGATTGCTGGCAGGTTATGAAGGGCAACCGGGCCGACTGAAGCAGAGTGCCGAGGTCTCGAGTTTCGATACGTGGATCGAGCAGTACCGGCCGGATGAGCATTCAGTCAACACGGCCATGAGCTACTACACAAAGGGCGAGCTGCTTGGGCTGGTCTTCGATCTGGAGATCCGGTCACGGACGAAAGGGGCGAGATCGCTCGATGACGTGATGCGGAGACTGATGGAGAACCACGGTCTGCCAAAGCCCGGGTTCACGGATGCGCAGCTCAAGGCGACCTTTGAAGAGGTGGCGGGTGGAGATCTGACCGATTTCTGGAACCGTTATGTCGCCGGAACCGAGGAGCTCGATTTTGATGCCTGGCTGCGAAAGGTCGGGTTGAGCCTGCAGAAGAGCTGGCAGCCGGGAACTCCATATGCGAACAGTCGCCAGGAGAAGCCGGGAACGCTTGGAATCCGATTTCGACCAGCGGCGGCACAGAGTGATCGGGTGGTGATCAGCAACGTGTTGGCCGGCCTGCCGGGATATGAGGGTGGGTTGAACAGCGGTGACGAGCTGGTCTCGATCGATGGATTGCGGATCGACGCCGGAAATGCAGCGCGGCGAATCAATGATCTGCGAGCTGGGCAGCGGGTGATCGTGACGGTCTTCCGGCGGGAGCAGTTGCGCACGTTCGAACTGACCGCAGCGGTGAAGCCATTCGACCGCTATCAGATTACGGAGTTGCGGGATGCCGGAGTCGAACCGGTCACACTGCGGCGGCAGTGGCTGGCGGAGAAATAGCGTGAACAGAGCATTGAGACCAATTAGTGAGGTGATGAGATGAGAAGATACCTGAGGGTGGCAAGCCTGCTGGTTCTCCTGGCGGCGCTGTTGAGTATTGGAGATGGCGCGGGGGCGCAAGTTCAGGAGGCTGGATACAACCGTGGGGCCACGGCGAGCTGGCAGGCGCTGCTGCGACTCAGGTCGACGGTGACGGTGCTCCACACGACGGCCCATCCGGACGATGAGGATGCGGCGCTCTTGACCTGGCTGGCGCGCGGACAGGGAGTGAGAACGGGACTGCTGACACTCAACCGGGGCGAGGGTGGAGCGAACCTGATCGGACCGGAGCTCTACGATGGTCTGGGTGTGCTGCGAACCGAGGAGATGCTTGCGGCAGGAAGGTATTACGGAATCGACCGCCAGATGTTCACGCGGGTGGTCGACTTTGGATTTTCGAAGCGGCTCGACGAGACGATCGAGCACTGGGGTCGGGAGACAGTGCTGGACGACGTAGTTCACGCGATCAGGCTCTATCGTCCTGACATTGTCGTCTCACGTTTTCACGGGAAGACCCGTGACGGCCACGGCAATCATCAGGCCGCCGGTCTGCTGAGCCAGGAGGCCATGCGGCTCGCAGCCGACCCGACCGCCTTTCCAGAGCACCTGCGCGAGGGGCTGCAGCCGTGGCGGATCAGAAAGTTCTATCAGAGCCTGCGCGGGAATGAGCCGGCGACGCTGACGATCGATGTCGGGCAGTACGACCCGCTGCTTGGAAGATCCTATCGCGAGGTGGCAATGGAGGGATATGGACTGCACCGCTCACAGTCGGTTGGCCAGGCCCGGCCTGCGGCAGGCAGTTCGATGACATCGGTGCAGCTGGTCGAGACGACCCTTGCGGCAACAGGGTCGGAGAAGAGCATCTTCGATGGGCTCGAGACAAGTCTGAGCAGTCTGGCAAAGGTTGTTCCCGAGGCAGGAATCGAGAAGGAGCTGCGCGAGGCGGAAGAGGCGGTCGAGTTGGCGTTGAAGAGCTTCGATGCCCGGCGCACCTGGACGATCACCCCGCAACTGGTCAATGTCGCGCGACTGGTGCGCCAGGCGCTGGTCAAGGTAGAGAAGGCGACGATTGATGCAAATCGCCGGGAGGAGACTCTCTTCCGGCTGCGAAACAAGGAGCAGGAGGCGAACGAAGCGCTCAATCTCGCGCTCGGACTGGCGCTCGAAGTGGTGGTCGAGCCAGATACTCCGCCGCGTGGCGGTTTTATGACTCCACCGCGGCAGACATTTGCCGTGGCCTTGGCGGGACAGGAGTTCAAACTGAGTGCGACGATCGTCTCCCGTGGTGAGATACAGCCGGCAAGCGGGGCGCTGACGGTCGAGGGGCCGACTGGCTGGCAGATCCGCGAAGTGAGCGGTCCGGTGACGCAAACTGGTGTCAACCGGCCGAGCCGAAGAGATTTCACCATTCGCGTTGCCGACGACGCCGGGGCCTCGAAGCCATACTGGTCGCGGGCGTCGGAGTTGCGTGATCACATCTACCGGCTCGATCGACCCGAATTACGACATCTGCCCTTCGCTCCACCGGAACTGGTGGGCATCTACCGTTATACGATCGATGGAGAGAGTTTTGTTTTGAGGCGTCCGGCGCAGACTTCGTTCGTCAAGGCGCCCTTTGGTGAGCAGCGGCGACTGGTCAGTGTCGCTCCGGCTCTCAACGTCTCGATGTCCCCGCGGGTTGGAGTTGCGGTGCCGGGGCGCGCATCAACGACCAATGTCGCGGTCACCGTCGCGAGCAACGTGCGAGGGGCGGCCAGTGGAAGTGTCCGTCTGAAGCTGCCTGCCGGGTGGCAGTCTGAGCCGGCCAGCCACAATTTCAGTACGAGCTTTGAGGGTGAGACGGCCAGCTTCAGCTTCCGTGTGACGATGCCCAATGTCGCGGCTGGTGCAGGCTACCGAATCGAAGCGGTGGCCTCGCTTGGCGGGCGTGAGTACGGCGAGGGATACGAGATCATCTCCCACCGTGACCTTGAACCACGCCATCTCTATCGCCCCGCAGTCATGGAGATCCGGGGGATCGAGGTCAAGGTGCCGACCGGACTCAATGTCGGATATGTGATGGGCGTAGGTGATCTGATTCCCGAGGCACTGCAGCAGATCGGGGTGAAGGTGACGCTGCTTGGACCGAACGATCTGGCGAGTGGATCGCTCGATCAGTTTGACGCAGTCCTGATCGGTATCCGGGCATCGGCCGTTCGCGCCGATCTGAAGACGTGGAACCGGCGGCTGCTCGAATATGTCGAGCGAGGCGGGAACCTCATCTGGCAGTATCAGACGCCAGAGTTCGACGAGATAGCATATGGTCCATATCCATACAAGATGGGGCGTAATCCGGAGGAGGTCTCCGAAGAGGAGTCGACGGTGACGATCCTCGATCCGGAGAATCCGGTCTTCAAAGGGCCGAACGTGATCACGCCCGATGACTTCAGGAACTGGGTCGAGGAGCGGGGGTCCAAGTGGTGGGGTGAGTGGGATCCGCGTTACACTCCACTGCTCGAATGTCACGACCGTGGTCAGGCACCACAGCGTGGCGGAATGCTCCAGGCCCAGTTCGGTCGTGGGATCTTCACCTATGCGGGATACGCCTTCTACCGGCAACTGCCGGCAGGTGTCCCGGGAGCCTACAGGCTCTTCGTGAATCTCATCACCCTGCGCAAGCGGGCCAGGTAGACGTCTCGAGCCGGGGGAAGAGATCATATCCATCCCCGGCTCAAACGATCGAAAAAAGAGTGAATCGAGGCTGAAAGTCAACCATGTCCTCACCAGTCAATCGTGTCGAAATCGTCCAACAGCGGCTGCGGGACTGCCTTGCCGGTGAGAGCGGGATCGTGGCCGGCCGGCGGCGCAGCGCCGATGAGAGACTGACTGAGGCGACCGGGCTGACGGCCGGTGCAGCCGTGGAGATCTTCGAGGATCAGTTGATGAGCCGTCTGCTCGACGTGGCGGCACGGGAGATGAAACGGCTCAACCAGGGCTACTATACGATCTCGAGCGCCGGCCATGAGAACAATGCGATCATTGGCAGCCTGCTCCGGCTGGACGATCCGTGCTTTCTCCACTACCGTGCGGGTGGGATGATGATGGCACGTTCCCGAAAACTTCCGGAGGTCGATCCGGTGCTCGACACGCTCCTCTCATTTGCGGCCTCGAAGGATGATCCGATTGCCGGGGGGCGGCACAAGGTCTGGGGGAGTCGTCCACTCTGGGTTCCACCACAGACGAGTACGATCGCCTCACACCTGCCCAAGGCTGCCGGGCTGGCCTTTGCGCTGCGGCTGGCACGAAGGACTGGTGTGGCAACCGACCTTGCCGATGACTCGATCATCGCCTGTTCATTTGGGGATGCCTCGGCCAATCATGCGACGGCGCTGGCCGGGATCAACTCGGCACTCTACACGATCAGACGAGGAGGGACCTGCCCGATCCTTTTTATCTGCGAAGACAATGGGATCGGGATCTCGGTCGATACACCGCTTGACTGGATCAGCGATTCGTGGAGCAATCGTCCCCACCTGAAATACATCCGGGCGGCTGGAGAGATGGATGAGGTCTGGAGCGCCGTCGCCGGGGCGATCGAATACTGCCGCGAGCATCGGTCGCCAGTCTTTCTGCACCTCGCGACGACGCGACTCTGGGGTCATGCCGGGACCGATGTCGAGACAACCTACCGGACTCTCGCAGAGATCGAGGCCGCGGAGACGCGAGATCCTCTGCTGGTCAACGCGCGATGGCTGATCAGAACCGGGGCGGCGACGGCCGCAGACTTGCGGGGGATGATGGATCGCCTGCAAGAGCGGATCGACGTCGCCATGCAGATCGCCATGGCACGCCCCAAACTGACCTCCGTTGCCGAGATTACCGGCCCGCTCGCCCCGTATGACGAGTCAAAAGTCAGATCGAAGCGCCCGGCTCCGGCAGAGGCGACGGCCCGCGGCAGAATATTTGAGAACATCCTGCCTGAAGAGGCCACTGCTCCTCCCAAACGGACCATGGCTGCCCACATCAACGCGGCACTGACCGACGAGATGCTCTGTCGACCGGAGATGATCATCTTTGGCGAGGATGTCGCGCGGAAGGGTGGAGTCTACAATGTGACGACAGGTCTCCAGAAGCGGTTCGGGATCGCGCGGGTCTTCGATACGCTACTTGATGAGACGACGATTCTCGGCACGGCGCAGGGAGCGGCGATGGCCGGTCTGCTGCCGGTTCCGGAGATTCAGTATCTCGCCTATCTGCATAACGCGATCGATCAGCTGCGGGGTGAGGCATGCTCACTCTCGTTCTTTTCAGCTGGACAGTTTGTCAATCCCATGGTCGTGCGGATACAGGGACTCGCCTATCAGAAGGGTTTTGGAGGCCACTTTCACAATGACAACTCGATTGGCGCCCTGCGGGAGATTCCCGGGCTGCTGCTCGCCACACCGTCGCGTGGAGATGATGCCGCCCGTCTGCTGCGCGGAATGATCGCTACGGCGAAGGCTTGCGGCCGGGTGGGGGTGATCGTCGAACCGATCGCGCTCTACCACGAGAAGGATCTCTATGCAGATGGCGACGGGCTCTGGCTGAGCGACTATCCGGCACCAACTGAGAATGATCCAATGATCCTTCCCGGAGAGGTTGGGGTCAGTAGTGAGGAGTCACGAGAGTTGCTGATCATCAGTTATGCCAATGGCTATCGGCTTGCGCTGCGGGCAGCGCGACGGCTGGCAGAGGATTATGGGCGGCAGGTTCGGGTCCTCGACCTGCGCTGGCTCAATCCGCTGCCATTTGAAGCGATCCGGCAACACGCGGCGGAGTGTGAGCGCGTGCTGGTCGTCGACGAATGCCGGGCCACCGGTGGCGGAATCGCCGATGCCGTGATCGCCGGACTGGTTGAGAGCGGCGACGATCGGCCTCATCTCTCGGTGCGGGCAGTCGACAGCTACGTGCCACTGGCGGCGGCAGCCAATCTCGTTCTCGTTACTGAGGACCAGATCGTGCAAGCGGCGCTGAAGATCCTGAGTCTTTGAGTCAGGAACATCGGAACACCACAACTTTCAAGATGGCCGTTAGGATGGGCCATTCGATCGGGAATCATCAAATGAACAGCTCATCTCAATCCTCTCCCCTTGTCAGGGGCATGGGCCTGCTCGAGGCATCGGCGGCCAATATGCTCGAGATGATCGGCATCGGGCCCTTTATCACAATACCGATCATCCTTGCGGCGATGGGTGGCCCGCAGGCGATGCTCGGGTGGTTGATCGGGGCAGTGATTGCGATCTGTGACGGTCTGGTCTGGGCCGAGCTGGGAGCGGCCATGCCGGGGTCGGGTGGTTCATACCACTATCTGCAGGAGGCCTTCGGGCCACGCCGGCTCGGGCGGATGATGAGCTTTCTCTTCATCTGGCAGACGGTCTGCACCGCGCCCTTCTCCCTCGCCTCTGGTGCGGTCGGTTTCGCCAACTATACGCGTTACCTCTGGCCGGCAATGACGGCGAACCAGGGCAAACTGCTTGCGGCGGCGGTCTGTCTGACGGTGACGGTGATTCTCTATCGCGATATCAGCTCGATCGGACGACTCTCGGTGATCCTCTGGGTAGTCGTGCTGCTGACAGTCGGCTGGGTTCTCTTTGCCGGCATTACCAACTTCAATTCCGCCCGTGCCTTCGATTTTCCCCCGGGGGCCTTCAACCTCTCGACCTTCTTCTTTGTCGGACTTGGAGTCGCCTCTCTCAATGCAATCTACGATTATGGCGGATACAACAATGTCTGTTTCTTCGGTGGAGAGGTGAAGGAGCCGGGGCGAAACATCCCGCGGGCAGTCCTCTATTCGATCGCGGCAGTCGCCCTGATCTATATGGTCATGACGGTAACGATCATCGGGGTCGTGCCGTGGCGGGAGGCCATCACCCCGGGGACACTGGCAAACAAGGCGATCGTTGCCGATTTCATCCAGCGGCTCTACGGCTCGCGGGCAGCAACCGTCATGACGATCCTCATTCTCTGGACAACCTTTGCCTCGGTCTTCGCGGTCATGCTTGGCTACTCACGCGTGCCATTTGCCGCCGCCAGTGACGGTCGTTTCTTCAGACCTTTCGCGCGCGTCCATCCTGAGAAGAGGTTTCCGACCTTCTCTCTCATCTTCACCGGAATCTCGGCAGCACTCTGCTGCTGGTTTGAACTGCCGACACTCATCACTTCGCTGATCGTCATCCAGATCGTCGCCAGAGACATGGCCCAGGTGGCTGCAGTAATCCTGATCAGGCGGACCCGGCCAGACATCAGGCTTCCCTTCCGGATGTGGCTCTATCCCCTGCCGGCACTGATTGCGCTGGTCGGGTGGATCTATATTCTCAGCACCAATGGCTGGCAGATCTTTCTGCTCGGGATCGGTCTGATGATCGTCGGAGTCCTGGCCTGGCTGCTCCAGTCAAGGTTGAAGGCGGAGTGGCCCTTTGAAGCGAGGAGCCAGGAATGAGTCACGTCAGTGAGACCGGGCGGAAAGAATTGGAGTTCATCACGTTTGGAGATGTCTTCATCGATCTGGTCATGAGCGGATTTGCACGCTGGCCGGCTCCGGGAGAAGAGGTAGATGCACAGTCACTGACCCGTGAGATTGGCGGTGGTGCAGCCATTACCGCCTGCGGCCTCGCCAGGCTGGGAAGGAGCGTCGCCCTGCTCGCAGCAACGGGCAGTGATGGATCGTGGTTCAGGGATCGTCTCGGCGCGACTGGCGTCTCGCTCGAACTCCTCCAGGAGTCGGCGGATGAGCCGACGGCGATCACGGTGGCGATCTCAACCGCTGACGACCGGTCTTTCTTCACCTATCGCGGATCCAACTGCCTGCTCGAATCCATGATCACGGATCCGTCATTGATCGGAAGTCTGGCCAGCGCCAGCCACGTCCATCTGGCCAATGCGGTCACCCCGGACCGACTGATTGAACTGGCCCGTCAGCTCCGCCCGACAGGAACGACTCTCTCGGTCGATGTCGGGTGGGTCGAGGACTGGTTGCGCGATCCGCTCAGTCTGGTGGCACTGCGTGAAATCGATCTCTTTCTGCCCAATGAGCGTGAAGGCGCGGCCATGACTGGTGAGAGCGACCCACGGCGAATGCTCGAATTCTTCTCACAGGCTGGTCTGAAGAGAGTCGCCCTGAAACTTGGTGCGGCCGGGTCGATGATGATCGAGAATGGCGTGATCGTAAAATCTCCCGGGCTCGCAGTCCAGGTCGTCGACACGACCGGTGCTGGTGACTGCTTCGATGCCGGATTTCTGGCCGCCTGGAAGGCGGGGCTTCCGGCCCTGACCTGTCTCGAGACCGCTAACATCTGTGGTGCCCGATCAACGACGGCTCCCGGCGGGTTGAAAGGATTTCCTCGTTTGAGCGATCTGAACCATCTTCTGCCGGCACTGCGGCTGAATCAGGGGCGATGATCGAACCTGTGGAGATTAACTCAGAACCTTTTTCACTGCCGCACTTTCCATCCCTCCTGAAATTAACTATCATCTCGCCGTCAGTGTTTTACGGTTTCTCATAACTGGAGGAGTCATCTTATGTCACATGTTGCGACCAAGCCCTTTCTTGACAATATCAACCAACCCGACAATTTTCGCAATTATGGCGACGAGGCTCGCGAAAGTGTGAAGGAGGTCTATCACCTCAATCACACCCGGCAGACTCTCGACTTTGTGCTCTCGAAGAAGGCCGCATATGGGCGTTTCGACAAGGGTGAATTCGGTGTCTGGGAGGTGATCGACAAGTTGAACAACTTTGTCGATGACAGTGATCCCGACAATGAGCTGCCGCAGATTGTGCATGCCCTGCAGACAGCCGAGGCGATCCGCCAGGATGGACACCCGCGCTGGTTCGTCCTCGTCGGACTGATCCACGACATCGGCAAGATGCTCAGCTTCTTCGGTGAGCCACAATGGGCGGTCGTTGGTGACACTTTTCCCGTTGGCTGCCGGTTCTCGGACAAGATCGTCTATCCGGCACTCTTTGCCGACAACCCGGATGCAAAGCATCCCGTCTATGGAACACTCAACGGCATTTATGAACCCAACTGTGGCCTCGACAATGTTCACGTCTCGTGGGGTCACGACGAGTACCTCTATATGGTTACGCGTGACTATCTGCCGCAGGAGGCGCTCTGGATGATCCGCTATCACTCCCTCTATCCGGTTCATCGTGAGGGGGCCTACGCGCATCTCCTCGGACCGCAGGACGATCAACTCCTGAAGTGGGTAAGGGCCTTCAACCCCTATGACCTCTACTCCAAATGCCCGGTCGAGCCTGATGTGAAAGGGCTGACGCCCTTCTATCAGGATCTGATTGCCGAGTACTTCCCTGACAAGATCAAGTGGTAGGCGTAATTCAATGAGCAAGGTAACAATACTTGGGGGCGGCGGAATCAGAACGCCGCTCCTTATTCATGGATTGGTGCGTGCTCCGCTGGGGCTGGCAGAGATCTCCCTCTACGATATCGATCCGGAGCGAGCCGGAATGATGGCGGCGCTCGGACGTGAGATTGTTCGACAGGCCGGGGGCGCAGTTGCGATCACCACCCCGGGGACGGTTGAAGAGGCCGTGACCGGCGCCGAGTTTGTCGTGAGCAGTCTGCGAGTCGGCGGCTCGGAGGCGCGGGCACGAGATGAGCGGATCGCGATCGAGCATGGAATTGCCGGGCAGGAGACGACCGGATTGGGTGGTCTGGCCAAGGCGCTGCGGACGATTCCAGTCATGCTCGAGCATGCACGGGCGGTCGAACAATTTGCGCCGGAGGCCTGGTTTATCAGCTTCACCAATCCGGCAGGTCTGATGACCCAGGCACTCTCGAGCCTGACCCGACTGAGACTGATCGGGATCTGTGACACCCCGAGCGAGATGTACCATCGACTGGCCGAGTCGATGGGGAAGCCACTGGCGAAGGTCAGTTGTGACTACTTTGGACTCAACCATCTGGGGTGGATCCGCCAGGTGATGGTCGACGGAGAGAACCAGCTGCCGGAGATCCTCGCCAATGATCAGATTCTCCGTTCGCTCTACCACGCGGATCTCTTCGACCCGGAGATGATCCGGACCATCGGCATGCTGCCAAGTGAGTATCTCTTTTTCTATTATGAACAGCAGCGGGCCCTCGAGAATCAGCGCCGGACCGGTGCGAGCCGTGGGGCCGAGGTCGCCCGCCTCAACCAATCTCTCTTCGCCGAGCTTCAGCAATCGATCGTCAACGGGCGAATGGAAGAGGCGATCGTTCAGTATCGGGAATATCTGCAGCGCCGCTCGGGATCATACATGAAACTGGAGGCCGAAGCGGGCACCGCGCTCGGATCCGGGGTCGAGCTGGCCGAGGATCCATTCGAGGCCCCAACCGGATATCACCGTATTGCGATCGATGTCATGACGGCCTTGCGGCAGAACGAACCGACCCAGATCGTCCTCAATGTCGCCAATCGCGGGGCGATCGATGATCTGGCCGCCGACGATGTCGTCGAGCTTCCCTGCCTGATCGATCGGCATGGCCCGCGTCCGGTCGAGAGTGGCCCGCTGCCGGAGACGGTGCGGGGACTGGTCCTGGCAGTGAAGGAGTATGAGCGGTTGACGATTCGCGCATCGATCGAAGGCTCGCGTGATCTCGCCAAACTGGCACTCATGGTCTACCCGCTGGTCGGCCAGTGGCAGCGGGCCAACCAGATGATCGAGGCGCTGGTCAGGGAGGACCAGGAACATCTGGGCTATCTGATTTAACCATCTGATTTAGCCATCTAAGTTAGCCATCTGGGAAAGTCGGTGACAACTCTCGATCATCGCTCTCTACGAGCTGGTGATCTGCGGTACACACGGAAACATTATGAAAAGATTTCTCTATCTTCTGTTAATCACGATCACGATCACGCGACTCGACATCTCCGGACAGGAGGCATCTCGCAAAGGAGCGGGGCTGAAGGCCGGACTGGCAGCGGTGGTGATCACGCCCTCAAAACCAGTCTGGATGGCCGGTTATGCGGCGCGGACAAAGCCGGCAGCGGGTAAGCTGCATGATCTCAAGGCCAAGGCACTCGCGATTGAAGATGAGGAGGGTAACCGGGTCGTGCTGGTGACGAGCGACCTGCTTGGATTCACCCAGGACCTGGCCGGTTCGATCACCGATCGGGCGGCACGTGACTTCAATTTGCGGCGTGACCAGATCATCCTCAACGCCTCACATACCCACTCCGGGCCGGTCGTGCGTCAATCGCTGATCGGCGCTTACGATCTGCCAGCTGATCAGGTCGCACTGATCAATGAATACTCGGCCGAGCTCGAGGATCGGATCGTCGACCTGATCGGCCGATCTCTGAAGGATCTGGCACCGGCGCGACTCTCTTATGGAGTCGGGCTGGCCGGCTTCGCGATGAATCGCCGCCTGCCAACACCCAAGGGAATTGTCGGGGGAGTCAATCCGGATGGTGTCGTCGATCGGGATGTCCCGGTCCTGCGGGTTGAGACCCCGGCCGGCAAGGTTCGCGGCATCGTCTTCGGTTATGCCTGTCACAACACAACCCTCACTGGCGAATTTCTGCAGTACAGTGGTGACTATGCCGGATTTGCCGCACTGGCCGTCGAGGCGGAGCACCCGGGAGCGACGGCCCTCTTCGTGGCCGGATGTGGAGCGGATGTCAACCCCTCACCGCGCAGTCGACTCGATCTGGCCGAAGATCACGGCCAGGAGCTTGCCCAGGCAGTCGAGAGTGTCATCCAGGGGAAGCGGACAACGGTTGAGGGAACGATCCGCACCGCCTATGATCTGGCGGCACTGCCGTTTGCCACTCCACCGAGCCAGGCCGATTACGAGAAGCGACTCACCGACCAGAGCGTCTTTGTCCGTCGTCATGCGCGGCGGATGCTCGATCGGCTCGAGCGTAACGGACGGCTCGAGGCGGAATATCCCTGCCCGGTTCAGGTCCTGCGGATAGGAAACGATTTTACCCTTGTCGCAATCGGAGGTGAGGTGGTGACCGACTACTCCCTGCGGCTCAAAAAAGAGATCGACGGGCGGGTCTGGGTTGCCGGGTACACCAATGATGTCTTTGCCTACGTCCCCTCGGCGCGAATGTATGATGAGGGAGGCTATGAGGTCAATGAATCGATGATCTACTATGACCACCCGGTCGCCTTCTCACCCGAAACAGAGGGAGTTATCATCCGCCGCATTCACGCTTTGCTCAAAATGACTGGAGGGAAGAGGCGCCAATGAAGATTCTGACCCGTGTCGCATGGCTGGCAGTAGTCTCCCTGGCCTTGCTCCTCTCGACTGAAAGCGACCTCCTTGCCCAGGTCCTTGCCGAGCGTGAGTTCGAGGTGCAGACGACCTCCGAGGTTCTGCTCGATCTGACCGCGAGTTCACCTGGCGCCGCGTGGATTACCCCTGGCCGTGAAGCCGCTGCCCTGCGGATCACACTCGATGCCACCGTCTCCCAGGATCTGCTACTCTATGGTGGCGCCGCACCGTTCACCTACTCGCTATCTCTCGGACAGGTGACACCGGGCAGACACCGGCTCCGTGTTGAGTTCAACCGTGAACAGTCCGCGCGAAGCCTCGATCAGGCCAGAGTAGATGAGCTCAAGCTGCGGATGGTCGACCAGTCAAACCCCGACTTCACAGCCCTCTCCCACGCCCCGGTCCTCTATGCCCGTCCAGACACGATCGGCAGGTTCAGCGATCTACCGCTGCTGATGTACTACGAAACAGAACGAAAGGGCGATCTGACAGTCTATCGCTACACGGTGATATTCAGTAACGAAGATGGCGGGACACAGACCAGCGGACTGATGGCCCGCTGGGGCCGAACAACCGATATCGAATGGGTGACTGAAGTTCACCTCGACTCTCGTGGTCGGGTGGTGAAGGAGATCTATCAGGGGGTCAACCACGAGACCAAAGATTTCCAGGGACACCGGCAGGGCGCCCACCCGGAGCTGCTGACAGCTTCGGTCAACAACAACTTCTCCGATCAGGGCACGAGTGGACTCCGCTTCGCGCTCGCGCCACTTGCGGCTGATCTCACCAGGGCCTCCCGTGAAGAGATCATGGATCGCCACCGCTGGATCTACCGCGTCATGGCCGAAGAGATGATTCGCGAAGGCAAGATCACGACCACCCGGACCCTCGGAGAGGCAATCACCGATCTGCGCGACTACCTCTACCTCGATGTCAAATCGACGCAACGAAACGGCGGGGTGATCAGCTTTGCCGTCAAGCTGCGCCAGGGCTCGCGCTGGTATACATCCAATCTGGGAATCAACTCTTACAAGGTCGAGCGAAGCGGCTATTTCCGCACGACCATTCCCCTCCCCGCCGGGACCGGACCTGCCGACATAGAGCGTCTCGCCGTCCGTTGCGATGTCGGACCA
>CAIOZW010000053.1 GCA_903862855.1 uncultured Acidobacteriota bacterium
GACTCGAACCAACGACCCACTGGTTAAAAGCCAGTTGCTCTACCGACTGAGCTAACGGCCCATTCGATTGAACAAAATGGTAGCCCAATCGAACGGAGATCATAGCTAAAAAGGGTTCACCAGTCAACCGTCATCTTGCCGACTTATTGCCAGCAGGATCTATCCTGTGGCAAGTGGCCTGTGGCAAGTGGCCTGTGGCAAGTGGCCTGGGCAAGTGGCAGGGGCAGGTGGCAGGGGCAGGTGGCAGGGGCAGGATCTTTCGATCCTGCCCCTGCCACTTGTCAGACAGTTGCGGCGCGATTCAGGTTTACCACTCGAGTCGCAAGGTTCCCTGAACCTGGCGCGGGCGGATGCCGTTTGCCCCATATGAACTGCCCAGACTGACAATTCCCTCGGCGCTTGGGACGTTAAGTCCCTGCAGGTTGAGAACATTGAAAATATCGATGTTCACTCGCAACAGGAGCTTCTCTCGGATCCGGAAGAACTTCATCATCGATACATCAAGGCTCGAATTGAATGGGCCAAGATGATACTGATTACGCCAGGGATGAAGCCCCGTATCCACAGCAATGCGCTGACAATTGACGCGTGGACCAGTTGCCAGGTTACAGTTGGCCGTTTGCGAAACGATCTGACCTGCGGAGTTAACGACGCGGTTCAGAGGAATATACTCGACATTCGTGTCATAGTCGTTTGCAATGTTCGGATCGGTGCTGACCGGCTGTCCGTATACCGGCGACGTGTAGATCGGCTTCTGCGCTGGCTTGTAGTTGTCCGGCAATCCGAAGACTCCATTACGCAGACCGGCTGCATTATAGCTTCCAATCAGTCGCTGCGGGATGTAGCCGTTAAACCAGAGGTAACCATCCGTACAACGCTCCTGTGCTTTCTGCGTTGCCGTTGCCGGAGTACTCCGGCAGTCAGTGATCCGGTACTTTTTGCCGTAAATTTCGAAGTTACCAAATTCCCCCCACTGCGAGGTTGGTTTGGCATACCAGGTATTCAGGAAGGCAATCTTGCCCACCATCTTCCATCCGCCAATCACCCCATTGAGAAAATCGTTCGCGCCCCGGCCCAGCCACTGTCCCTTGCCAAAAGGCAGATCGTAGTTCCAGTTGGCCCGGATGCGATGCTTCGGTACGCCAGTATCCCGATCATAGAATAGAAAGCGATTCAGAGCGTCGATATCCTGGGGCACGTTGGACTCCGGCAGGAATATGGAGGGTACGGTACCCGTATCATCCCGGAAGGAATTGCCTGCCATCCGCAGGGCATTGGTCATCGTGTAGAAGCCCTGGAAGCTCAACCCTTTGCTGAAACGGCGTTCGATCTCCGCCGTCCACATTGACGTATTGATGTAGCCAGTCTTCTGGTAGATGATCACGTTGGTATAAGCCGTCTGATCATAGATGCGCCGCGCGACGTTGGCAAAAGTGCCGGTCGGGGTTGCACGCTGCTGGGTCTTGTACCAGATGTAGTCGTTCGATTGCGGATTGAGGTTGAACTGCTGATCAGCATTGACACCGTGTTTTCCCTGATAAGTAAACCTTATGACGGTTGAGGGGGTCAACTGCTTTTCGATGGCCAGGTTCCAGTCGTGAACCCGCAAGTTCCGCTGATTTTCCGCCATGCCCGCAACCGCCGTTCCACGACCAATGCCGACCGGGTTGACGGTGTCGACGATCTTGCCCGTATTCGATCCGGCAATGATCGTCTGCGGTGTCCGCAGCAGATAGTTGCCAATCCCGTCCGGACTCTGGGCCGCACTGTTCGGATTGTAGGTGAAATTTGCCCGAAATGGCGCCAGATTGAAGAATGGGGCAAGCAGCGTCCGGATCGGCGTATTTGAAATATACATCCCGTAGCCGCCACGAACTACCATCTGCTTATTACCGTCGAAGAGGCGGTAGGCAAAGCCTCCACGCGGACCGATATCAAAGAGATTGCTCTTGAATATGCGGTTGTCCAGCCCAATGTCCTGTGCGCTTGCAAACTTGACATCAACCGCCTTGAAAGCGTCGAGCACCCTCTGCGTGGTTGCTCCATTGGCAACATATGATGAGACTGGATCAGGGAAGTAGAGCGTCCGGGTCTTGACGTCAAAGGCATTGATGACATTGGCGGCCTCTTTGAAGGCCGGGAACATGTCCCAACGTGCTCCACCGTTGATTGTCAATCGATCATTGATCCGCCAAGAGTCCTGGAAATAGAAGCCCACGTATCGTTCGTTGAGTCTGACAAAGTTGCGCTTGAGCCCGACGGTATAGGTCGAGGCCGCCCCAAGAAAGAAGTTGGCCGCATCGTAGCCGGTCTGCGGAACCGCAGTCGGATTGGTCGCTGTGCCGAGGGTTGGGCTGTGCAGGGCGGTGGCCAGACTGCTGAAGGCGGCCGAACCGGAGATCGCTCCCTGATCGGGCAGGTAATGCTGCCGCTGATTATTGAAACGCCAGCCGAATTCAAACTTGTGACTCGAGATGAGCCACGAAAAATTCTGCTCGGCATTGGTGGTAATCGTGTAGAGGGCACGTCGATTATCACCCTCAATGAAATTCATGAACCCATTGCCAGTGATATTTGGAAATCCCAGCTCACCAAGTGGATTCGGAAGTCCAAACTTCTTCGAGAAGTCCTCGCTTGTTGGCCCGGTGACGGTCTGCGTACTTTGCCAGGTTCGATTGACCAGCGTCTCGACAAAGAATCGGGTCGAGAAGAGGTGCACCCAGCTCGTTGCTCCGGTAATTCCCTCCATCGGCAGGTAGGTGACGTTCGCCTCATTATTGAGTGTCGGAGCGCCAGTATTGGTTGCTGTCCCGATGAAGTTGGCGCGGTTCCTCCCGCCGTTGATCTTGAGGAAGCCAGTATCCTTCTCGCTAAAACGGTGATCGATACGTATCGTGTTCTGGTCATCCCGCCGGTTCGGAAGCACATTGGTTGCGACTGGGGTCTTGTAGTTGTTGGCAACCAAGGGGTTGACCCCTGGATCGGTTGGCAGCGGTGTAATCTCGAAGATTGCCTTTGCCAGCGGGCTGATTCGCGAAATCGGAATGATGTTGTTCGGGAATTGGGTGCGCACTGAGACGGTGCGTCCACCGATCTGTTCAAGACGGGTCGTCGCCGGATCATACAAAAGAATGTTTCGACCGAGGCTATCCTGCAATCCACTGAAGTCGCCCTTTCTCCATGCCTCGGTCGGGACGACAAACTCTCTGGTAATCCCCTGTTTCAGCCGCAGACTCTCACGCGAAAAGAACCAGAAGGTCCGATTCTTACCATTGTAGAGTCCACCTGGCTTGGGGAGGTAGACCGGACCACTTGCCGAAAATCCATACTCATTCCGCAGGAGCGTCGGCACCTTGTACTGCTGGCCATTAAACAGAACATCCTGGCGGGCGCGGGCAACTCCGAATCCGTTGTTACGATGTGTCTCGAATGCGGTGAAGCGCAGCTCGTTCTGTCCGCCCTTCGTTGTGACGACAACCGAGGTCGGACGATTATACTTTGCGGATGACGTACTCGTCTCGACACGCACCTCCCCGATCGATTCGAGTCCCTGAATGATTCCCGAGCCACCAAACTCGCGATTGTTCGAGGCGGCACCATCCTGCACATAATCGGTCGAATACCCCATCAATCCGTTGGCTCGTACGCCGCCGTTAACATCGAAATTTGCCTCAAGTCCCGGGACCGTATCCTCCAGCAGCGCATTGATGTTGCGACCATTGACCGGCAGCTCCTTGATTCGCCGTGAATCGAGAGTGCTCCCAACCGTCGGGTCGGTTGCGTTGACGAGGGGGGTGATGTTTCCCTCGATGATGACCGTATCATTGACATCACCCACTGAGAGGGTCGGATTGACCTCCGTGACGCGCCCGGTCTCGATGACCAGTTCTCCCTGCCATGCCTTCATGCCTGTCGCTTCGACGCGAATGCGATAGCGGCCGATCGGCAGGGTTGGGGTGATGAAGGATCCTTCACTGTTGCCGATCGCAACCGTCTCTACACCTGTGGCAATATTACGGATGGTCAGCTTCGCCCCAGCCAGATTACTGCCACTTGCGTCTCTCACGGTTCCCTGAACCGAACCTCCGCCGCCAATCGATTGGGCTGGACAATCGAATGACAGGGTTGTGATCAACACGATCAATGGAAACAAAAGCTGTCTTGTCAAAAGGGTCTTACTTTCATTCATGGCCTCTTCGCCCTCCAAGGTCTCTTTGTTTGACTTATAAGTACTCTGAGAATCTAACCGTGATCCAACTGTGTTGATTTAAACCACTGCACGAGATATCTGGCGGCCAGTTCTCTACAAATTCCGGAATTGATCAACATCTTGTGCAAGGCTTGACAGAAGGAGTGCCGGATCGTTTTACCATTGATGGTGGATTTCTACAATTAAAGGCGGGTATAAATTCATCTTGTCAGGAAAATGTTGGGAACTCCCCTGATCACTGATACCCTCTGCTGAGAGCCGCCTGATGTGCAGAGCAGGGGCAATCTGTCCATTGCTGGCCATTCTGATGATCATCAGCATGGATGAGAACCGAGCCGTTTGTCATATAGAGAAAGCAAGAATGAGACAGGATAGATGACGGCGATCGATCTGGCGGGGAGTCGTGATGGGCAGGATTGGCTGGCTGGTGAGATGTAGAGGAGTCAACAGGCCTGGTAGAAGCCAGAAGCTCGAGGTGGTTCGATCATCCTGAACAAAGCAGAAGAGCCCCGCCGCATAAGAATCAGGCATGCCGCCGGGGCTCTTTCCAGTCTCTTCCGAGCAGACAGATCAGTAGAGATTGAAGGTGAATTCAAGGTTACCGCGGACACTGACCGGCACACCAGCCTTGACGGCCGGATTGAAGCGGATCCGCTGGGCGGCCTCGATCGCCTTCTCGGTCAGACCGTCGGGAAGACCACGAACCACCCTGATATTGGTGATCCGGCCATCGAAGGTGAAGACGACGTTGAGGACAACCGTGCCCTGAATCTTGTTCTGCCGCGCCTCCTCGGTGTACTTGGCCTTCTCCTTGTAGAGGATGGTCGGACGAAGGCTGGTCGTCATCGGTTCAACAGTCCTTCCACCACCAAGCCCCATGTCACCACCGCCAAAGTTGCCACCCCGACCCTGGCCAGCCCCTCCACTTTCCCCACTTCCAACTCCGGTACCTGTACCGCGGCCGATACCTGCTCCGGTTCCCGGTCCGCTCGAGGGTGGGGCAGGCACACCCATCGGGTCACCCATCGGCCCCTTCATCGGTGGGAGTGCGCGCGGATCACCATAGATGGTCGGCATCACGGCGAGGCTCGGATCCTTGATCTTTGGAGGCTCAGGGTTTGGCATGACGATCTGTGGAGTCAGTGCCAGTGGTGGTGGAACGCCCTTGCTTGGAGGCGTCGGAGTGTTGCGGCCACCCCCACCGCCGCCCGAAGCGGCCTTGGGTTTGTTGAGGCTTCCGCCAACCTTGCGCTCCTTGACAGTCGAGGACTTTTCGATCTTGAGCTTGTCGATCTCAGTGGGAACCTCGGTCAGCGGAGTAAGGAGCGCCAGCTCCTCGACCGGTTTCTCCTGAGGGGTACAACGGGTTGGGAAGATGGAGCAATAGAGATTGTAGTTATTGGTCAGGAATACCGAGAGGAGCAGAATGACAGCAAGCGGCCCCCAATTGGCTATCTCGAGGACGACCTTGGGGAGCACCATCCGTCTCGACGAAAGATTGACCAGTTTCAGGACAAGCATTCCCCGGACGAGGTAACATCCGAGCAGGTAGACGACGAAGGCGATGATCAGTCCACGGACTGACCAGCTTGCCGCACGGCTGGCGGAAGAGATCGCACTCACGGCAAAGTAGATCGTCAGCATCCCGACGATGGCCATCTCTGAGCCGGCGAGGAGCAGGTTTCGTCGCCGGAGGTTTGTTCCTTCACCACGAATCAGCTCACCGACAAATCGGCGTGGATTCCGCCTGAATTCGTCCCCAGCCGCTTTGAACTCCCGGCCGATCCGTTCGGAGAGCGAATCTTCCTGAAGCAGAAACTGAAAGCCGGTTCCAGCGGTCGTGCCACTGGCGTTGTTCCTGAGGATCTCGCTGATATTTTTTAGTCCGGCGATCAGGCGGGAGATGAGCGAACCCGATTCAGGCAGCGCGAAGTTGAGCTCACCGCGTGCCTCATCCGTCCTGGTAAATGGTTGTGTTGAGGTCGTCTGTCGCGGTTGCCGCGGGGCAGGTTCAACAGTTTTTGGCGGTAACGAGTCTGAAGAGAAGACAGTTCGCCGACCTTCACCTGATTCGATCCCGCTCGGTACGGTCGGTCGAGAGGCTGGTCGTCTCACCTCGGCTGGAATGGGAGGCAGTTCGGACTCAGGAGTGGTCGAGAGCTCTCGTGTCTGACGAGAGAAGCCTGACCCGGCATCAGGGACTGAAGTCGCCGGAGTTGCAGGACGCGGTGCGGCAAGCCGCTGAAACTCTTCCTGTGTCAACAGCAGTTCAGTATCATTTGGGCAATACTGAAAGCCGTTTGGGAAGTTTTGCTTACAGATTGGGCATATTTTCATTCGCAGCTTACCTCAACGCTGAATCTTAATCGCCGAACTGTTAAATTACAAGTCTACACTATTTCACCACTTATCGAACGGAGGTTGAGGCGGCCCTTGCAGCCCACGCAAAGTTACTTATCGCGCCGGTACTCTTCCAGTTTGCGGTAGAGGGTCTTGCGACCAATGCCCAGGAGCCGCGCCGCTTTGGCCTTATCTCCGTCAGTGAGCTGAAGAGTGCGGATTATGACCGCCTCCTCGATCTGCTCGATCTTCATCGGCAAAGGAATCTCGATGATCTCGGAGACAAGAGGTGACTGGTGAGAGCGGATAGCCTCGGGTAGATCAGCCTCGGTGATTGCCCGCCCGGCGGCGACAATGACCGCCCGCTCCAGGCAGTTCTCGAGCTCCCGGACATTGCCCGGCCAAGCATAGCACTTCAGTTGCGAGAGGGCGTGATCATTGATGCCAGTGACGCGGCGTCCGCTCTTCTGCTGATATCTTTCGAGAAAATAGGCGACCAGCTGTTCGATATCGTCGCTCCGCTCCCGGAGCGGGGGCAGATGGATCGGATAGACGTTGAGCCGGTAGAAGAGGTCACGGCGGAATCGCCCCGCCTCGATCTCTTCTTCAAGGTTCTTGTTGGTAGCGGCGATGACCCGGACATCGGTCTTGATCACCTCCGTGCCACCAACCCGCGTAAACTCCCCGTCTTGCAGTACGCGGAGGAGACTGACCTGCGCGGACAGGCTCATCTCTCCGATCTCATCGAGAAAGAGGGTCCCCCCGCTCGCTTCCTCAAACCGACCAACCCGCCGAGACCGGGCATCGGTGAAGGCACCGCGTTCGTGGCCAAAGAGCTCTGTTTCGAGCAGACTCTCGGGGATGGCTCCACAATTGATCTTGATGAATGGCCGGACGGCACGTCTGGAGTTGAACTGGATCAGACTGGCAATCAGTTCCTTTCCAGTCCCTGACTCGCCCTGCAACAGAACGGTCGTGCTGCTGTCGGCAACCGAGAGCGCCATATCGATCGAACGGCGCAGACTGGCCGATGAGCCGATAATCCGCTCTCCTGCCCGTTGATCGTTGAGCTGGCGTTTCAGACGGATCACCTCCGTCGCCAGTCGATCCTTCTCCAGCGCAATCGCCAGTTGGCTCGAGATACCCTCGAGCAACTGAACATCGTATTCGCTCAACCCTGCCTCGTCGTTGAACCAGACGATGGCAATGATCCCGAGAACCTTCTCCTTGACGGTGATTGGAACGATGAGTGCCGATTTTCCCTTGAAGACATTGCCCAGAACGTAGCGGGCCAGCGGGGACTGGCGGGTATCGGTGAGACGAAATGAGCAGTGTTCGTCGATCATTTCACCAACTGCCGGGTGATCTGGCAATCGCAGGACACGCGCCTCGCGAAATCGCGCTTCGACCTGTTTCCGGAGGTCGAAGCCACGGCGACCCCGCAATTCATCAAGATGGAGCGATTCACCGGTCTGGTCGAGGATGGCGATACCGCCATAGTCGGCCTTCAACAGCTCCAACGCCCGGTCGATCACGAAGTCGGTTACTTCGGTAAAGTCGGTTCGCGCACTGATGTCATTGGAGATCTCCAACATGAGCCGGGTCAGTTCGACCTCGCGCTCTTTCTCCTGATAGAGCTGTGTGAACTGAAGGCCGATCGAGACCTGACCGGCCAGCCACTCGACAAGACGTATCTCGGTCTCTGTCCACTGGTGAGGATGCTGGCAGTAATGGAGACCCAGCACGCCAAAGAGCTGGTTGCGGATTACAAAAGGTGCGACCAGAACTGCGCGGGTGCCGATCAACTGCAGGGTTGTCCGAACCCAGAGTGGTACCTGTGCCGAGTGGCTGTCATCGATCGAGTAGTGGCGCGCCTGCGGAAGGTAGCGTTGGATCGTTTCGAGCGGGACCAGCTTGGCCGGAATATTCAGCCCGAGTCCAGGTGCGAGCGAAGTGTCCCCGAGATACTCGTGGCTGACCCGGTATCCACCCTCCGGCGTTGGCGTGATGATGTTGCACCGGTCGACACCGAGCCTTTGACCGACCTCGGTCACGGCCCCGAGAAGAAACTTCTCGATGTCCATGATGCTGACAGCGTCTGGATTGATGCGGCTCAGCAGGGCCTCACGCGCTTCGTACAGTTCGATCAGGTGGGAGTCGAGATTCATAATTTCAGACGATCAGGGTGATGTCGGGTTACCGGTTGGGTCAGAAGTCCACTAGACCTGGATCGAAGTGACTGAACCGTAGTCGTGTGAAAGAATGGGGCCGCGTCCTTTCCCGGGCTCCGGGAGTCCGAGAACCTCGTGCCAGCTGCGGCGGATCGGCAGTACCAGCTCAGCGGCCAGGTCGCCAACGGTCATTCCATCGAGAAAACGCCGGTCGTGCTCGCGAAAGCTGTGGGGCGGAATCATCAGGAACTCTCCCTTGTACTGGTCACGTGCCTTCAGAAAGTCGACTCCGGCGAGCAGGCCGGCGACGGTGACCTCTTTGCCAAAGAAGGTGTTCTCGACTGCGGCGACGTGAAGTCTGGTACCGAAGCGTGCGTTGAGTTCATCGACCGCTTCGCTGAGCATCGGATGGAAGACAAGCCCGGTCGCGAGTGTACCGTAGATGCGGTGCGCCTCCGCTGGGGTGAATCGGCCGCGGCTGCGCATCCGATCGAGCTGCTTCATCCGTTTTGCATGAGCCTCGAAGAACTGGCGAACCATCCCGACTCCGTCCTCGATCTGCGGGTAGGCATCATCGTCAGCCCCGCTCCCCCGAACGATCCGGTAGTGGGATTGCGGAGGGATCGGCCGGCCGGCTCGGATATAGAACTCGTCGCCAAGGAACGCAAATGAGGTTCCGAGTCGCTTGCGCATCTGATCCTGGAGTGGGGCCACCAGATCGATCAGTTCTGCACAGTACTCATCAGTCACCGGAACCAGACGGTTCCGGTATTTGTGCCGCTCGGTGATCCCCAGCGGAACGATGGCCGTCGAGACGATTCCCGGGTGGAGCGCCGCCAGATCATTGATCGTCCGCACCAGCTGCGCACCATCGTTGAGTGTCGGACAGAGCACGACCTGGGCATGGATCTCGATCCCGTGGTCGATGAAATGCTTCATCTTGCCCAGCACATCGTCCTGTCGGTCGATCCCCAACAGGTAGGCCCGAAGCTCAGGATCGGTCGCGTGGACCGAGACGTATTGTGGTGTCAGACGCTGTTCGATCACCCGTTGCGTCTCGGCTTTGGTGATCGTCGTCAGTGTCGAGTAGTTGCCATACATGAAGGAGAACCGGATATCCTCATCCCTTACCCAGAGGCTCGATCGCGACCCTTCCGGATTCTGCTGGATGAAGCAGAAGATGCAGTCGTTGCCGCATTGGCGCGGGGTCATCGGCTCGAAGTCGATCCCCCACTGTTCGCCATCATCCTTCTCGACCTCGATCTCCCACTCCTCGCCATCAGCCTTGATCGCCTCGACGACCAGCTCCTCTTCACCAGCGGTCAGAAACTTGAAGTCGAGCGCATCGCGAACCCGTTTGCCGTTGACGGTCCAGATCCGGTCTCCTGGTTCAAGGCCGAGCTCGGCCGCCAGGGAACCATCCTCCACATCGATTATTTTGATTCCTTTTGCCATTACTCAGTCGTCGCTAGAGGTTACGCCACTGCCCGTCCGGCTCTGATTTGTGGACGGTCGGGCAGTGGCCATCAATGGAATGATCAGATCAGCTCATCGATCGAACTCCAGGAGAGGCCCTGTGATTCGGCGACGGCCTGATAGGTCAGTTTCCCGCGATAGGTGTTGACGCCATTCTTCAGATGATGGTCAGCCGTAATCGCCTCCCGGAAGGGGCGATTGGCCAGTTTGAGCGCAAAGGGCAGTGTGGCATTGGTCAACGCGAAGGTCGAGGTGCGCGGGACCGCTCCGGGCATATTGGCGACACAGTAGTGGAGAACTTCATCAACATAGAACGTCGGATTGCTGTGCGTCGTCGGCCGGGTCGTCTCGATACATCCACCCTGATCGACCGCGACATCGACGATCACCGCCCCACGATGCATCGTCTTGAGCATATCTCTTGTCACCAGTCGGGGCGCCGAGGCTCCCGGGACAAGTACCGCCCCGATCACCAGATCGGCATTGGCAATCGCCTCCTTGACCGTATATGGATTGGAGATGAGCGTACGGATCTTGGCTCCAAAGATATCGTCAAGATATCGTAACCGCTCCAGATTCCTGTCGAGCGCAACGACGTGGGCACCCAAGCCGACCGCCATCTTGATCGAATTGATCCCGACTACTCCGCCCCCGACGATCGCTACCTTGGCCGGAAGAACTCCCGGAACCCCACCCATCAGTACTCCCCGGCCACCCTCAGGTTTGGTCAGATAGTGTGCGCCAACCTGCACCGCCATTCGTCCGGCAACCTCGGACATCGGTGTCAGCAGGGGGAGATGGCCACTCTCGGAGGTGATCGTCTCGTAGGCGACTCCCGTCACCTCACGCTCAAGCATGGCCCCGGTCAGTTGCGGATCCGGCGCGAGATGGAGATAAGTGAAGAGGATCTGTCCTTCTCTCATCCGCTCATACTCCGGCCCCACCGGCTCCTTGACCTTGACCACCATCTCCGCCTGGGCCCAGACCTCATCCGCGGTCGTTACGATGGTTCCACTTGCCTGACGGTACTCCTCGTTGCTGATACCACTTCCCTCGCCAGCACCAGACTCGACCAGAACCCTGTGTCCATGGTCATGCAGTGTCTGCACCCCGGCTGGCGTCAGGCCAACCCGGAACTCATTGTCCTTGATCTCTTTCGGTAGTCCGATAATCATACTCTCTTCTCCTTCTCCTGACCGCAGCCCGTTCTTACGACGGACCGGCCGCGGCTTGATCTTGATCATCTATTCATTCTATCGATCATCACCGGACGATCAGGCCGGTTGATTGTCAATCTGCGCTCTCTGAAGGGTTCCACTGTAGTCGACATAGATCGACTTCCACTCCGAGAAGATATCGAGTGAGGAGATCATCGCCCCCTCACGGTGGCCATTGCCGGTTCCCTTTGTACCTCCAAACGGGAGATGAACCTCGGCCCCGATAGTCGATGAGTTGACGTAGAAGATGCCGGTATACATCTGCTCCATCGCCTTCATTGCCCGGTTGATATCCTGGGTATAGATCGATGAGGAGAGACCGTATCTGACACCGTTTCCAATCTCGATGGCCTCATCGAGATCACGGCAGGGGATGATGCTGACGACCGGTCCAAAGATCTCCTCCTGGGCAATCCGCATCTGTGGCGCGACATCGGTGAAGATGGTCGGTTCGATGAAGTACCCATGGCGATACGCGCCCCTCTCCAGCCGGTTCCCACCGCTGTGGAGCTTGGCCCCATCCTCCCGCCGACCGATGTCGATATAGCCGAGGATCTTCTCCATCGCCTCTTCGTTGATTACTGGCCCAACGTCGACATTGGACCTCAGACCATTGCCAACCCGGAGCTGTTGCGTCTTCGCGGTCAGCTTTTCAACGAACTGACGATAGACCTTCTGGTGAACGACAATCCGCGATGAAGCGGTGCAACGCTGCCCGGTCGTTCCAAATGCTCCCCAGATCGTCCCTTCGACGGCCAGATCGAGATTGGCATCATCAAGTACCATGATCACGTTCTTGCCACCCATCTCGAGTGAGCAGATCTTGTCGTGCTGCGCCGCCTGCGTAGCCACCAGTCGACCAGTCTCAGTCGAACCGGTGAAGGAGACCAGCCGAACCTCCTTGTGGGTTGCGAGTGGAGCCCCGGCGCTCTCACCAAGCCCCATGACGACGTTGATGACCCCAGGGGGAATCCCCGCCTCTTCGGCCATCCTGACCAGATTAATCGTCGAAAGCGGCGTATCCTCCGCCGGCTTGATAACGACCGTGTTGCCACAGATGAGTGCTGGCATCAGCTTCCAGGAGGGAATCGCCATCGGGAAGTTCCAGGGCGTGATCAGGGAGCAGACTCCGACCGGTTGGCGCACGCACATTGCCAGCTTGTTTGGCAGCTCTGATGGCGATGTATAACCATGCAGCCGACGTCCCTCACCAGCCGTGTAGAAGGTCATGTCGATCGCTTCCTGCACGTCACCACGGGCCTCCTTGAGAACCTTTCCCATCTCACGGGTCATCTCCCGGGCAAACTCCTCCTTGCGGCTCATCAGCATCTGCCCGAGCCGGTAGAGGATCTCCGCCCGTTTCGGCGCCGGTGTCGCCTTCCATTTTGGCAGCGCCGTTGCGGCAGCCTCAACCGCCGCTGCGACATCCCTCGCATTCGATGCCGGGAAGAGCCCGATCACCTCCCGCGTGTCTGCCGGATTGCGATTCTCGATATATTCACCACTCGCCGGCTTGACCCACCGGCCTCCTATCAGATTACTGTACTTGACCGGATCGCCACCGGTCGCCTTCTCACTCTCTCCTGCTCTCCTTGTCGCCATGATCTCCTCCTGTCTCCCTGTCTTCACGCTGACCAGAGGGCTATCTTCCGGTCGCTGTTTTTGGCGTCGTGTGGCAGAGCAGGCAGCTTACCCGCTCGTCACGCCACTTCCCTGGGTGCTTGTGTTCGATCTCCAGTCGCGCCATCGTCTCGGCCTGATGGCAGGCCAGGCAGTCCTTGCGAGCGGTGACGGTCAGATGCTCTACCGGTTCAGCCGGCATCGGCCGGGCCTTGTTTTTGGTCGAAAGATAGTAGAGACCGCCCACGATGGTGATTATTATAAGAAGAAAAATGATGTCTCGGGATTTCATGCCGGATGATCCTCTGGAAACTGGTGTGTCAAAAAGATCGTGTCAAAAGAGGTCTAATTAAGATATGACTGTAGCAAATTGAAACAGAGAAATACAGTGGGACTTGCCTGTCGGAGGGGAGAATTGGAGAAGGCTCAGTATCGAGGAGCTCCCCCGGTACTGAGCCTCTGTTGATCAAGCTGTCAGTTGACGCGACCCATCATGCGTTTGATCATCGGGATCATAAAAATCAGAACCAATGATGCGGCGATCGGGATCGTCGCGACCTTCGTGAAGAGGTTGATCAGGGCCGATCCTGAACCGAACTCGCCGGCAATCTCTCCGGCAAGAAAGTTGCCAAATGAGATCGAGAGGAACCAGACACCCATCATCAGCCCGGTCAGGCGTGCCGGAGCCAGTTTGGTTGTCGTACTCAACCCGACCGGACTGAGGCAGAGCTCGCCAATCGTCTGCATCAGGTAGACCCAGATCAGCCACGATGGGCCAACCCGATTGCCCGCGTCACCGAGCCCTGATGAGGCCAGTACCAGCACGATCGCTCCCAGCCCGGTGAAGAAGAGCCCGATCGCGAACTTGGCCGGGCTCGATGGCTGGCGATGCTTCAACCCCAGCCAGATCATCGAGAAGACTGGCGCAAGACCGATCAGGAAGATCGAGTTGACCGACTGGTACCAGCCTGCTGGAAATCCGTCGATCACCTGGTCACTGATGAATCCGGGCAGGATACCAAGGATCCATCCGGGGACACTCCGGTCGGTAAAGCGGTCGGCAAAGAGGTTGAAACTCGACCCGGCCTGCTCAAAGGAGGCCCAGAAGAGGATCGAGAAGAAGAAGAGAATGACGATCACTCCGACCGGCTTCTTCTCCTCCGGCCGCAGATAGCTGGTGAAGAGCCAGATCAGGAAACCAGCCACGGCACCAATCAGGATCTGCATCTTGATCGCCCGGATCGCCTCCGGACCAAACCATAGAAAGGCGACCGCGCCACTGCAGGCCAGCATGAGAAATGTCCCCAGCAACGCGTTGCGGCGGCGTGCCCCGGATGGCAGGGCGGGGGCATTTCCGACATGGGCGAGACGGGCTCCTCCCATCACATACTGGATCACTCCAAAGGTCATTCCTATCCCGGCCATCCCGAATCCGAGATGCCAGTCGATCTTCTCGCCGAGATAGCTGCAGATCAGCGGCGCAATGAAGGCCCCCAGGTTGATTCCCATGTAGAATATTGAGAATCCGGCATCCCGCCGCTCATCCTCCGTACCATAGAGGCTTCCGACGAGCGCACTGACATTCGGTTTCAGCAGACCCGTTCCTATGACGATCAGGATCAGGCCAAGGTAGAATGTCTGGACTGCCGGGAAGACCATCGAAAAGTGGCCCAAGGCGATGATGATTCCGCCAAGAAGTACTGATCGACGAGTCCCGAGCACATTGTCGGCTATCCATCCACCAGGGATCGACATCAGATAGACGGAACCGGTATAGGCTCCGTAGATGCTCGCCGCCATCTTGTCATCAAACCCCAGTCCGCCGCTGGCGGCTGCGGTGGTCATGTAGAGGACGAGCAGGGCCCGCATTCCATAGTAACTGAAACGCTCCCACATCTCCGTGAAGAAGAGAGTCGTCAGACCGCGTGGATGCCCACCCAGTCCGCTGCTATCACGCTGCAAATCGATCGAAGTCGCCATGACGCTTCGCTCCTTGTCTTTTGATTCAAGTTTTTCATCCAGTTTGATGAATGGGTCAATGGCCGACAGCCTACCACAGTCGTTCGCAATCGACGAACAATTGCAAGACAAAGTCTACACCCGTGCTGTCGATTCCATCGCCAGGCAATCGCACAATGGACTGAGAGGATTTCCAAATTTCAGACTCCGGCAGGTTGTCAGTGTGAGTAATCAATTGGAACTGAGTAGGGATCAGTGTCGGATCGGTTCGCGAACTACCACGACTTCGCGTGAGGAGGCAGGGAAGCTGTCAGTCTGAGAAAGTTCACGCGAAGACGCGAAACGGTAATAGCTAGCAGGAGGATACGATTGCCCTTGCCATCCCTCACCGGAGCAGGGAAATCTTGCCGGAATCTTCTTCCCCTTGATCCATCTTCGCGCTAAACTGTGCTCGTTTTACCGTTCCAAGTCGCAATTGAAAGACAATAGGTCTTGAATGCCGAGACAAACCAGCAGAAGAGGAAATAAGTGAAGAGATTTGCAGAGGAGAGATATTGACCATGGACGAGCGCGATTATTACCTCGAAAAACAGGAGATCAAGTCAGCCACCTTCACCTGTCCAAAGTGTCGCCAGACCTCGGACTTTCAAGTGCGCTGGTTGCGCCGGACGCGCAAGCGCGAGATGCCGCGCGGAGGCAGTGAGCTTGACCGAGCCAAATTTGCAAAGGCACGTGACTATATGGTCAGAGTCGACGATATGCTCTTCTGTCCCAATCCGCGCTGTCGGAGCCGGTTTGAGTTTCCAAATTCTCAGACAGTGGTCTTCATTTGAGCAAGGCGGAGCAATGAACCTCGAAGATTTCAATTCGTCGATCACCGCCGGTATCCCCCCGGATCCACTCGATCCGTGCCTGCTGGCGATGTGGTACGAGAAGTCGGGCGACTGGAACAAGGCCCACGAGATCGTGCAGGAGATCGATACGGAGATGGCTTCACTTGTCCATGCCTACCTTCACCGGCGTGAAGGTGATGATTCAAATGCACGGTACTGGTATGGCAGGGCCGGGCGAAGGTTTCCCGACCGGCCGACCCTGGATGATGAATGGCTGTCGCTGACCGGCGAACTGCTCGCCGCGGCTGAATAATGTGAACTACAAAGACTGAAACAGATTGTCCGGAGGATAGATGAGCAAGAACTTTTCGCGCCGCAACTTTCTGCAGACCTCGCTGGCTGGAGCCGCTGCGACTGGAGTGGCAAGCGCCGCGCCCGCTGGGGCAGCCCCGGTCGACAGCTCAAAACCAGCCCTGCTTGGCGGCACACCGGTTCGTTCGACGGCCTTCCCGTCCTGGCCACTGGTTGGTGAGGCCGAGGAGCGTCAGCTGCTCGAGACGTTGCGCAGCCGGAAGTGGAACCGGATGGAGGGTGGCGTCGTTGCCCGTTTCGAGAAGGAGTGGGCGACCCGCCTCGGAGCCTCCCACGTTCTGGCAACCTCAAGCGGAACCAGTGCGCTGGCCTGTTCGATGAATGCGCTCGAGATCGGCCCTGGAGACGAAGTGATCGTCCCACCATACACATTTGTCGCGACAATCAATGCCGTTCTCATGCAGCACGCCCTGCCGGTCTTTGTCGATACCGACCGGGAGACGATGCAGATCGATGCCCGCAAGATCGAGGCGGCGATCACCCCGCGAACCCGGGCCATCATGCCGGTCCATCTTGGCGGTTCGGTGGCCGATATGGACACGATCCTCACCATCGCCCGCAAGCACAATCTCCCGGTCGTTGAAGATGCCTGTCAGTCACACCTTGCCGAGTGGAGGGGGAGGAAGGTTGGCACCCTTGGCGACCTCGGTTGTTTCAGCCTCCAGGCCTCCAAGAATCTCAATTCCGGCGAAGGGGGAATCATTGTTGCCCGTGAGGCACGGCTGCTCGACGTCTGCCGCAGTTTCCATAATCAGGGCCGCGGTCAGGCCGATACCAGTTTTGCCTATGTGCGGAACGGCGACAACCGCCGCCTGACCGAGTTCCAGGGAGCGATCCTCCTCGCCCAGCTGACCCGTTTCGATGAGCAGGTACGACGCCGCGAGGAGAATGCCGGCTACCTGACATCGCTTCTGCACCAGATCACCGGCATCATTCCGGCGAAGATGTACGACGGCGTGACACGCAACGCCTATCACCTCTATATGTTCAGATACGACCCGGCGGCCTTCAAGGGGCTCTCCCGCAACCGCTTCATTCAGGCGCTCAAGGCCGAGGGTATTCCCTGTGGCGGCGGCTACTCACCCCTCTACCGGGAACCTTTCCTTGAGAATACTCTCAATTCAAGGGCTTACCGGTACGTCTACACGGTAAAGCAGCTTGACGAGTACCGGCAGCGACTCAACTGTCCGGAGAACGACCGGCTCTGTGCCGAAGCCGTCTGGTTTACTCAGACCATGTTTCTTGGCGGCCGCGAGGATATGGACCAGATCGCTTCGGCCATCAGCAAAATTCAGCGGCAAGCGGCTGACCTTGTCAACGGATAGACCTTGGCTCTCGATAGTGATAATGGAGACTGATCTGACATGCTCGTCCTTCTCCTGACCATCATCACCTGGTTCAACCCGGCGCTCTTTCAGTCGGGTTCGATCGATCCGCTTGTCCGGCAGTTGATTGTTGAGATAGCCGATGTTGAAGATATGGGACGACGGATCGAGCTGGTCTCGGAGCGGCTGCTTGGACGGCCTTACCTGAGCCACCCGCTGATTGGTTCGCCAGAGACGGCCGAGGTTCTCGTGACCCGGGTCGATGGATTCGACTGCGTCACCCTGGTCGAGACCGTCCTTGCGATCGCCCATTCGGAATCCCCGGATGATTTTCCTGCCCGACTCTCGGCAATCAGGTATCGCCAGGGACAGGTCGAGTGGAGATCTCGCCTCCATTACGCGACCCAATGGTCAGCCTTCAATATTGCCCGGGGGATTCTCGACGATGTGACCACTCAATCCGCGAGCCAGCTTCGTCTCAAATCCCTTGACCGAGTGAGGGGGCTCGATCCACACCTCTCAAACTATCGCTACTACCCGAAAAGATTCTTCCCCGACATCGCTCCGACCCTCCTGAGCGGCGACATCATCTTCTTTGTCTCAGGGCGTCCCGGACTCGACACCAATCATGTCGGAATAGTCATTCGCCGCGATGGTCAGCTTCTGCTGCGAAATGCGTCACGAAGCCATCGGGCCGTGGTCGATCAATCACTCCAACACTATTTTGAGACCAATCGCATGGCCGGATTCTTTGTCAATCGCCCCCGCCCCCTCCCCAACCAAAGGTGAAGAGCAGAATGGGCCGCAAGCGGCCCATTCAAGGAAAATTCTGGTTGTTTTGGCCAGGTTGTCCGGCAGTGAGTTCCTAGCCGAGAACCTCTTTCACCTTCGCGCCGATATCGGCGGGGCTCTTCACGACGTGAATGCCGGCCGCCGTCATCGCTGCCATCTTCTCTGAGGCTGTTCCCTTGCCACCCGAGATGATTGCGCCCGCGTGGCCCATTCGTCGACCTGGCGGTGCCGTCTGGCCGCAGATGAATCCAACCACAGGTTTCCTGACGTGATCACGGATATATTCTGCTGCCTCTTCCTCGGCCGAACCGCCGATCTCACCAATCATGACTATCGCGTCGGTATCGGGGTCCTCGTTGAAGAGCTTCACCGCATCACGCTGCGTCGTTCCGATGATTGGGTCGCCGCCAATCCCGATACAGGTCGACTGGCCGATCCCGAGCGAGGTCAACTGACCCACCGCCTCATAGGTCAGTGTTCCGCTGCGAGAAACAACTCCAACCCGCCCCTCGAGATGGATCCGCGCAGGCATGATCCCCACCTTGCACTTGCCAGGTGAGATCACTCCCGGACAGTTCGGCCCGATCAGTCTTACCCCGCGCTCACTGACGAACTGGAATGCCTTGACCATGTCGAGTGCCGGAATGCCTTCGGTGATACAGACGATCAGTCCTACTCCGGCCGCCGCCGCCTCCATGATCGCATCGGCAGCAAAGGGCGGTGGAACATAGATCACCGTCGCGTTCGCCCCCGCCTTCTTCACCGACTCCTCGACCGTATTGAAGACCGGGAACCCCTCGTGGGTCGTCCCGCCTTTTCCCGGCGTGACTCCCCCGACGATGTTCGTACCATAATCGCGCATCTGCAGGGCATGGAATGTCCCTTCCTTGCCCGTCAGTCCCTGGACTATCAGCCTGGTATTCTTATCTACAAGAACGCTCACCCTTGCCTCCTCATTAGCCGAACCGAGATATATGAGACTTTGGAAATAAGCACAGAGAATACCATGCGCAAAATTCAAAAGGCAAAACTTACTGGACCCACTATAACCAGCCACCGGATCGTTCCTGATTATCTTGGGTCGGACCGGGCCGGATCAGCATCGCCCCGGTCTCCGCTCAGTTCAACATTCCGCAGCATTCACTAATTCTGGTATACTCAGTCTTTCCTGGCGATAAGTGCTCTTGAGGAGAAGATTGACAGGGGGACCAATGCTCTTCAAAATACCGGTCGCCGGCGAGATCGTTCAGCAGGTCCCTGCGGGCCACCCAGTTTTTCGACAATTATCCAGTCTTGTCAATAGAAAGGTCTGTCAATGTTTGGATTGAGATCCACCCGTGAACCTGGGTTTACACTGCCGATCCTCTTCAATATCTTCAATCGCCCTGCCGAGACCAACCGTGTTTTCAATGTCATCAGAAAGATCCGTCCACAAAAACTCTTCATAAAGGCTGACGGGCCCCGACGGGATGTCCCGGACGACCGGAAGAACTGTGCCAGGGCTCGCAAAATCGTCGACCAGATCGACTGGGATTGTGATCTCTACACCCTATTCTATGATGTTAACCTTGGCTGTCGGATCTCGATGAGCTCAGGTATCGACTGGTTCTTCTCAAAGGTTGACGAGGGGATCATCCTCGAGGATGACTGCCTGCCCGAAGCTACTTTCTTTTATTTCTGCGAAGAGCTGCTTGCCAGATACCGCGACGAGGAACGGGTCATGATGATCAGTGGAAACAACTTCCACTCCGGACACCAGTGGGGCTCCGATAGCTACTTCTTCTCTCGCCACTCCCATATCTGGGGCTGGGCTACCTGGCGACGTGCATGGCTTCACTACGATGTCGGTATGCATAACCTCCCAACGCTCAAGAGAGACCGCGTCTTCAATCGCCTTCTCCCTGACGAGAGGGAGGCCCGTTACTGGCTCAGAAACTTCCAGATCGTCTACGATGGATCGCTCAATACCTGGGACTACCAGTGGTTCTACACCATGCTTCTTCACAATGGCCTCTCCATCATCCCCAATGTCAATCTTGTCTCCAATATCGGCTACTCCGATAAGGCGTCACATACCAGGAATAAAGGGGATAAACTCGCCAATATCAAAACTTACCCTCTTAAAATAACCTCCCACCCAACTGAAATTGCGGCCATTGAGCCTGCCGACCGGTTCATCTCAAACTATGTCTTCGGGATCGATCTCTGATCCTCAACCCACCGGTCGTCGTCTCAAAACTGTCACATTTGTTTGAAGATAAGTAAGTACTTACATTACTGCTTGATTGGGAGGGTACGGGTATGGTAGTAAGTGTTTACTTGCAAAAGATGTGTAAGAAAGATAGGGCCGACGTTTATGGCCGGTTGGAGGCAGGAAGTGGGAACGACAGAGAATACAGAGACACGGCAGCATTCGCGAATGGCGGGAGTAGACCGGCGTCAGCAGATCATCGAGGTGGCCCTGGAGCTCTTCTCGCGGCGGGGTTTTCAGGGGACGACGACGCGTGAGATAGCCCAGGCGGCCGGGGTGAACGAGGCGACGATCTTTCGCCATTTCGCGACAAAGAGTGAGTTGTATGAAGCGATCATCGACTGGAAGTCCTGTGCGGACGATCTGGTGGAGTTGGAGCGTGCATTGGAGGAGACGCTGAAGACGGGAGATGATCGAGCGCTCTTTGAGGCGGTGGCGCTGCGGATATTGAGCATCAATGACAATGATCCACATACGCTGCGGCTGATGCTCTATAGCGGCCTTGAGGGGCATGGACTGGCAGAGATCTTCTTTCGGAATCACATCGTAAGGGTTTTTCAGAAATTGGCAGGTTTCATTGCAAGGCGGGTTGAGGAGGGAAGATATCGGGAGGTGGATCCGATGACGGCAGTGCGGGCCTTTATCGGGATGATCCACTACCACGTCCTTTCGACCAGGATATTTCCACAGCAGACGAATGAGTTGCTGGACATCAGCAATGAGCAGGCGGCAGAGCGATTTACAGAGCTCTTTGTAGCTTCGGTAATGAAGAGAGATGCATGAGCGAAGACCGGGATGTTGGTCGTGAGGGATCCGGTAGACTTCAAAATTGATGAAGACGGGCCAACCGTCAGTTTCAAAGGAGAGGGTAAGGTAATGATAGAGCAAAGCAGGTTTGGACGAAAGATGCGTCTGTTGGTAATGGTTGGAGTCGCGGGAGGGCTGGGACTTCTGTTCTGGTTCTATCTGCGTCCGATGGAGCGAGATGCCGCGGTGGAAGCGAAGGTCGCAACCGTTTCGTCCTCACCTTCAGCGTCGGTGGCGATCGATGTGACATCGGCGGCCGCGATCACGCGCAACCTGGAGAGGGGATTGGAGGTGGTCGGATCGCTGGCTGCCGACGAAGAGGTGTTGATCGGAGCGCAGGTACCGGGGGAGCTGGCCGAGTTGAAGGTCGACTTTGGCAGCTTTGTCACGGCTGGCCAGGTGATTGCGCAGATCGATCAGCGAGATGCTAAGTTGCGGATCGAGCAGGCAGAGGCGGCGCTCCGGCAGACGATGGCCCGGTTGGGGATGAAGGAGGGAGAGAAGTTTGAGGCACGGCAGAATGCTGAGGTAAAGATCGCCCAGGGGGCGCTCGAACTGGCGACGGTTGAGCTGGAGCGGGCGGCGAGATTGATCGAGAAGGGTGATATAGCGCGTGCGGTCTATGATCAGGCGCGGATCAATCACGGTCTGGCGCAGGCGCGTCATCAGGCCGCAGTAGATGCAGTCAACCAGCAACTGGCAGTCGTTGAGCAGCAGCGAGCTGCGCTGGCGTTGGCGCGGAAGTCGCTGACCGACACGATCGTCCGGGCGCCGATAACGGGGGCGGTGAAGGAGAAGTTTGCGGCGCGTGGGGCCTACCTTGGGGTGGGAGGGCGGATCCTCTCGCTGGTGAAGATTAATCCGCTCCGGTTACGGGCGGACGTGCCGGAGTATGCTGCCGCGTCGGCAAAGGTGGGGCAGTCGATGACGCTGCGGGTCGAAGCATTTCCAGAGCAGAGCTTTACCGGGCGAGTGGTGCGGATCGGCGCTTCGCTGAGTGAGCAGACAAGGTCACTGACCGTGGAGGCCGAGGTCGCCAATCCGCGTAATCTGCTGCGGCCGGGGATGTTTGCCAAGTCAAATCTGATCCTGAGCAAGGCAACGCCGGTTGTTCTGGTGCCGCAGCGAGCGGTAGTCACGGCGGCTGGGTTGACAAAGCTTTTCGTGCTCGAGAACGGGCGGATTGCCGAGCGGATCGTCCGGACCGGGGTGATGGATGGTGAACTGGTCGAGATCAGTGAAGGGATTCGCGAGGGTGAAATTGTCGCGACCAGCAATACTGACAAGCTGCAACAGGGGAGTCTGATTAGGACCGCCAATTAGCGACCGGTTGAAGAGCCGGGAAGATTGAGAAGACCCGTCAGAGGTCTGGCAGAAGAAGGAGGGAAGGATATGCAGAAGCTAGCGGAGATCTGCGTCAGGAGACCTGTCTTTGCAACGATGCTGATTACGACACTGGTGGTGCTGGGGATCTTCTCCTATAACCGCCTGGTCATCGAGCGTTTTCCACGGGTCGAGTTTCCGACCATCGTCATTTCGACCATCCTGCCTGGTGCAGGGCCGCAGGAGATCGAGACCGAGATCTCTGACAAGATCGAGCAGGCGGTCAACACGATCAGCGGAATCGAAGAGCTTCGCTCTGTCTCATCGGAGGGTGTCTCGCTGGTCATCGTCACCTTCGAGCTCGAGCGTAATCTCGATTCGGCAGCGCAGGATGTTCGCGACAAGCTGAACACGGCCCTGCCACTTCTGCCGAAGACGATCGATCAGCCGGTGGTACAGAAGTTCGATCCAGATGCGGCGCCGATCATGACGATCTCGCTGGCCTCCAACCGTTCGATTCGCGAGGCGACCGAGTTTGCGGACAAGGTGTTGCGGCGCCAGATCGAGTCGATCAGTGGAGTCGGGCAGGTTCAGATCATTGGCGGGCGCAAGCGGCAGGTCAACGTCAAGCTCGATGGTGACAAGTTACGGGCCTATAATCTGACGGTCGCGCAGGTCTCGGCAGCGCTCCAGGCCCAGAATCTTGAGGTGCCGGCAGGGCGAATCGATCAGACGCAGCGTTTTCTGACCCTCCGGACCCTCGGACGTCTCGCCGATGTTGCTTCATTCAACAGCATCGTCGTCTCTAATCGTGGGAGCTATCCGGTCAAGATCTCTGATCTCGGATATGTCGAGGATGGAGTCGAGGATGAACTCTCCGCCGGGCGTTTCAATGATACGCCAGCGCTGTTGCTGCAGATCCGTCGCCAGTCCGGGACCAATACGGTCGATGTCGTCAATGCCATCAAGACAAGACTGGATGAGCTGAAGTCGTCGATCCCGCCAGGGTATGAACTGAAAGTGGTTCGCGACCAGTCGGTCTTCATCATGGCGGCTTTCGATACGATTCGCGAACACCTTGTCCTCGGTTCGATCCTTGCTGCACTGGTGGTGCTGCTCTTCATGCAGAATGTGCGGGCCACTCTTATCGCTGCGATCGCCATACCAACCTCACTCATCTCGACCTTTGCGGCCATGGAATGGGCGGATATTACGCTCAACGGTCCCTCGATGCTCGGACTGACCCTCGGGGTCGGGATCGTCATCGATGATGCAATCGTCGTTCTGGAGAATATCTTTCGTTATCTTGAGGAGAAGGAGATGTCGCCGTTTGACGCGGCGATCGAGGCGACTCGTGAGATCGGACTGGCAGTCATGGCGACGACCCTCTCATTGGTCGTCATCTTCCTGCCGGTCGCATTCATGTCGAGTATTCCGGGCCGTTTCTTCAAGAGCATTGCCCTGACCATGGCCTTCTCCATCATGGTCTCGCTGCTGGTCAGTTTTACGCTGACGCCAATGATGAGTGCCCGACTCCTGCGGCGAATGAAGCGGAAGAGTGCAGAGTTGCCGGGGACAGCTGACGCCGGCGGAGATAATTCTGAAAAGACCAATTGGCTCAACCAGGTGCTGGACCATGGTTACACGGCCATGCTGCGCTTCTCGCTCAATCATCGCTGGGTGATCGTTACCCTCGCCTTGCTGGTCTTCCTCTCTTCAGTGCCACTGCTGATGGCCGTTGGAAAGGACTTCTTCCCGGAGGATGATCAGGATGAGTTTGAGGTCAGCATCAGGGCCGCTGAGGGAACTTCGCTCCAGTCAACGATGGCCATTGCCCAGAAGGTGGCAGAGGACGTGCGCAAACTGCCCCACATCGAGTACACACTGACGACGATAGGCGATGATCCGCAGCAGACGCCGAACGAGGCAAAGATCTACGTACGAATGACCCCGCTCAAGGGGCGCTCACTATCGCAGTTCGAGGTCATGTCGCAGGTTCGAGAGAAGGTGCTGCCAAAATATGCTCCACTCAATCTGCGTCCGGTCGTTACGACCATTGCCGCAATCGGCGGCAGCAGTCGCCAGAATGCCAATCTTGCCTTTACCATCCAGGGACCGGATCTAGAGAAGCTCAACATCTACGCGCAGGATCTGCTGAGCCGGCTCAAGGCGATGCCCGGTGTGGTCGATGCCGATTCATCACTCATCTATGGCAAGCCGGAGATGCGTGCAGAGATCGATCGGGCCCGTGCTGCCGATCTTGGAGTCAATGTCCTCGACATCGCCCAGAGTCTGCGACTGCTGGTTGGAGGTGACCAGATCTCAACCTACAATGAGAATGGCGAGCAGTATGAGGTTCACGTTCGCGCGACCGAGAACTACCGTTCGACGGCCGAAGAGATCAGTAAGCTCAATGTGCCATCGATGCGGTTGGGGAGCGTCGGACTCGACAATGTGGTTCGTTTCTCGGAAGCGAGTGGGCCGACCCAGATTGAGCGAGTAGGTCGGCAGCGCCAGGTGCTCCTGACGGCCAATCTCGAACAGGGCTACTCGCAGAGTGAGATCATCGAGAAGGTCAATGCCGAGGTGAAGAAGATGAATCTTCCGCCCGAGTACCTGACCGGACTCTCTGGCCGGACCAAGGAGCTGAAGCGAACCCTCGATGGTTTCATTCTGGCCTTTCTTCTCTCGTTCATCTTCATGTACATCGTACTGGCGGCCCAGTTCGAGTCGTTCATCCACCCGGTGACGGTTCTGCTGGCCCTGCCACTCAGTCTGCCTTTTGCGCTTCTCTCGCTCTTTGTCTCGGGTCAGAGTCTCAACATGTTCACTCTGCTTGGACTGCTCGTCCTCTTCGGGATGGTCAAGAAGAACTCGATTCTCCAGATCGACCATACCAATGGGCTGCGGGCGAAGGGGATGGCACGTTATGACGCGCTGATTCTCGCCAGCCGCGATCGGCTTCGACCGATTCTCATGACGACGATCGCCTTTGTGGCAGGAATGGCTCCGCTGGCGATCAGCAGTGGACCGGGAGCGGGCATCAACCGTTCGACCTCGGTCGTCGTGATCGGCGGACAGACACTCTGTCTTCTGCTGACTCTGCTGGCAACGCCGGTCGCCTATTCGCTCTTCGACGATCTGGCCAACTCGAAGGTCTGGCGGAGTCTCTCGTCGCGGATGAGGATTCTGAATGATGAGGCGCGCCAGCGGGCGGCGACGGTAATCTCATCGATACTGGGGATGACAGGACGCTAGATGGCAATCTACCTGACTGAGACAGATGTCACGGATCTGCTGACAATGGAGATGGCCCTCGGGGCAGTCGAGGGGGTTCTGCTTCGTCAGGCGCAAGGTAGAGCGAGCAACCTGCCCCGACGGCGTCTTCGTTCAGCCGGAACGACACTCCACGTCATGAGTGGGGCAGATGGGGACTGGATGGGACTCAAGTCTTACACGGTCGGCCGGGCTGGGGCAAGGTTCTTCATCAACCTCTTCAATGCGCAGACCGGAGAGCTGGTCGCGCTGATCGAAGCCGACCGGATCGGGCAGATGCGGACCGGGGCCGCTTCAGGTGTGGCGACAAAGTATCTCGCACCGGAAGGGGCAACCTCGGTTGGCATCTACGGCACTGGCTGGCAGGCGCAGAGCCAGTTGGCTGCTGTCTGTGCGGTCAGAAGGGTCGAGAGAGTCCTGGTCTACAGTCGCGATCCTGCCAACCGCGAGCGATTCTGTCGTGAAATGGGTCAAAAGCTGGATCTTCCGGTGATCCTGCCTGTTGCGAATCCTGAAGAGGCGGCAGCAGCGGAGATACTCATCACCATCACGACCTCACGCGAGCCGGTTATGCGTGGAGAGTGGCTCCGGCCCGGCACGCATCTCAACGCTGCAGGCGGCAATTCGATTCTACGGCGTGAATTTGACGAGCGGGTCATCGAGCGGGCCACGCTGTTGACGGTCGATTCAATCGATCAGGCCCGGCTGGAAGCCGGTGAGCTGGTCACGGCGGTTGAAAAGGGACTTCTCAACTGGGAGCGTCTCGTCGAGCTGCGGAGCGTCGTCGGCCGAGACCATCCGGGCCGGCAGAATGCCGGAGAGATCACGATATTCAAGTCATTGGGATTGGCGATCGAAGATATCGCCACGGCGGCGCTGGTCTATGAGGCTGCCTGCCAGCAGAAGAGAGGGAGGGAGATATGAATATGAAACTTGTGCAACGGTCTTTTCTGGCCATGGTCTTCACCATTGGAATGTCAGCGGCTGCCTGGGCCCAGGATTCCGTGCCCGCACCTGATCAGCGCGTCGGTGTCGATAATACGAAGTTGGTTCGCTTGACGCTGCGTGAGACGATTCTTATGGCGCTTGAGAACAACCGTGAGATCGAGATCGAGCGGCTCAATGTTCAGATGAACGAATTCGATTACCGTGCTTCACAGGGTTTCTATGACCCTGCACTGATGACCAGTCTCTTCTATGATCGGCGGAACATTCCGATTGCCAATCCCCTCGCTGGTGGTGCGAACGCCGGACTGCTCACCGACAACCTGACCGGTTCGGCGACCATCTCGCAACGGCTTCGCGAGCAGGGAGGACTGCTCCAGGCGAGCTATTCAAACGATCGGGCGACGACCCAGAACGTCTTCAATATACTCAATCCACAGTTCACCTCGACGCTCAATCTGACCTTTACCCAGCCGCTGCTCAAGAACCGGACGATCGACCCCGGGCGCCGTCAGATCAAGCTGGCCCGTAAACGACTCGATATCTCGGACAGCCAGTTCCGGCAACGGGCGATCGAGATCATCGCCCAGGTGCAACGCGCCTACTGGGATCTGGTCTTTGCGCGTCGTGACCGGGAGATCAAGCGTGAATCGGTCGAGTTGGCGCGGACTCAGCTTTCACACAATGAACGTCTGGTTGAGGTTGGCACGCTTGCTCCATCCGACATCATCTCGGCCCGTGTCGAGTTGGAGCGTCGCAATGACGAGGCGGCCGCATCGATCGATGCCATCCAGCGAACCGAGAACGCCCTGAAGATGCTTCTGCTCCAGCCGGAAAATGGAGATCTCTGGCAATCGGAGCTTGTCCCGGTCGAGCAGCCGGAGATCGAGAATGGCCGAGTTATGCCGCTTATCGATGCCCTGCGTCTGGCGATGCAGAATCGTCCGGAGCTTGAACAGTTCCGGATTCGTGGTGAATTGAACCGAATCGACGAGGCCTATTTTCGCGATCAGACGCGACCCCAGGTCGACTTTTTTATCAACTATGGGATGATCGGACTCGCCGGTGCCCAGCGTACTGAGACCAATTTCTTTGCCGCCTCGAATGCACTGCTAACCAGCCGCGTCAATCAGCTCTCTCTCCTTGCTGGTCTCAATCCTTTGCCGGTCAACAATGGTGGTGGCGCACTCCCGCCGTTTCTCATCGGTGGAAGTGGTCAGGGACTCTGGAACATGTTGAAGAACGATTTTCGGACCTGGAGGTTTGGGGTCAACATCAACCTGCCGCTACGCAATCGCACAGCCGAGGCCCAGCTCGGTCGCGCAATTGCCGAGGGAAGGCAGATCGAGATCCAGCGCCAGCGACTTGTCCAGGGAGTCGAGGTCGAGGTTCGCAACGCGCTCCAGGGAGTCGTCACGGCACGGAGTCGCGTCGAGGCGGCCCGCAATTCGCGCGTCAATGCTGAACTCCAGTACCAGAGCGAGGTCCGTAAGTTTGATGCCGGTCAGTCGACCAGCTTCTTCGTCCTCGATCGGCAGAATGCTCTCTCCGCCTCGCGGGGTCGGGAGCTGCGGGCGCTCACCGATTATACGAAGGCGGCGGCCGAGCTCCAGCGGGTCATGTCGACCACTCTTGCCAGCAACAATGTCGAGGTGAAGTAAGCCTGCAAAGGGCCCTCAGCTCGTCGAGAGCAGTCTTGATCCGGGGTTAGAGGGGTGGATCTACGCTTTTGCTGACAGGGTGATCGCCGTCTCCTGCCGGTTACCTTGTGGATTCGGGTGGTATTTCTCTGACTGGAGGGGGCACGCCAAGGCATAAAGAGAGGGGCTATAAAGTGTCGAGGCTGCCCATTCTACGCTGGCCCGGCAGAATCAATTGAGCACTGCCTCGGTCATTTTCAAGGTTATCTGCCACATTGAGCTGGTGATTCTGTTCAATCCACAGTGTGATTGCCCCAGCTTTTGTTGACCGGTGATCGACTTGACGCGACCAACCGGCTGACAGAGGGCGCCACAAGGTGGTATATTCATCATTTGCTGTCTGACCAAAATTCCCGGATTCCTGAAGCACCCGGTTTGTGCAAGGAGAGATCGAGTCATATGTCTGAAGATAATCAGAGTGGGTTCAAGATCAGCGATCGACGACTATTCAATCCTGACGGCACCCTGCGAGACGATGCCGTTATCGACGATGTTCCATCCACCCCGGTTGGGAGCCTCGCTGCTTCCGTCACATCTGAGGTCGTCGAGGATCGGGCTGCCGAGACAGCTCTACCCACGCCAACGGACACATTTCCTGAGCCTTATCCAGAGTCCTATCCTGAAGAGGATGTGGAGGGGATGACCGAGCAGACACTCTTTGCCGATTTTCTGATGCAGATGGCCTCCTCGGCGTTCATCTATTTGGGGCTGGTCGAGCACCCGGCCACCGGGCGCCGTCAGGTCAACCTCGAGGCGGCCAAGGACTCGATCGACCTGCTCGACATGCTACGCGAGAAGACAAAGGGAAATCTGACCCGCGGAGAAGAGAAGCTCTTTGAGGATCTGATGGCCGATCTGAAGATGCAGTTTGTCGCCCACCACCGCTGAGACATGCGAATAATCTTTCTTGGAACAGGCACATCGGTTGGAATTCCGACGATTGGCTGCTCGTGTGAAGTCTGCACCTCATCCGACCCACGAGACACTCGGACGCGAACCGGTCTGCTGGTCGAGCACCAAGGGCAGAGGATCCAGATCGATATCTCGGCCGATTTCCGTCAGCAGATGCTGCGGGAGAGAATCGATCGTCTTGACGCCGTTCTGATCACCCACGCCCACGCCGATCACATACTCGGACTGGACGACCTTCGCCCCTTCACCTTCCGGCAGGGAGAGATACCGGTTCACGCCACTGCCGAGACCTGGAGTCGTGTCGAGCGGGTCTTCTACTACATCTTCTCGCCGCCCTCCAACTACGTTGGCGGAGGTTTGCCAAGAATCCGTCGGGAGTATATCGACGGCCGCTTCGAGGTGATCGGGTTGCAGATTACACCAGTGACCGTCATTCACGGCAATATGGAAGTGACCGCTTTCCGAATCTCCGATGGACGGTTCGAGATGGCCTTCATCACCGACTGCAATCTGATCCCGGAGAACTCGCTCCGTCAGCTCGAGGGGCTCGATCTGCTGATCATCGATGCGCTGCGTTACAAGCCACACTCCACCCATCTCCACCTCGAACAGACACTGGCCTACATTGAAAGGTTGAAACCACGGCGCGCGCTGCTTACCCATATGGGCCACAACTTCAAGCACGCCGTCACGAGCAGTCATCTGCCGACCGGAGTTGAGATGGCCTGGGATGGATTGCAGGTGGAATTGAACTGAGATGAAGATAATTCGAGGTAACAGTAGAGAGAGGCTTGAGCGCCCAGCCGTCACCACACTTGGGGTCTTTGATGGTCTCCACCTTGGCCACCAGCAGATTGTGCGCACGGTCGTCGAACGGGCGACGGCGCTTGGGCTCACTCCGACGGTCGTCACC
Source organism: uncultured Acidobacteriota bacterium (assembly GCA_903862855.1). Classification (GTDB taxonomy): domain Bacteria; phylum Acidobacteriota; class Blastocatellia; order RBC074; family RBC074; genus CAIOZW01. Next base: position 30,443 of record CAIOZW010000053.1, read on the forward strand.
TTCGACCCGCATCCGCGTTCGGTCATCCGGCCGGAGACGGCTCCACCGCTTCTCCAGACTTTTTCGCAGAAGATGGAGGGCCTGCGAATTCTCGGAATCCGTCAGGTTCTGGTCCTCGACTTCACGCCAGAGTTGGCGATCATCTCGGCCGAGGAGTTCATCTCACGTTTTCTCGTCGAGGCGCTCGACTCGCGCGAAGTCTACCTTGGGGAGGGGTTTGCGTTCGGTCACCAGCGGCGCGGGACGATCGAACTTCTCCGAGCCGAGAGTCGTGACCACGGTTTCCTGGCCGGCGAGGTACCCGAGGTTCAATTGCGCGGCTACCGAATCAGCTCGACTCTCATCCGCCAGCTGCTGCAGGATGGGCGGGTCAACATCGCCCGCCGGATGCTCGGCCGACCATATGGAATCGAAGGCATGGTCGTCCGCGGACAGGGACTCGGCTCGCGTCTCCTCTATCCGACCGCCAACCTTGCCGTCGACAACCGGGTCATTCCCTCCGAGGGGGTCTATGTCACCCTGAGCCTCGTCGAGGGAGTCTGGTACCGCAGCGTGACCAATGTCGGCAAGCGGCCGACCGTCAGTGACGATGGCATCTCGAAGATCGAGGCTCACCTGATCGACTTTGATCGTGACATCTACGACCAGAACGTCCGGCTGCGATTTCTCCACCGTATCCGTGGCGAGCGCAAGTTCAGCGGGCTTGACGAACTGAAAGCCCAGATCACCCGCGATCGGGATAAGGCGATCAGCTATTTTGAGCGTGCGCCGATTCGTCGCAACCTTGGTTTCGTCTAAATCGTACTATCTTCCTTCCCGCACCAGGCATTCTGTCGGGAGGAGATGGAGGAGATCGATGTCGACTGCCGGGCAGATCAGATCGAGTATTGTCAGAACAGCCAATCCGCCTGTCGCAGCAACGGAAGGGGCGCTGGTCGAGCCGCCCAATGCCACCCCGGTGAGCTGCTACAATCCCGACGAGCGACTGGTCGGCCACGGCTGGCGAGGCTGGTGGCGGGCCGGGCAGATCGTTTCGACCTTCGCTATCTACTTTGTTTTTGTCTATGTCTATCACCGCGGCTGGTTTGTTGGCCGTAAAGAAGAGTCGGAGGAGCGTCACCTGCGCTGGCAGGCGCAATGGTTCGTGCGCCAGCTGCTCAAGCTTGGCCCGACCTTCATCAAGATCGGCCAGTCCCTTGCGACCCGGGCCGACCTGCTGCCGCTGGCCTACATCAAGGAGCTGACCGGGCTCCAGGACAATGTTCCTGCCTTTCCGAACAGGGTTGCCTTCGCGATCATCGAGCGTGAGCTCGGCGCTCCGGTCACCAGCCTCTACGCCTGGTTCGATGAGACTCCGATTGCGGCCGCTTCACTCGGCCAGGTCTACCAGGCCAGGCTGCAGACGGGCGAGCTGGTTGCCGTCAAGGTTCAGCGTCCCGACCTCGACCGGACGATCAACTTCGATCTCGCCGTCCTGCGCCGCATGGCCCGCTTTCTCAACCGTTACCCGCAGCTGGTCCGCGGTGTCGACTGGGAAGGAACGCTCGATGAGTTTGCCGTAGTCATCTTTGAAGAGATGGACTACATCCAGGAGGCGCGGAATGCCGACGTCTTCCGCGCCAATTTTCGTTCCTGGTCTGAAGTCCACGTTCCAGCCATTCACGGGAGGCTCAGCTCTTCCCGTGTCCTGACCATGGAGTTTATCGAAGGGACAAAGCTGCTCGATCTTGCCGGGCTTCGCGCACGGGGAATCGATCCGCCTGCCGTGGTCAAGCTTGTCGCCCGCACCTATCTCAAACAGCTTCTGGAGGACGGCTATTTCCACGCCGATCCGCACCCTGGGAATCTGCGCGTCATGCCCGATGGTCGCCTCGCCTTCTTCGATTTCGGGATGGTCGGACGCATCACTCCCCGTCTGCAGGGGCTGATGATCGATGCCTTCTTCCATATCCTTGAAAAGGATGTCCGTGGGCTGACCCAGGATCTGATCAATCTCAACTTTCTTGCTCCTTCGGTCAATCCGGAGATGATTCGCCCGGTCGTCGAGAAGCTTTTCAAAGACTACCTGACCCTCAAGCTTGGCGAGGTTCGCTTCAAGGATCTGACCTATGAGATGGCTGATATCATCTACCAGTTTCCGTTCACCCTCCCCGCCCACTTTACCTACATCATGCGAGCGATCATGACCCTCGAGGGGATGGGGATCGTCATGGATCCCAACTTCGCCTTCTTCGATGTCGCCCGCCCCTATGCCAAGGAGTTCATGCTCCGTCGCGAGGGGCGGCAGTTTCGTGACCTGCTCATTGGCAAACTCTTCTATGGCGAGGAGGGAAGTATCGAGTGGGGCAAGATCTGGAAACTGGCCAAGATGGCCTTCAAGTGGTACGTCGACAGCCTGCGGACTCCTGCGGAGGCCCCGTCAGACCTGAAACTGAATAAGTGACTCAATTACCGGAGGTTGGGATGAGATTTGATGGAAAAGTCGTTCTCGTGACTGGTGCTTCACGCGGAATCGGCAGGGAAGTCTGTCACCAGTTTGCCGCTGCCGGGGCGACGGTTGTTGTCCATTACAATCAGAACCTGAGCGAGGCCGTCCTGACCCACGAGGCGCTCGGCGGAGCTCCGCACCTGCTCCTTCAGGCAGATATTACTGACCCGACTGAGGTGAGTGCCCTGGTCGACCGTACGGTCGCTGATCTGGGCCGGCTCGACATTCTCGTCAACAATTCGGCCATCTTTGTGCCGCATGAGATCGCCACGGCGAGCTATGCCGACTGGCAGGACGCCTGGACCCGCACCATCCAGACCAACCTGATCGGTGCGGCCAATGCCTCATTCTGTGCCGCCCAGGTCATGATCCGTCAGGGTGGTGGGCGGATCGTCAATGTCAGCTCACGCGGGGCCTTCCGTGGTGAACCGGGAGCGCCGGCCTATGGCGCGAGCAAGGCTGGACTGAATGCCATGAGCCAGTCACTGGCCCAGGCGCTGGCTCCGCACAATATCTTCGTCGGCGTCGTCGCTCCAGGTTTTGTCGATACCGAACGTGTCGCTCCAAAGGTCCACGGGCCGATGGGGGATGCCATTCGTGCGCAGAGCCCGCTCAACCGGGTTGCCCGGGTCGACGAGGTTGCCCGCACTGTCCTCTTTCTCGCCTCTGAGGGAACCGACTTCCTGACCGGAACGATCATCGATGTCAATGGCGCCTCCTATCTGCGCAGCTGAGGGCGGTCGGGGCAAACTGTCTTGAGTAGAGACTCAATCGGGTATGCTTCGCTCTCAGCCGTTGGTTGCCCAATCTCTCGCACCAGCAAGACCTCGGGCAGGCACAAGGCCTGCCCCTACTGTTCATGCCTTGAGTATGATGTGGTGGGGATGGGATCCGGCGATGGACTAGCCAGCGGTACCGGGCGCTTGCCCTCGTGGCTCCCCTCCATTTGAAATATTGAGGATTCCTCGGTACTTGCACCCCGGTTTAGTTCACCTTACTCGAAAATGTTCTTGAGGTGCAGGCCCACGTAAATGGTGTACGAGGAAGGATCGTCTCCGCTCCGCAATGGGTCGCCGCCTTCCGGGGTGCAACCCAGGGAGAATGAATGCCGCATAATGATTTTTCGGCCATGCGTCCGTCATCCAACAATATGCGGCGTTCCTTCAGAACGCCGGAGTCTGGGGTGCGACCTACCCAGGGTTGCACCCTGGGCTGGTATGCGTTGCCCCTTCGGGGCAAAAAGACGAACGAATTGGATCCCGATACCTCCTCTGGCGAGGGGCAAATTGTAATGTAGATCTGCTAAGGATGATGAAGGAAATTATGATGCCTGATCGAAGAGCGGTGATCGGTGGATCAAGACAACCCAACCCGTCTGCTGGTCAGGCTCTCGTTGGAATGCGTGTGGGGCTTCAACTGGCTCCAAGGGGGCGGCGAGTAGCCATTGCTCGTATTACCCGGTCGGCTTGTTGACCAAAAAGCCCGGGGATATAGGATCGGCGGATCGAGATCTGCCGATCACACGGCGTGGAGCCGAATTTTGTCCCAGAGCTTGACGAGAATATAACCGTCGGCCAACCCATTCTCAACCCCTGATTTGCCTGACACTCCAGTTCGGCTCAAAAAACGATGGTCGGAATGGCAGACCTGCTCAAGCAAAAAGAAGAACAGGTTCAGGTCATTCCGACCATCCTCAAGACTACAGAGGAGACAACTCTGTAGATTAAAAACTCCGACAGGCGATAGATCCTCTCAACACGCTCATCCCGATGTCGGAATGAGCGTCGGGGGGGAGAAGTCTCTACCTGAGCTGGATCTGCTGACCATCAAACCGGGTCAGTTTGAATCCGCTGAAATTTTCGTTGTAACAACCCTTCATATCTTCAAGGAAGGCGATGGCGATCGCTTCACCGAGAAGAATCGACTCCGTCGCATCCGAGCGCCAGTGAACCCCGCCGATATTGCGCCCGAAGGCGTTATTGGAGGCGAGCTTGTTCAGTTCACCGCCAACCGTGAGCGGAGCTCCGGTCCATTTCTGAAGGCTCAGTCCATCCCGATCGGCGACGACCGGTGACGGAAGCACCCAGTCCTCGCGGAACCATGCCTTGAGGACGGTGGCACAAGCCCCGCCGATCACGGCGTGGCCCGAGCCATAGGCGGGATGGGTCGGGCTGCCCTCCGGATAGGCCATCGGGAGCAGGAAGCTGCCGAAGCGTCGATAGGTCTCTGCCGGCGCGGCAGAGTTGAGGATGTCCGGGTGAATCGGGTAGGCTGCCCGGCCGGTGAGGCGGTTGTGGAGACGGGCACCAAACTCCTCCGGTCGCAGCCGCCGGTGCACGTACCACTTCTGATACCAGACCGAGCGCAGCGCGTAGCCGGCGACAGCCGTCACCAGGCTCAGCAGGTGCGGAGGCCCAAAGGTCGCAAACCCGATCTGGCTCGCCTGCGTGGATGGATTGGCATAGGGATTGTTTTCGTCAACCGGTGCCCGCAGCCCCAGCAGGATCAGCGCCGCATTCAGAAACGGCTGGAAGATGAGATCGATGTGAACCCACTCCCCAAGGTCGCGGCCATTTCTGATGTATCTTCTGACCGGGTCGTACTGATTGGGAAGAGCACGCTGCCCCGTGTTGACCTGGGCCGAGAGCCAGTCGCCAAAACTGGTCAGGTAGTCATCACCGGGGATAACCGTCCTGATCCGGCGGCTGATGGTCTCGGCGCCATATGGCACGTCGAGCCAGAGAAATTGTGAGACATACGGTCCGGTCAGATCACCAAGGGTCGAGTTGCGAAAGAGCTGGTTGGTCGTGATCTGGCGCCTGGCTCCATCCGACTCGGTGCGGAACCTCTCACCGGCATTATTGTCAGGCAGGGTCGTTTCCGGGCCGCGGAAATCAGAGAACCTTGACAGGTCGGCTGCCGCCGCATTGGTCAGTGGGTCACTGTCATAGTCCGTAAAGCTGACGTCGCGGGTGAGGGCCATCCAGTAGTTTTCGGCGATCTCGGCGGCAATCCCCGGGCTGGCAAAGGATGGCGGTGGCGGCTGGGTAAAGGTTGCCGCATCTGATCCGATCAGTTCAAAGGCCAGTCCTGCCTGGGGGCTGGTCAGACGGCCATTTCCCCCAACCGGCAGGCGGTCGAACCCGTCAGCGCTCCCCGCCTTGAGAATATCGAGATAGCGCTGGTACGCATCCCGATCGACCTCCCCAAGCTGGTTGTGCGGGAGTGTCTTGCTGAAACTCCCGATCCGGTTTGGATACCGTTCTTCATCACCATTCGAGATGTGTGCAGGGACCGGAACGCTCCGTTGTCGATCGGCCGAGGCCAGGCGGACCTGCCAGGCACGTGTCGATCGCTCGTCACTGCTCTCCACAAGGGAGGCTGGGGAGAGGGGTGGAGCGGCTTGACTCTCTGGAATCAGCAACTCAGGCAAGACGGTCAGGCCTGCGGCCCCAGCCAGAAAACGACGCCGGGCTGGCAAGGGGGGAGAGTCGTTGTCAATCTCATTTGAATCCATAATTTCTTTCCTGCAGGCCATTAGAATATTGATGGCCAGGTTTCCGACTACCGGATCGGGGAGTCCGGCAGATGAAGAAGGAGTTGAACGGGGATTAGTTCGATTAACACCATCTGTCTATCTGGACCGCAATCCTTAAAGGATCCCTCATCAGGATGGAAAGCAGAGAACCCGGGTGTAACATCCAACTAATATTCCGGTTGAGATTGAAATGTCTTGAATTCTTGATGAATTATTATGATCATCAGTCCAGTTTTCAGCCATCATTAATGTTGCGTCGCCAATCATTCGGCAGCACAATGAATAAATGTAGCAAAACGGATGAAAATTCCCGTCGGATGCTCGGCCTCGTTCGATCAAGGCCGGGCGAGTCTTAAAAACTTTATGGGAGGACCAACAATGGTGAAGCGTCTCCTGCTCACTCTCTTGACACTAATCTTGCTGGACGGTCTGGTTCCTGGAGGGACAATGGTCGATGAGCCGCAGACAGATCTGAACAAAGTTGGATTCCGTTACCTGACAACCA
>CAIOZW010000054.1 GCA_903862855.1 uncultured Acidobacteriota bacterium
GACCGACTACAAGCTCTCTTCAAACTCCTACGTCGATCTCTACTGGTTCAATGGAACTCAGGGTGAGCGTCCGGCAATCGCGATGAACTCGACGGCCTTTGACTCATACCTTGTTCTTCACGGCAATGCCGGTGATCCGCCGCTCGCGTGGAACGATAATGCCGTTGGTGTGACAACGTTCAACTCACTCATCAACAGCTACGCACTGACCACAACTGATATACATATAATCATTGCCTCGCCATTTGAGGCGAATCGAGTCGGAGCCTACACGCTTACCCTCAATCGCCAGACGACCATGATCAACCCAGTCGAGGGGATCGGGATAAACATACGAGAGTCCCAGCCGTTTACTGGACGTGGCGACGAGCAGTTTATGAGGAGGCGGCAGTCTACTCCGCGTCCGGTCGTGACGCGCAGTCTGGTCGTCGAGCAGTAGTTCCCATTCGCGCACCGGGCGGGGCGGTCTCGCCCGGTGCTCCTCTGGGGGCTTGCAAATGGGATTCCTCCAATGATTGCCCTGCCGTTCGACTCTCTCTCCATTCCCCCATCTCACCCACGTTAAAATCCTTTCACCCTCTGCAGTTTAACCAGACCGGCTCCAAACCATTCCCGGGCCAGCCACAACGCCTGTTTGCGTGGATTGGCCTGATGAGAGATTGCGAAACTATGTCGAAATGTCTATTTATTTGTTCGCCTTTCCGGGATTATGGTTTACCATAGCTGCCATGAGTCAACCACTATAACTGCTATCAGTCTCTCGAAAGGAGATCACGATATGAAAGCATGTACCACAGAGGATCTGCGAAACCTCGGAGTAGTAGGACACGGCGACGCTGGAAAGACATCCATCGTCGCCGCAATGCTTTATGCGACAGGAATGACGCCACGCCTGGGCAGAGTTGACGATGGAACGGCGCCGACTGACCATGATGAGGAGGAGATTGCCAGAAAGATCAGCCTGAATATTACGCCAGCCAGTCTCGAGTTCAAGGGAGTCCGGATGAATCTGATTGATACACCCGGGTATGCATCCTTCATTGGGCATGCAAAACCGGCGCTGCGAGTTTGCGAGACGGCGCTCTTTGTCATCGATGGCGTGGCGGGGATAGGAGTACAGACCGAGAAGGTGTGGGAGATGGCCGATGAATTGATCAGGCCGCGCCCACGGTTCATTGTCATCAACAAATTGGACAAGGAGCGGGCCGATTTTGGGACAGTCTATAATGCTCTGCGCGATACATTCGGAAGGAGTTGTGTTCCTTTGACGCTGCCGATTGGAGCAGAGAAGGGGTTTCGTGGAGTCGTCGATGTGATCCGAATGAAGGCTTACGAGTTTGACCCAAATGGTCAGCCACGGGAGGTGCCGATTCCGCAGACAGGTCGTGGATATATCGATGAGACACACGAACGTTTGATCGAGATGGTTGCCGAGTCGGATGATACGCTCCTCGAGCATTTCTTTCAGGATGGGACTCTGAACAACGAAGAGTTCATCGGCGGGATGCGGAAAGCAATTGCGCAGCGGGTGCTGACGCCAGTCTTTGCAGTCTCATCGAGCAATCTGATCGGAGTGATGCCTTTGCTCGAGGCGATTGTCGATTATGCACCATCGCCGGCCGATCTTGGAGCGGTGACCGCAAGGTCCGGGATCGAGGAGGAGTCACCCCAGGTTGAGCGACTGGTGAGCGACGGGCAGCCGGTAGCCGCAACCGTCTTCAGGACTGTCGTCGAGAATTTCGGCAAGATAACCCTGATGAAGATCTTCTCAGGCAACGTAAAGTCTGATGCGACTTTGCTCAATATCAAGAGCGGTACGATGGAGCGACTGGGCCCACTTCACATCATGCAGGGTCGGAATCTCGAGAAGATTGCCGAAGCTCATGCGGGCGACATCATCGCCGTGACCAAGTTGAGGGAGACAAAGACCGGGGATACGCTCTGCGACAAGGCTGCTCCGATCTACTATCCTCCCTCGCGGTATTCTGAACCGGCGATCCATTTTGCGATCGAGCCAAAGTCGCGTGCGGATGAAGACAAGCTCTCCGGGGCACTCCACCGAATCCTCGATGAGGATCCACAGCTCCATTACGACCGGAACGATGAGACAAAGGAGTTTGAGATCGGCGGGACGAGTCAACAGCATATCGAGACGGTTGTCGCCAGACTTCAGCACCGTTATCACGTCGAGGTGGTGCTGCATCAGCCCAAGATTCCTTATCGTGAGACGATCAAGGGGCGGATAGAGGTCCAGGGGCGTCATAAGAAGCAGACAGGTGGGCGTGGGCAGTTCGGGGATTGCAAATGCATCTTTGAGCCGCTGCCACGCGGAGGTGGCTTCGAGTTCAAGGATAAGATCTTTGGCGGGGCGATACCGCAGCAATGGCGACCGGCTGTCGAGAAGGGAATACGGGATGCGGCCATCCGGGGCGCCATTGCTGGTTATCCACTGGTCGATTTCCGGGTTGAACTGATCGATGGTTCATACCACACCGTCGACAGTGATGATCTCTCGTTCCAGATGGCTGGAAGAAAGGCCTTCAAACTGGCAATGGAGAAGGCCCAGCCAGTGCTTCTCGAGCCGGTAATGAATGTGGAGGTGTTCGCACCCCAGGAGTACTCGGGGGAGATCATGGGTGATCTCAACTCGCGTCGCGGCCGCATCCAGGGGATGGACACAAAGGGGACACTGCAAGTGGTGAGGGCTCAGGTGCCGATGGGTGAGATGCTTACCTATCCGCAGACGCTCAATTCGATCACGAGTGCCCGTGGATCCTATCACATGGAGTTTTCCCACTACGATGAGCTGCCGCCGCACCTCGCGCAGAAGATCGTCCAGCAGGCCCAGGCCGAGGGACGAGTCCGCAAGGATGAGGAGGATTGAGTTTCGATCCATGGGTACCGGATCGGCAGGTCAGGTGGAGAGTTGAGGGAACTCTCCACCACTTGTCGCTTACTGGTTGTGTTTGACCATATTGATGATGCGGATAGCTGCTCGATTTGGGCACCAATCGGTATCTCGATTCAGCAAGGGGGGCGGATCAGGGCATTATCTGGAAGCTCCCGAGAAGTCGTCTTCCGTCAATAATTTTTCCTGCTATAATCGGCAGGTATGATCCGTTACGAGGATATCGAAAGAAAGGTCGAGCGCCATCATCCAGGAGCGGATGTTGATGTGCTGCGGCGTGCCTATATCTTTTCAGCGGTCAAGCATAAGGATCAGGTGCGGGCCTCGGGTGAGCCGTATCTCGTGCATCCACTCTCGGTTGCCGATATTCTGGCCGATATGAAGATGGACGTCGAGACGGTCTGCAGTGGCCTGCTTCACGATGTGATCGAGGACACCCTGGTTGAGCCGGAAGAGATCAGTGAACGATTCGGTCAGAATGTGGCGCGGATCGTCGATGGGGTGACCAAGATCAGTAATCTTGGCAAGGAGATGTCACGCGAGGAGGTCCAGGCCGAGAATCTGCGCAAGATGGTTCTTGCGATGGTTGATGACATACGTGTTGTTCTGGTCAAACTGGCGGATCGTCTGCACAACATGAGGACGCTTGCCTTTCTGAAGCCAGAGAAGAGGTCGCGAATCAGTCAGGAGACGCTTGAGGTCTATGCGCCGATCGCTCTTCGACTGGGAATGGGCAAGGTGCGGTCAGAGCTTGAGGAACTGGCTTTTCAGTATCTAGAGCCAGACTCATACAGCTATTTGAAGAAGGAAGTCGAGAGTCGTCGAGCCTCTGAGGAGGCCTTTCTAGATGAAGTGCGGACGCGGATTGCGTCGCGACTCGATGAGGAGGGGGTTCCCTATGTGCGTATCGAGGGGCGGATCAAACGTCTCTACAGCATCCACCTCAAGCTGAAACGTCAGCGCATTCCACTCGAACGGGTCTATGACCTGGCCGCAGTCCGCATCATCACCCGCGATCAGATCGACTGCTATCACGTCCTCGGAGTAATGCATAAGCACTGGAAGCCTTTCCAGGATCGGATCAAGGACTTCATTGCCACACCCCGTGAAAATGGCTATCAGTCTCTCCATACCTCGGTGGTTGGAGGTGAAGGACACCATTTCGAGGTGCAGATCAGAACCGAGGAGATGCATCGGGTCGCCGAAGAGGGGATTGCCGCCCATTGGAAGTACAAGGAGGGAAAGGGCACCGATTCGACCGAGGATGAGAGTATGCTCTGGTTGCGCCGGCTGGTCGAGTCACAGCAGGATGTGGTCGATGCCGTCGAGTTTGCCCAGTCATTCAAGCTCGACCTCTACCCGAGGGAGGTCTATGCGCGGACACCCAAGGGAAAGGTTATCCAGCTCCCGCGCCACGCCACGACAGTCGATTTTGCCTACGCCATCCACAGCCAGGTTGGAGATCAGTGCACCGGGGCCAAGGTCAATGGACGGCTGGTTCCCCTGCGGTATCAGATTCAGAATGCCGATACGGTCGAGATTTTGACAACACCGGGTCACAAGCCAAGCCGTGACTGGCTCAACTTTGTCGTGACGGCCAAGGCGCGTCACAAGATCAAGGCGGTCATTGCGCAGAAGCAGCGGCAGGAGGCACTGGAGATGGGGCGGAAGCTCTTCGAGAAGGAGGCGGCCAAGCTCCATCTGAAGTCACGTCAGGTGATGGAGGATCAACGATTCGATCGCTATCTGCACGAGAATGGTTACCCGAAGACAGAGGATCTATTCGTTGCGATCGGTTACGGCAAGTTGCTGCCCCGGCAGGTTCTGAGTCGGTTCATCTCAGAAGATGAACTCGAGTTGCTCGAGAATCAGGCCAGCTCGAAGATCTCGAAGGTGACCAATGTGGTCAAGCGGGTACTCCGTCTTGGCGATGATCGGATCACGATCAAGGGCGTTGATGATGTCATGGCCTACCTGGCGCCTTGCTGCGGACCGATTCGCGGCGAGGCGGTCATCGGTTATATCACTCGTGGCAAGGGCGTGGCCGTCCATGCCCGGCGCTGCAGCAATGTCAGTAACCTGCTCATCAATCGTGAACGGATCATCGAGGTCACGTGGGTTGGTGATGGGCATGACCGTCCATACAAGGTGCCGCTCTCGGTTTTGACCGAGGATCGTCAGGGTCAGCTGGCGGCGCTCATGAATGTTCTCAACACTTTAAAGACCAATGTTCAGGATCTGCAGACCGATCGGCAGCAGTCGAATGACAATTATCGATGGATCAACTTTACCATCGATATTGCCGATCTGAAGCATCTCGAGAAAGTTCTCAACGCCCTCAGAAAAGTCCCCGGAGTAATTGATGTTGAACGTCAGAATGCTGCCTAGCCAAGTCACCTCTACTGTCGCCCGTCGACGCTCAATTGTCGCCCTGATCATTCTCATCCCGATCTGGTTGCTGCTCACCTTTGGAGGGCTGGTCGACCCCTCGACTGCTGCCGGACGAGAGGGAAAGGAGAGGCGCAAACGTGAGAATGAAGAGAGGGTGAGGGAGATGGTGCGACGCCGGGCGCGGGAGATGCGTGAGGTGATCGGCAACCGGACCGGTCGGCGTAGTCAGAAGAGAGAGAAGCCGGATAATCCGACGATTGCGACGGAGATTGGCCTCGATTCACCGCTCCGTGCAATGGCTC
>CAIOZW010000055.1 GCA_903862855.1 uncultured Acidobacteriota bacterium
GGAACCTCCGCGCGATCTGCAGCCTTTACCGTTCGCCAGTCGACACTTGATCTGCCAACACTGATCTCGGCGACCTGGAGTCCGGCGACACCCGAAGCCTCCAGACCCTTTGCCGGCCGTCTGGTCGGAACCAACTTCTCCAGCGACAACTCATCGGTCTTCTTCTGTCCCGAGAGCCCTGCCAGCGTCTGTCTTCAGGCCGCCCCAGGCTCCGTCAATGTGGTCGATCAGAACACGATCGACCTGACATCACTCTCTCTTCCTGGTGGAAAGTGGCAGGTTTTTGTTCGAACAACCGTGGGAGACTCAAACCGTTCGTCAACTTTTGAGGTGGTTGTTCTGCCCGGTAACTTCCCGACCATCACCGGTTACCTCATCACTCCGACGGTCCCCCGGGCCAATGTCAATTTCAAAGGGACGATCAGCGGAACCAATTTCGAGTTGACGACCACTCGCGTCTACTTTTGTCAGAGTGGGACCAACAAGTGTCAGGTCGTCCCACCTGAGAATGTGACGGTCACGAGCGCTACTTCACTGACCTTTGTCAACGTCAAGCTTCCACGTGCTTCATGGCAGATCTATGTCCAGACCAATGTTGCCTGGACCGACCGAACGCGACAGTTTCTGGTGCTCTAGCCGGGGGCGCGCACGACCGGTCTCGCTTCGCAAAGTACCGACGATCTAAATCGGCACAGGCAACATTGGGACACCGTAGTCCGGAATCGACGCGAATCAGCGACACGTTCCACGGTTGCCTGATCCTTCCGGTTCGGGCTCGATCGAGTCGATTTTCCATTCGACCTGCCTTATAATCCATCTTTTATTCGCAGAGAGGCATGTCGGCAATGGAAAAAAAGCATTTTGAAACCGAGGCCATTCGCAATCAGGATCCCCGGTCCCAGAACCGTGAGCATTCGGTTCCAGTCTACCTGACCTCAAGTTTCGTCTTTGATGATGCTGAACAGGCACGGGCGCTCTTCGCCGATGAGATTCCCGGAAACATCTACACCCGGTTCTCCAATCCGAACAACACCGAACTGGTCAACAAGATCTGCCGCCTCGAAGGGGCTGAAGATGGACTTGCCTGTGCCTCGGGAATGTCGGCGATCTTTACGATTCTGGGGGCCCTGCTCAAGTCCGGTGATCACGTTCTTGCCTCCCGGGCACTCTTCGGTTCGTCTCATCAGATTCTCAATCAGATCCTGCCGAAATGGGGAATCACGACGACCTATGTCGACCTGCAGTCTCCTGACACCTGGGCGGCTGCCGTGCGCCCGGAGACCCGGCTGGTCTTTGTCGAGACCCCCTCAAATCCCGGGCTCGATCTGGTCGATCTCGAATGGCTCGCCGGCTTCTGTCGTGACCGGAGTCTGATCTCGGTTGTCGACAACTGCTTTGCTACTCCCTACCTTCAGCAACCGCTCACATATGGCCTCGATCTCGTCTCCCATTCCGCCACCAAGTTCATTGACGGGCAGGGAAGAGCCATCGGCGGTCTGATTGCCGGGCGGGCCGATCTGGTCAAGGAGATCCGTTTCTTTGCCCGTCATACCGGCCCCTCACTCTCTCCATTCAATGCGTGGGTCTTCTCGAAGAGCCTTGAGACCCTCGCGGTCCGGATGGATCGCCACTGTGATAATGCCTTTCGACTTGCCCAGTGGCTCGAAACTCGTCCTGAGGTCGAGCGGGTCATCTACCCTTTTCTAGATTCGCATCCGCAGTCTGCACTTGCTCGCCGTCAGATGCGCCAGGGTGGCGGGGTCGTCTCATTCGTCATTCGGGGAGGGATCGATGCCGGTCGGCTCTTTCTCGACTCGCTCGCCATGCTCTCCCACACGGCAAATCTTGGTGATGCCCGAACCACGGCGACCCACCCGGCATCGACTACCCACTCAAAGCTCAGTGAAGCAGATCGTCTCGCCGTCGGAATCTCTCCGGGTCTTATCCGCATCTCCGCCGGCCTCGAACATATTGATGACATTGTCGCTGATATCGACCGGGCTCTCGCCGCCGTCAATAACAGCCATAGGAATAACCCAAGCTAAGTGAGGAAAATGATGACAAAATCCATTTCTGCCCAGGAATACAAGGAGATGCTCGATGCCGGTACCGAACACCAGCTCGTCGATGTCCGCGAAGAGAATGAGTACCAGTTCTGCAATATCGGCGGGGAGCTGATTCCCCTTGCTACGGTCCTGCACTCCTCGGATAAGATTCGTCGTGATATCCCGGTGGTCGTCATGTGCCGCAGTGGCAAACGCAGTGCGACTGCTATCCTGCAGCTCGAAGTGACTCACGGCTATACCAATCTCATCAACCTCGATGGTGGTATTCTGGGGTGGGCAAGCGAGATCGATCCAACCATACCCCGGTACTGAGCCGATCACGGAAAGTCGTCAGATAGAAATAGAGAGAGGCGGGAAGAGATTCTCCTCCCGCCTCTCTCTATTTCAGCTTCACGATCCTCACCGACGAAATCATCTGCCTATTTCGCCGTGGGAGTAAGGACCTGGTTGTTGACTCCCATCTTGTAAGTCGCCGTCAACTGGTAGGTGCTCCCCTGCTGGGTAGAGCTTGTCAGCAGGATATGCCAGTCACCAGGCGTTGGATTGAGGAAGTAGCAACGGTTGTTGGTCGTGTCAGAGAGTGATCGACAGTTGTGAAAGAAGTTGGTCGGTTGCAGACCGGTTCGAGTGTACATCTCGGTGCTCCCTACCCCCTTTGTCTGGATCAGCAGCTCGGAAGCTCCGCTGGGGACGCTGAGACGATAGTAGCGGAGACGGTATCTCCCAACCGTATGCGGGATCATCACCCCGTTCTCGATAACGGTAAAGGCATTGATCGGCATCGACACCACCGACTCGTTCGACTGAATCGACTCTCCTGTCGCATCGAAACTGCTCACGGTATAAAAATAGGTGCTGCCCGGAGCGAGGTTTTCGTTCAGGTAGCTGGTGACATTCTGCGCGACAATGGCAATCAGGATCCACGTTCCATTATCCCCCTCCTTGCGTCGGATACGGAATCCAAACTCAGTCGATGAGTTATCGGTCCACCGCAGCATGACCTGTCCGGTAGTTGTCGCCGTCGCTAGCACGTTGAGCGGAGGGAGGGCCACATTGGTTGTACTGCCACCCCCGCTTGAAGCGAATGTCTCATTGGAGAGTGGTGACTCACCCGCAGTGTTGTTCGCCGTGACCGTGTAATAGTATGTCATTCCAGGAACCACCTGCGTATCCTGAAAGCTGGTCACATTTGGTCCGACGCTTCCGACAACCAGCCAGAGATTGCTCAAATAGGCCCGGCGCCGGATGGTGAACCCTGCCTCGTTTGTCGAGGTATCGATCCAGGTCAGGGTGATCGCCGAGAGCCCACCGGGTGTGGCGAGCAGTCCCCCAGGCGCGACCGGTCGTGACGTCAACTGGCCGGGTGTCGTGGCATTCGCGTCATTTGAACTGAGTGAGAAGCCTGCCAGATTGTAGGCGATAACCGAGTAATAATAGGTCACGTCCGGCATCAGTCCCGTGTCGATATACCTGGTCACATCCTGACTGACGGTGGCGATCTCGACCGGTATGCCATTGATCCCAACCCGCCGCCGGATACTGAATCCGACTTCGTTGGTCGAATTGTCCTCCCAGTTGAGAGTAATGTGGGTTGCCGAGGTTGCTGTCGCGAATAGATTGGTCGGTCCGACCGGGCGATTTCTCTCGACTCCTGTCAGAAAGGTTGCGTCGAGAGTGTAGTTGACGACCGATCGTGAGTTGCTGTAGACCATGATGTACCAGTCACCAGCCTGCGGATAACTGAAGACACACCGGTCGGATGAAGTATTGAGCCGCGAACGGCAGTCGAACTTGTAGAGTCCGGGGACAGTTCCAAAGCGAACATAGAGATCCGAATCTCCACTCCCATAGGTCTGAACCAGTAACTGGGTTGCGCCGTAGGGGATCGAGACCCGGTAGTACTCATAGTTATTGAGATGAAGCGAGCTGTTGACTGGAACACCATTCGTACCGTACTGCCGGAAATTGTAGATTGGCAGCTCGACCAGCGTCTCATTTGAACGGAGCGACTCACCCTGCGGATTGATTGCCGAGATACTATAGAGATATGTCGTGCCCGGAAAGAGGCCGGTATCGACATACCTTCGCAGGCCTGCCCCGACCGTGGCAATGGAGATCCAGGCTGTGTCGTTGAGCCTCTTGCGACGAATCAGGAAACCGCCATCCTTCATCTCGTTGGCAAGCCAGGTCAGTTCGATCTGCGAGGTCGAGAGCGCCGTGCCCAGCAATTCGGTGGGAATGGAGGGAATCGTGGCGGTGAGAGTTGTCTCGATGGTTCCGCCGTTGGTCAATGGCTCCAGCTTCAGCCCATTCGGTTTAACCAGCCCTTGCAGTTCTTGAGCAAATGGACTTTCAGCCAGTGGGCCGGCAAATGGATCGTTACCGGCAACCAGCAGACCAGCCAGCTCGGAAGCCTCTCCCCGGAACTCCGCCAGCTGTCCTGGACTGATCGACCCATCGAGGCAGGAACGGCCTGCTCCGCCGGTCTCATCTGCCACCACGGTGATGATCCCGCGGTCCTTGAGCAGCGTGAGTGCCTCCTGCAGGGCTGATCCCCTCTCATCACAGTTTGCCGCCAGACGCAGATTGCTGAGGTTGAGACTGACGGACCCGATCTGGTATTGATGACGCAGTTCGTAGACTCTCTCAAGTGCCCGGACAACATCCGAATCGAAGGCGATCAGGCAGCCGGCACTGCCATCAGGGCATCCGTCTCCCCGTTCCACGCGTGAGAAGACCTGCAGCGAGATGATGGAGGCTCTTGATGCAAATGAATCCTGACCTGCGGCCAGCAGGGCTCGACCAGTCTCAGCCGTGCAGGAGACTCCTCCTGCACCACAATCGATCCGCTCCTCACCGACACAGACCGAACCGATTCCATTCTGTGAATCTGTCGTCGAATAACACCCCTCGGCAACCAGCCGACCGGCCAGCTCCGGATGTTGTCGATCGATCGACCCACCAATCAAGGCGATCGTCCGACCTACTCCCGCTTCACCATTCTTCCGATCGTCTGAACTGCCAATCCACCGGGGGCGGGTGACGATCGACGGATGTACGCCATTATCCTCCGCGATGTCCGTTACGAGCCTTGAGCTTCGCAGTTGCTCCAGTCCATTTCGGTCGACCCGCAGCGCCAGGTATGGAACATAGCGAAAACGCTTCACCGACCCGGCGTCATATCCGGTAATTTCACCAAGAAGTCGTCCAGCTCCGGATTGTCCAGCTTCGCGCATCCGGACCATCACCGGTATCGAACCAGACTCACCAAGCCGCTCGGATATCTCAAGAAAGTGGCGAATTGCCGCCTCGTTCCGCTCGGGGATGGATTCATCTGAACTCCGCTCCCGTTCCCCGGTGGCTGGCATATTCTGCCCGTTGGTTGTCTGTCCGTTTACACTCAGTGACAGCAAGATCAGCACGAGGACGGTCGTCAATGTCCGCCATGTCCGCTCATTTGATCTTTGAAGAATGTGCGAAGTAGTTTGCCGGTTCATAATCACCTTTCAGATGGGCAGTGAATGGCAGCACAGTCCTGACACCCCCTCCACCACGCACAGGACCTGGCCGAAATGGACGGCCAACGCACAGGCAAAAGGCAAGGCCAACGCACGAAATGAGGATCAGAGACTGTTCTACCTTGTAAATCTGACGAAAGATCGAAGTGTGTTTACTTGAACCATGGCAAGTCAAGTTTGTATGAAGCCGTCGAGGATCAGACGCGGCATCTCTTTGAGGGGGGTCGTCGTTCTCCTGATCTTCAGGTTCGCCTCCACATAACGAGAGGATCAACCCCGAAAAACAGAAAACACATAATAACCACTTTGCTATCTCTTCACAATAGGAATTATCAGTATATTAAAGGATTAATTTCGTTCGGTCTCGGAGAGGGTCTCTGCGAAGGGGAGATCCCAACATATGTCCAAAGGCCCAAAAAGAGATGCCCCGCCCGGCCTGAACCAGGTTCGGGCCGGGCGGGGCAGATGTAGGGTGAGTCTCTAATTCTGACGGTTACTGAACTCGAGTGCTGCCTCGATGATCTTTGCCCTCAGGATAAAGTTGCTGGTAGTGATCGTGTTACCGATCACCATAATGTGCCAGTCTCCAGGAACCGGCGTCAGAACTCGACACCTTTCAATGGCTCCACTGCTGATCGATCGACAGTTGTAGGCCACTTCGGTCGGCTGCCGGTCGACTCGCAGGTAGAGGTTTGGATCGAATGTCCCTTCTGTTGTCTCTACCGTCAGCTCAGCCGTTCCTGGTGGAACATAGATCTTGTAGAACCGTGAAGAGCTCCGACTGACAGAACCGGTGAATAATTCATTGTTCGTGATTGTTGTGAAGTTGAAGCTCGGAACTGTGACCGATCTCTCTTCAGATGGCGTCGAGCTGCCAGTGCTGTTGAAAGCGACCACACGGTAGGTCAGGTTTGCCGTAGCGATGAGTCCCGTATCGAGCCACGTCTCGATGTTTGCACCAAGAGTCCCCACGGTCGACCACTCTCCAACACCGAGCTTTCGTTCAATTCGGAAGCCCCCCTCGTTGGTCGAGTTGTCATCCCAGGAGAGATTGACCGTTGTCGTTGATGCGGCACTGACGATCAATCCACTTGGTGCCGTTGGTGTTCCGGTTCCACCGCCGCCACTCGAAGTCGTGGTCGCGGTGCTCTCATTCGAGCCGGCGGAGGTCCCGAAGTCGTTGTAGGAAACCACCTGGTAGACATAGGTTGTCCCCGCCGCGAGGCCCGTGTTCTGGTAGGTCGTCACATTCGCAGCGACGGTGGCCACGTCGCCAAAGCCTGAAGTACCCGTCCTCCGGCGGATACGGAAGCCTGACTCAGTGGTCGAATTGTCCGTCCAGCTCAGATTAATCTGTGACGAGGAGATGGTCGCCGTGACCAGATTGCCCGGTGCGGTTGGTGCCGAGCCTCCTGATGAGGGTGTCGTCGCCGAGGCCTCATTGGAGTTGGCTGACTCTCCGGCAATGTTGATTGCCGTCACATAGTAGCTGTAGGTTGAACCTGGCGTAAGCCCCGTGTCCACATAGTTGATCACATTCGGATCGACCGTAGCAATCAGTGACCAGGTCGGACTCGATGAGAGGCGGCGCCGGATGCGGAAGCCGGTTTCATTGGTTGCCCCATCGAGCCACGTCAGGTTGACCTGTGTCGATGAGGTCGGTGTGGCGACCAGTGCGCTCGGTGCGCCCGGCACGGAGACGGTTCCTCCACCCTGATAGGTGGCCGTCACCGTAAAGTTGCTTGTCGATGAGGCATTTCCAAGCACCTGCACGTGCCAGTCACCCGCATTTGGGGAGACCAGTCGACACTGTTCGGCCGATGTCGAGCCCTCAGAGCGGCAGTTAGCGGTGATCTGCGGCTGCCGCTCATAGCGAACGTAGAGGTTGACATTGTTGTTCCCACTCGTCTGGACCAACAGCTCTGATGCCCCTGTCGGGACATAGATGCGGTAGTACTTGGACTGATTTCGTCCGACCGCATTACTGGAGGGTTGCCCATTCGACAGTACCTCGAAGTTGAAGGTCGGAATGGTGATCGAATGTTCATTCGATGGGTCTGAACTTCCTCCGCTATTGATGGCGAAGACACGATAGGTGTAGCTCGCGTTGGAGAGTAGCCCTGTGTCCTCGTGGGACGTCGCATTGGCTGCAGTGGTTGTAATGTCTCCCCAAGCCCCGTCCGTTCCCTGGCGACGCTGGATCCGGAATCCGGACTCTGCCGATGAGGTGTCGGTCCAGGTCAGTCTCGTCGAAGAGACAGTCATCGCTGTTACCTGCAGATTGGTTGGTGGCGCCAGCGGTGTCGTCGAGCCTGACGAGGTCGTCGCGTTGGCCTCGTTGGAGAGGGCCGAGTCACCAATCGCATTGGTTCCCCGGACTGAGTAGTAGTAGGTCGTACCCGGAGTCAATGCAGTGTCGGAATAGGTGGTCGTATCGAGACCGGTCGTCGCGATATCACTCCACGCTCCATCGAGACCAGTTCGACGACGGATCCTGAACCCGGTCTCATTACCCGAATTGTCACTCCAGGTCAGATTGATCTGCGTCGCCGAGATTGCCGTGGCGACGAGATTGGATGGGGCAGTCGGCACCTGCGATCCTCCGGAGGAGGTCGTCGCAAAGGTCTCGTTCGATGGCGCCGAATTGCCGTTGGTGTTGGATGCGATTACGACATAGTAATAGGTTACCGATGCCGCAAGTCCCGTATCCTGGTAACTGGTCACGTTCGCCGCCACTGTGGCGATGTCGGAATAGGTCCCGGCACTTCCAGCCTTGCGACGGATGATGAACGATGTCTCATTACCTGAATTGTCACTCCAGGTCAGATTGATCTGCGAGAACGAGATGGTGACGGCCTGCAGGTTGCCCGGGGCAGTCGGTACACCTACCGGAGTTGTTGCACTGGCCTCGTTCGAGGGAGCCGAATCGCTCGTTGGGGTGTAGGAAACAACGCGATAGACGTAGCTCTGACCAGGAGTCAGCCCGGTGTTCTGGAAGACCTTTATGTTGGATGAAACCGTACCAACCTCAACCCAGATCCCGTTCGTTCCCGTCCTTCGCTGGATCTTGAACCCCGACTCATTGATTGAGTTGTCGGTCCAGCTCAGATTGATCTGTGTTGAGGAGAAGGCCGTCGCCACCAGATTGCTCGGGGCATTTGGTGTCACCAGTGTCGTCGCGCTTATCTCATTCGAGGCGGCCGAAACACCGACATCATTGAACGCGATCACCTGATAGTAGTAACGCGTGTTAGGCGTCAGTCCGGTATCCTGGTAGGTTCTCACGTCGGCCAATACCTCGCCGATCTGTGCAAATGTACCGGAGAGGGAGGCTTTCCTAAAAATCCGGAAGCCATCCTCAGTCCCGGAGTTGTCATTCCAGGCGAGATTGATCTGGAATCCGGAGATCGCCGTGGCCGTCAGTTCATTCGGGGCCGCTGGAACGGTCCGCGGCGTGAAGGCCTGCGCTTCATTCGAGGTGGCATCGCCATCATTGTTGAAGGCCGTCACCCGGTATGCATAGGTTCTTCCAGGAATCAGGTTGGTGTTCTGGAATGCCGTGATGTTTGGATTGACGGTCGCGATGGTCAGCCAGGCTCCCGGTGAACCGCTCGTCGGGATCTGTCGTCGCTGGACGCGGAACCCGGCCTCGTTGTCGGAGTTGTCATTCCAGGAGATGTTGATCTGCGATCCGGAGACTGCCGTCGCGACCAGATTGGTCGGGGCGTTTGGCGGGTAGCCCTCGGTTGATGCTCCGACTTCGTTCGACCAGTCGGAGAACCCGCCGGCGTTGACCGCTGCAATCCGATAGATAAAGTCGGTTCCCGAGACCAGTCCTGAGTCGGCGTACTGGGTCACTCCGGCCCCAACCGTTGTCACCAGCGCAAAACTGGTGGTCGCCGTCCTTCTCTCGATCCGGAACCCAGTCTCGTTGTTTGACCGATCGATCCACTGCAGGTCGATCCGTGAGACCGGTGTCGTCGGGTTGGTCGTCGCGACCAGTGTCGTCGGTGCGGTCGGTTTGGTCGGCAGAGCAAGGCTGACGATATTCGAATCGGCCGACTCATCAAGCACTCGCACGGAAACTACCTTGAAGAAGTAGGTCGATCCGGACAGCAGACCGGAGATCAGCTGTGTTGTCGCCGTGCCCGTAAGGACGGTCGGATATTCGCTAAAGTTTGACTCACTGCTCAACCGCTGATAGATCTTGTAGGTTGAGTTGGTGAGCGAGTTGTCGACCCAGGTCAGTCTGGCGCTCGTGAAGGTGTCGACGGTCGCGACAAGGTTGGTCGGTGCCACTGTGAGTGTCGCAGTATCGATCAACACTCCAGTTGAAGATCCGACAATATTCTGGGCGACCAGACGGTAGCTGAATGATGTCCCCTCTGTCAGACCAGTGTCTGTGTAGGTGCCGATCGCCACTGATGTAATGGTGGCGATTGGCGAATATGCCGCAGTCGAATCAAGAGGCTTTCGCTCAATTTTGATGCTTATCTCATTTGCCGGATTGGCATAATTCCAATTCAGCGTAATCGAGGTCGGAGTTCTTGTACCGACTGTCAGTCCGGTTGGTGCGCCTGGGACTTGGGTCGGCAAGGATGCATTGGCAACGTTGGTGTAGTTGAGCGAATCGGGCGGAGTCGCGCTACTGTTGGTGGCCTTGACACGGTAGTAGTATCTGGTCCCCGGCACAAGGGATATATCATTGTCGCTGTAGGTGAGAGTATTTGCAGGTTGGGTAACGAGATCGGTCCACGGATCGGTACCGGTTGTATTCCGTTGGATCACAAAGCCGGTCTCATTGTTTGAATTGTCGCTCCAGGTCAGCTGGATCGTTGTCGGACTCAACACCGCGGCGACCAGATTGGTCGGCGAATCGGGAGGACCATCGAGAGTCTCCGCAGAGAGAATATTCGAGACCAGCGACTGGTCGTAGGCAGTCTTTGCCAGGACTCGGTAGTAATAGACTCTCTTTGAGATCAGATTGTCCTCTGTAAAGCTTCGATCAGCAGCCTGAATGGTACTGGAGACCGTTGTGAAGGGGCCGGACAGTGAAGTGCTGCGCTGCAGAATGAATCCGTCCAGGCCAAACTGGACCTGGGTGAGCCCGGTCACGGGATCGGTCGCTGGATACGTCCAGTTAACTGTGATCTGCTTGTAGCTGATTGGTGTTACTGTGGTAATCGTTGGCGGTGGAGGGATGATTGGTGTGGTCTGATTCCCCTCGGCATACCCATCCGAATCACCGCCCTGATTGAAGGCGATAACCCGGTAGACATAGTTGGTATTCTGAGCCAGTCCGGTATCGATGTAGGTGAAGACATTGGCCGCAGTGGTCGTCAGCAGTGCAAAGCTTCCGCTCCCGGACTTGCGGAGAATCCTGAAGCCCGTCTCATCGCCACCCTGGGCCGCCTGGACCCAGGCCAATTCGAGCGAATTGGCGTTCTTTTTGGCGACAACCAGATTGGTTGGAGGTCCCGGAAGAATTGGCATGGTTACCGTTGCCACGGCATATGGTGTCGATTCACCTGACGAATTGTAGGCCGCCAGCCGGTAGCTGTAGATAACCCCCTCATCCAGTCCAAAATCCTGGAAGGATGTCGTTCCTGCTCCCAGTGTCTGGTAGAGAGTGAACTCGCCAGTTCCTACCTGGCGGTAGAGCCGGTATCCCGTCTCGTTGGTTGCTGCATCACCCCAGTTCAGGTTGAGCTGGAATGAGGAGACGATCGTCGCAGTGAAACTGGTCGGGGCGGTTGGAGCGGCAATCGGTGTCGTTACCGTTGCCTCGTTGGTCGAGAACTCACTCCCGATCGTATTGGTCGTGATGACCCGGTAATTGTAGGTCGTCAGGGGCAGCACACCATTGGTATCAGAGAATGTGGTTACATTCGGTCCCAGCTCAGCCGAAGCGTCGGCATAGGCACCGCCCCCAGTCTTTCGCTGGACCTTGAAGGAGGTCTCATTATCAGCATTGTCGGTCCAGCTGACATCAACCCGGGAGGCTGAGGCCGCCGTCGCCGTGACGTTCGAGGCGGGCAGTGGGAAGGTCTCGATCGTCCGTGCCAGGACGGCAGACGTCGGTAAAGACTCACCAACCAGATCGAAGGAGGTCACCGTATAGTAGTAGTTTGTGCCCGATTTGAGATTGGTGTCAGTATAGGTTCCGCCGGTTGTAAGTACCATCGCTGCCAATCCGACCACCGTCTCAACACCATCGATTCCAATCCGGCGTCGAATCCTGAATCCACTCTCGGTCGTCCCGGCATCATTCCAGTTCAGGGTGACGACCGATGAGCTGACTACCTGAGTCTGCAGGTTGGTTGGCGTTGGCGGTGTTACTCCGGTTGTCGTGGTGGCATCATTCGAAGGGGCGGTACTGGTGGCGTTGATGGCAATCACCCTGTACGTGTAGGTCAACCCGTTTGTGATCACGTTCGTCTGTGAAGCCTTGTCGTCGTAAAGCGTCACATTGGCTGAAAGTGTCGCAATATCAGCAAAGACACTGCTGCTCGGATCTCTCCGCTGCACCTTGTACGATGTCTCATTGGTTGCGTTGTCTATCCAGGTGAGGGTGACCTGGGTTGGTGAACGTGTCGTCGCGACCAGACCGCTCGGCGCCGCTGGCGGACCAAGCTGCGTCGTCGCGTTGGCACTGTTCGATGGTGATGCGTCACCACCGGCATTGAAGGTGATCACCTGGTAATGATAGGTCGTGTTTTCGGTGAGATCATTATCCTCCCAAGTATTCACATTTGAGACATTGGTGCGCACCGTCGTCCAGGGCCCGGTCGCCGCCGCCGCCCGCTGGATTCTGAAGCCGCTCTCGTTAGTCGAATTGTCAGTCCAGGTCAGGGTGATCTTGCTGGTCGAGGTTGCTGTCGCGACCAGACTCGATGCTGCCGCTGGAATGGAAGGCGGAGTTACTGTTGCCTCCTCCGACGATGCCGAGAGCCCGCCACCGTTGGTCGCAAAGACCCGGTAACCATAGGATGTATCAGAAACCAGACCGGTGTCGAGGTAGGTTGTCGTGTTGGGCGGCAGTTGTGCAATCTCCGAGAAACTGCCCGATCCAGTATTGCGGCGGAGGCTGAAGCCGGTCTCGGTCGTCGATCCATCGGACCAGTTGAGCCGGACACTTGTCGAATTGATGATCGTTGCCGCGAGATTTGTTGGTGCATTCGAGCGTGTCGTTGCACTGTCTTCATTCGAATTGGCCGCATCACCCGAGACGTTGAACGCCGTCACCCGGTAGAAATATTGCGTCCCCTCGGACAGACCGCTGCTGGTGTGGCTGGTCGTATTCGGGGCCACCGTGGCAATGGTCGCATAGGTTCCACCACTTCCCGTCTTACGGCTGATCCGGAATCCGGACTCATTGTCCGAGTTGTCCGTCCAGGTCAACTGGACCGCCGTCGATGTGGTTGGCGTAGCATTGAGATTGCTCGCGGCAGCCGGAAGCGGCTGCAAACGGGTGGTCGCACTCGTCGATGCCCCGGAACTGATGGTCGAATTCCAGGCTGTCACCTGGTATGTATAGTCTAAACCGACAGTCAGCCCTGTACTGTCATCATAACTGGTCGAGTTCGCCGGCAGCGACGCGGCGATGACCGTGTAGGCGCCGCTTCCCAGCCTCCGCTCAACCCGGAAATTGCTCTCATTGGCCGAGAGGTCGTTCCAGTTCAATCTGATGGTCGTGGCATTGATCGGCGCGGCAGTCAGATTGCCCGGTGTCGGAAGTGGGGTGACCACATTGACCGATGGCGGTGCGGTCGAGTCGCCAGCGACGTTGACGGCTGTCACTGCATAGTCATAGCTTGTTCCATCGCCGACCGTCGTGTCGTTAAAGCTGGTCACATTCTGGGCCGTCGTTCCGACCTGAGCGAATGTGCCTGCCCCGGATTTCCGGCGGATGCGGAACTGTGTCTCATTGCTGCTTCCATCTGTCCAGGTGAGACTGACACTTGTCGGAGAGGTTGCCGTCGCGCCAAGATTTGTCGGCGGGTCAGGTATCGGCGGCGGGGTCGCACTGGCCTCGGCGGAAGCCGCTGAAGTGAAGGCCGGATCGCCATCTTGAGCTGCCCGGTGCGCAGAGACCCGGTAGAAGTAGGTCGTACCCGACGTCAGTCCAGTGTCGGTGTAGCTGGTCGTGTTTGCCGGAAGTGCCGACCCGATCAGCGCAAACCCGGTGACCGTCGTCAGGCTCCGCTCGACACGGTACTCGGTCTCCGTCTCCGAGTTGTCGATCCAGGCAAGGGTAATCGCGGTACCTGAGGCCGGTGTCGCCGTCAACATTGACGGCGCAGCTGGCGCTCCGGCCGGTGTCGTCACCGGTGTGGAGAAGGCCGGGAGAGACTTTCCATTCGGATTGACCGTAATCACCTGGTAGGTGTACGACTGCTTCCCACTGATGTTGCTGTTGTCAGTGTAGGTTTTGATATCGGGCTGAGTCGTGGAGAGAAGTACAAAATCTCCTGAGGTCGATTTTCGCCAGACCTCGAATCCCTGGTCATCAGTGACGTTCTCGTTCCACGTTACAGTAATCTGCGAACTGCTGTTTGGTGTCGCGACGACCGAGGTCGGCTTGGCTGGCAGCGCAGCCGTAGCCCGTGATGCCTCATTCGATGGCTCGGACTCACCGTTGGTATTGAAAGCGACCACCACATAATAGTAGGTCGTTTCCGGAGTCAGCCCCGTATCCTCGGCGGAGTTGCTGTTCTGCGGTACAGTCTTGACGACTGTGTATGGTCCACCCGAGGTGGCGCTGCGCTTGATCCGGAAGCCGGTCTCGGCCACAACACCGCTCGAATTGTCGGTCCACGAAAGATTGAGCTTCGTTGCTGTCCCTGGATTGATTATCAAGCCGGTTGGCGGATCTGGCAGAGGCAGCGTCGTCGCGTTACCCTGAATCCCCGCCGAATCTCCACCAGAATTTGTTGCCCGAACCTCATAGAAATACTGCGTATTGTCGACGAGTCCACTGTCCTGATAGGTGGTCGTATTGGCGGCTACTGTTGCAATCGGCGTCGTTCCAAACGAGCCTCCCGCACCCAGTTTGCGGAAAATCCGAAAGGTGACCTCATTGTCCGAGTTGTCGGTCCAGCTCAGGTTGATCTGTGTGGCCGATGCGCTTGTCGCGGTGAGGCCGGTTGGGGCGTTTGGCGGTGTGTCTGGAGTCGTTCCGTTTGCCACGTTGGAGACGAGTGAGTCACCAACCGAGTTGAACGCAAATATTCGATAGAAGTACTGGGTGTTCTTCAATAGTCCGGTGTTGGTAAATGATGTCGTATCCTTTGGCACGGTGCTGCTGATGACCGTAAATTCACCGGTTGCGGTGCGGCGCTCTATTCTGAACCCGGTCTCGTTGTTCGAATTGTCAGTCCAGTTGAGTGCCAGTTCGTTCGGTTTGCTGATGTCCTGAACGGTGACTGTCAGTCCACCCGGGGCGGCTGGCACGATCTCCGGAGTAGAGGCGGTCGCCTCGTTGGATGGTGTCGATTCCGTTCCGCCATTGATTGCGACCACCACATAATAGTAGGTCGTTCCCGAGACAAGGCCGACATTCATGAAGGTGGAGATGTTTGGGGCGACCTGGGCAACTTCGACGTATGGGCCACCCGTCGTCGGGCTGCGGCGAATCGAGTAGTTCTTCTCGTTGGTCGCATTGTCCGTCCAGCTCAGATTGATCTGGGTGGGGGAGGCGACCGTTGCCGTCAGATTGCTCGGTGCGAGGGGGATTGGCTGGGTCGTCGCCCGAACGGTGTCAGAGGCCTGGGAAGATCCATCAGCATTTGTCGCGATCACGTAATAGAAGTATGTCCGCCCTGGTGTCAGCCCGGCGTTCTCGAACGATGTAACATTCGCACCCATATCAGCGATCTTCGTCGCCGTGCCGTTAAGGCTCGATCTCCGCCAGATCTCATAGGCGGTCTCAGTGGCAACATCATTCCAGACCAGATCGATCTGGGTCGCCGAGATGGTGGTTGCCACCAGTCCATCCGGAGTTGCCGGAACTGCCGCAACACTGTTGAGCCCATCGATGGCACGATCGATCTGGATCCGCGGAATGCTCAGTCCGTTCCGCTGGTCGAGTATCTCCCGACCGGTCGACTTGAGAAGCTCGACCACTGTGCCGACACTGATACCCGGCCGTTTCTGCCGTGCCAGCGCAAAGAATCCGGCAACGTGGGGAGCCGCCATGGATGTTCCGCCAGTCCGTCCGGCGCCGCGAGCCGAAATACCGACGAGCTCGGATGAGGGCATCGGCTCACCTGGTGCAAGCAGATGAAGTCTTCCGGAACTGTTCGTTGCCGGATCGACCAGCTCACGCGATCCATCGGTGCTTCTCGTTGCCCCGACGCTCACGGCGGTTGAGATGCAGGCCGGTGCAGCCAGCGCGTCGACATAACCTCCGCTGCCAGATGCGACGACCGTCGCAATCCCTGCTCCACGGAGAAGGTCGATGGCCGACTTTGTCGCCGGTAGATTCTCATCACAGTTTCCAGTGAAGCGACCTCCGGCGAGGGCCAGGTTTACTGCCGCAATCGAATGCTGCTGACGCAACTCAAAAACGCGCTCAAGAGCGCTGATCAGATCGGAATGGAAGGCTCCAATACAGGAATCTTTTCCATTCGCGCATTGACCCTTTCCGGTGAGGTTGGAGAAGACCTGGATCGAGATCAGCTTTGCTTGCGGGGCGATGCCGCTGAAACCGCTGCTCCGACCGGCGAGGATCCCGGCCACATTGGTTCCCTGTTCGCATCCTGCGCTGTCGATCGTGCAGGGCAGCGCCGAATCGTCTGCGGGCGATGGCTGAAGCGGTGGGCAGAGTGAGTTGATTCCCGCTCCGGCATCGCTGGTCGAGAAGCAGGCCTCGGCGGAAATCTTGCCCGCCAGTGCCGGCTCTCGCTTGTCGATTCCGGTATCGACCACGACTACCGACTGACCCTCTCCGTTCAGGCCACCCTCTGGCACTTGCATCCCGGCCCATCGTCCTAGACCTTTAGTCAGCGCTGGCGAGAGTACTCCATCCTCCTGGATCGTCACGACCATTGAGTCACGGCGCAACGACTCGAGTCCGCCTGGACTAACCTTCAGTGCCAGATATGGCAGATAGCGATACCGCTTGACCGATGCCGTGTCATAACCGGACACCCTCGTCAGCAATGAACTCTGCAGGCTTTCGATCAGTTCCGGGGAAGCACTGATCGTTGAATTGCTGTTCGCTGTCTCTGTCGGTTCAGTGATGGTCTGTAATCCGACAATCACTCGCACCATTCCTTCCTGGCCTGCTTTCGCGGCAAGAAGGGTAAACTCTCTGGTCATCAGCTCGCTTCGGACTGGCTCGGCTGCCAATCCGTTCGCCGGCACAGCTACCGTTCGAGGAGTGGCAGGTGAGACCCGCATCCCTGGTTCGGTTGATGCGGAGCTGCCAAACATCCACGTGAATCCAGCTCCGGTTATCAGTGTAATGGTCGCGATAAGAAGCAGGTTCCGAGTTTTTGATGAGATACGGTGTGAGTCGGTTCTGTTAGTCATTAATACCTTCCGGAATTGTGCGTTTTTCTCTATTTTCAGGCGGAACTTGTCAAAGACATTAGAGTGGAAAGTGTTGTCAAATGATGTCTTGGCGGGAGCCAAAACAGATAAAATTTTACGTTATAAAATTAATTGTGTAAATGACAAGATTAGAGATTGTCGGGAAATATGGGGGTAAGCAGCAGGGCAATCGCATTATGAAGAGACTTGACAAAACAGTAGTTGCTGGAACCGCTATTCGCCACTAATTCAAAAACTTTGGGGTGGAGTCTCTGGGCTCTCAGCTCGATCCTTAAAATGTGAGTTGATTGGAATTATTCCGAGAATGGCATCTATGCTTCATTGGGGAAAGGCAGATGGTTCCTGCGCCCCAAAGGGGCACCCTAGACTTTGGACATTCCGTGCCATAAATGCAGATTTCCTTCAGTGCCCCTTTGGGGCGCTTCGAACCCCGCTCGTGCAGATCCTGAGGGATAATGCGATTGCTCCAGTGGGAGAGTAGCAGGGCGATCGCATTTACCTTCGATCTATCTAATTGGCTAATTGGCTAATTGGCTAATTGGCTAATTGGCTAATTGGCTCATTGGCTCATTGGCTCATTGTGAGATCTCTCTGACTGGAGGGTTCCTGGTGGCCTCACGCGAAGACGCAAAGGCGCGAAGGAGGGGCGGTTCGCGAACCGACACAGTCCACTGACTACCCGGCAGACTCAGTTGTACGTCACCTTGAGCTGATCTCCCGGGGGAGTTCGATAAATGACAGAATGATCTTTCACGAAGGAGCCTGAACAGGATAAGGCAGTGCAGGGGGAGGAGCGGGGAGAAGCCCCGCCGAGGCACACCAGTCGGCAGGTATGTGACCTGCTGACTGGCCGGCCTCGACGGGGGAGGATGATTATGGCGTACCCTGTTCGGATAATGTCGGAGTGCCAAAACCGTAGTTCGCAACTACTGAGTAGAGCGAGAGGTTGTTGGAGCTGCTGGTGACCAGCACAAACCAGTCGCCGGTGGCTGGTTTGTTGATCGTGCAGAGCTCGTTCGAGGTTGACCCGTTTGACCGACAGGTGAAGGCGGTCAGCTGGGGCGATGTGCCGTGCTGGAGATAGAGGTCGACATTTCCCAGACCTCTGGTCTGCACGGCCAGGTAATCAAACTCACCCGGCACCTGGATACGATAGATGAGCGACTGTCCCGCCTGGAGTACCCCGGTCATCGACTTGGCCTTGGTCAGGACGATGGCATT
Organism: uncultured Acidobacteriota bacterium; assembly: GCA_903862855.1. Lineage (GTDB taxonomy): Bacteria > Acidobacteriota > Blastocatellia > RBC074 > RBC074 > CAIOZW01. Next base: position 18,362 of record CAIOZW010000055.1, read on the forward strand.
GGTCGGAACTTCTGGGGTGACCACTTCCACCTCGTTCGATGGTGATGAGCTGCCACCCGAGTTGAAGGCAATCACCCGGTAGAGGTAACTCTGTCCGCCTGACAGCCCGGTATTCTGCAAGCTGGTCGTATTGGCCGCAACCGTTGCGACTTCGACCCACCCGGATCGCTCAGGGTTCTGCCTCTGGATCCTGAACCCGACTTCATTGTTCGAGTTGTCGATCCAGGTGAGCGTTGCCTGACTGCTGGTGATCGAACCGGCGGTCAGACCAGACGGAGGGGCTGGCAGGGTAATGGTCTCACCCGGCGTTGAGGTGCTGGCCTCGTTGGAGCTGGGCGACTCACCGTTATTGTTGAAGGCATAGACCCGGTAATAGATCGTCGAGTTGGGTGGCGCACTCAGATCGGTGAAGAAGTTGACATTCGCACTGACCGTGCCAATCTCGGTCAGCGTGCCTGCCGTTCCAATCCGCCGGCGAATCCGGAAGCCGGTCTCATTGTCTGAGACATCGACCCAGTTGAGCACCACCTGTGTCGCAGAGGTCGCCTTCGCGATCAGCCCGGTGGGATTTGCCGGTGTGACAGGCTTATCCCCCGGGATGGTCAGGACTGCCTCATTCGAGCTCCCCGAATCTCCCAGTGAGTTGAAGGCTGTCAACCGGTAGGTATAGGTAGTATTCGGGATCAGTCCGCTGTTGATGAAGCTGGTCACATTCGATGATGTCACCCCGATATCCGTATAGCTTCCATTCGTCCCGGTTCGTCGCCAGATCCTGAACCCGGTCTCATTGCTGGAGGTGTCTGTCCAGTTCAACAAGGCCGATGTCGGAGAATCGAGTGTCACTCGCAGATCGGTCGGAGCGGTTGGTACTGCCGGTGTAGTCACCGTCGCTTCATTGGAGGGTCCTGAATCCCCGGTCTGATTGAAGCCAATGACACGGTAGGAATAGCTCTGGCCACCCAGCACCTGAGTATCCTGGAAAAAGGTGACGTTCTGCCCGGTCAGGTTCAGCTCCGACCAGGTGCTGCCTCCGGAGACCTTCCGCTGAACCCGGAAACCCGCCTCATTGTTCGAGTTGTCGGTCCAGCTCAGGTTGACCTGCGACGGTGAAACGACGCTCGCAACCAGATTGGTGGGCGCAGCTGGAACCTGATTCTCACCTCCACTGGTGCTGACACTCACCTCATTCGAGGCAGCCGAAGTTCCCGCTCCATTGATCGAGGTAACACTGTAGAAGTATGTCGTTCCCGGTGTGACCGTGTTGTCCAGATAGCTGATCGTGTTCTGCTGAACTGGTGGCAGGTCGATCCAGACTCCGTCACTCAGAGCTCGTCTTCGCAATCGGAAGAGAAGCTCGTTGCTCGAGTTATCGATCCAGCTGAGGCTGACCTGGTTCGGTGAACTGACACGGGCCGACAGATTGCTCGGCGCCGCCGGCAGCTCGACCGAGGTTCCAACCTGGAAGGTTGCCGTCAGATTATAGAAGCTGATGTTGTTGCTGAATCCGACGATCATAATGTGCCAGTCACCCGCTGCCGGGTAGCTGGTGACACTCGTCTCGCTCGAACTGTTGCTGATCGAACGATGGTTGTAGATGTTGATCATCGGCTGGTTACCATACCGCACATAGAGATCAATATTGCCTGTCCCCGTCGTGTTGATGGCCAGACGGGTCGCGCCGATCGGCACGTTGATCTGATAGTAGTGGGTCTGGTTGCGCAGCAGGTTGCTGCGTGCGGTGAGCCCGTTGTTGAGCGGGATGAAGCTGTTGTTCGGGGCTGAGACGTTGACCTCGTTCGAGGGGCTCGACTCACCCAGGCCGTTCCACGAGATGACCGTGTAATAGTAGGTTGTCCCGGGAACCAGTCCGGTATTCTGGAAACTGGTCGCTCCGGATTCGAGATTGGCAATCGTTGCCCACTGTCCGTCGATGCCAATCTTTCGCCGCACCCGGAATCCACTCTCATTTTCCGACCGGTCGAGCCAGGAGAGGTTGATCTGACTTGGAGAGACGGCCGCCCCCTGAAGATTGGAGGGACTGACAATCTGGCCGTTTCCGGTATCATCAGGCAGGGTTGTCTCAGTGGCTACATTGGAGTAAGCCGATTTTCCAACCGAATTGAACGATGAAATCCGATATGAGTAGGGAGTACCGGGCCGCAGGCCCGAGTTCTGGAAAAAGGTGGTGTTTGTCCCGACCGATGCGATCTCATCCCAGGTACCATTGTTACCTGACTGTCGTTCGATCTTGAATCCGATCTCGTTATTCGAATTGTCGATCCACGTCAGATCGAGCCGGGTCGAGGTTCGCGAGTTGATTCTCAGATTGACCGGCACTTCGGGAAGAGAAGTGGTCGTTGTTGCCGTGACCTGGTTTGAGGGGGTCGATTCTCCCCCGTCATTGTATGCCGTGACCGTAAAGTAGTAGGTAGTACCAGCAACAGCGTCGGTCATCGACCAGGTTGTAACGTTCTGGCCGACCGTTGCAATTGCGATCCAGTCACCGTTGGTGCCGATCCGCCGTCGAATGCGGAATCCATTCTCGTTGGATGAATTGTCGGTCCAACTGAGATCGATCTTTGTCTCGCTGCTTACTGTCGCCGTCAGACTCGTTGGAGCAGTCGGGGCGGTCGGGGAGGGCGGTGTGTCACCCAGCAGCTCGAGTGCCGCATCGACCTGGATTCTGGGCTTGGTCACGTTGTTGCGGGTGTCAGTGACCCGTACCCCGCTGGTAATGAAGGCTCCGAGTATCTTTGGAATACTCGCGTTGGGATCTTTCTGTCGCGCCAGTGCCCACGCGCCGGCGACGTGTGGTGTCGCCATGGAGGTACCCGCCCAGTTGGAATAGCCACCACCAGGTACCGAGGAGTTGATCGCCTCACCCGGGGCCAGTAGATTGAGAAACGGTGCGCTGTTTGAGAAAGAGGAGACCTGGTCGGGGAGACTTGAGTAATCGGTCGTCGAACCGACGCTGATCGCCGTCGAGATGCAGGCGGGCACGCTCATTGCGTCCGAGTAGCTGTTGTTGCCGGCCGCGGCGATTGTTGCGATGTCGGCACTGCGCAACAGATCGATCGCCAGCTTCATGGCTCCAGCGCTGCTGTCGCAGTTCGTAAAGTACCGCCCACCACCGAGACTCAGGTTGGCAGCGGCAATCTTGTAGGTGTTGCGCAGCTCATAGACCCGCTCGAGACTGCGAACAAGATCAGAGTCATAGGCCAGAA
>CAIOZW010000056.1 GCA_903862855.1 uncultured Acidobacteriota bacterium
CCCCTCCGCCACCAGTTCGAGCCATTGGCGCTCGAGCGACGATTCAGCCCGGTCGCGCAGTTGTTGCAGGTGGTCGGCACGGGTCGAAGCGACGGGTGAGACCTGGACATCAGCGGTCGCCAGCTGGAGAAGGATCTCTTTGATCGAGTGGCGATCGACGATCTCGTGCTCGCGTTGATTGTAGTAGCTGAGGAGGCAGTCATAGCAGGCGGCCTCACAGGCTTCGCGCGCTCCGGGAGCGTGGTGAAGATCGGCGCCCTCCTGATCGAAATGGCAGAGTTCGAGCGCCGCCCGGGCGACTCCCGCGAGGGCCCGTGGCTCTTTGACGAGGCGGTGCAGCACCCCGGCGCCGCCCTCAGCCGATTCATAGATGAGCAACTGGCGTCGATCATCGATCGTTGGTAATGGCTCGACCGCCACCTCATTATCTTCGAGCTGGTAGCAGACCTGGATCGCCGCTTTGAGGGCCGCCTGCAACGAGGCCATCTGGGGGAGGGTCAACGGCGCGGCCGGCTCGATGGTGAGGCAGTTGCGGCGATCATCGACGTAGGGGATGACACGGCGAACACGCGATGAAGCCGGGTCATCGAGGAGCCCGGCGCCAACCTCCTCCGGATCGTCCGACTCGCGCTTCCAGTAACCCCGCTCGAGGTCGAGCATGAATCCGAGCTTCTCGCGCTGTTTGCGCCGGTTCCACCCCTTGTTGATACGCCAGAGCGTCGCCGCCTGGCCGTAGGTCAGCGTCGCGAGCGGCCCGTCCCCACCTACCACCGATGCGGTGGGGACTTCAGTCGGCCCTCCCTGAAAACGAACGCCGGTGATGATCTCGTAACCATAGCGGAGCCGCTCCTCCTCATCGGCCGTGATCCGCTCGCGACGCTGGGTCGAGACATTCTGCATCCGGAAGAGGGAGGTGAGCGGGGCCCCGAGCGGGGTGCTGCACCGCTGGCAGAGATCTTCGCCACTCCCTTCCAGAATCTGGTGCAGGTATCCGCAGGCACCACAGAGCTTGATCCGGACATTACCGACCTCGTCATCGCCAACCGGCAGGATCACCTTGTTGATGACATACTTCGATCCCTCGTGATAAAGAATCGAGCGCGGTCCGAATTCAGAGATCGCCAGAAAACGCGGGCGAGAGACGTACTCATTCCGCCCCTGGTTACCCCGGCGGGCCGGAATGTAGGCCGAGATCGGCAGGCGGGGGAAGCTGTATCCGGGCAGAAAGCCCTCACTCGCAAAATAGCGGTAACTGTAGAAGTCAGACTGGCCGATATTATCAACCTCCGCCAGCAGCCGAAGCTGGGCCTCGGCGAGGCTGCGTGTCTGCCTTGCCAGATTCTTATCGGCGGCACTGCGCGAAGCGTCGCGAATGATCCGGTTCTGGTTCTCCTGCTCGCTATGCGCGGCGCGGTAGAGGTCACGCCAGCGATCGGCCGTCCGGTCGAACCGCTCCGCACAATGGCGCAGGACATCATCGAGCCAGTGCGGAGTGAACCAGCCGGCCTGCTCCAGCTCTGGTCGAATCGTCTCCAGCACCTTTTGCGCGCGTCCGGCCGCCCCGCGGCGGGCAGCGTCGGAATTGATCCGCTCCCGCAGGCCCTCCAGCAGGTCGAGGCGCGGATGGTCACCCGCGACATCGAGCAGTTGCACCAGCGATTTCTGCAGCGACTGGCCGGTCTCAGCCAGCCAGATCGCGTGGACATGCGCGCGGACCAGATCTTCGTTGGCCAGATCGAGCCGTGGTGGTGTCACCTGCCCGGCGACCATCAGCTCGGGACGCTTGAAGAAATACTGGTCGTGCAGATTCCCCAGCGCACAATAGGTGAAGACCAGCGCCGGCTGCCCGCTCCTGCCAGCCCGCCCGCTCCGCTGCGCATAGTTGGCCGGAGTTGGTGGAACATTGCGCAGGTTGACGACATTCAGGTCGGCGATGTCGACTCCCAGCTCCATGGTCGGTGAACAGTAGAGAATGGGCAGCGTCCCGTCGCGAAACTGCTGCTCCCGCACTTCACGCAGCTCACCCGGAACCTGGGCCGTATGTTCACGCGCCTCGAGGCTCCGCAGATCGGCGAGGTCGCTCGTATAGAATTTGACAAAGTACCGATTTGTGCGGCCACTGAAGGGTTGATCTGCCTGATCGACGCCATTTATCTGGCTGCTCCGCGAGGAGGGCATGCGAATCGGATCGTGAAATGGCTCGAGTCCATCCCCCCGCCTCCAGCGCATGGCCCCGGCATTGAGCTGGTAGCCCGGCGGTTGATCTCCCCTCCCTTCCATTGCCAGATGAAGCAGACCGGCCCTGGCAAGAACCTCCAAGAGATCGTCGATCACCTCCTGGGTCTGGGCGGTCGTCAGAACGGCTCCGGTTGGCCCAAAAGTCTGGGGTCGTCGCAAATACTGCCCAAAACCGCTTCTACTCGAGAGATAGAGATTGTCGTTACCATCACCGGCCCGCCGCGATCCCGGAAAGAGGATCGCGGCATGGGTCAGGCGCTCGATCTCATCGATCGCCCAGGGAGCAATCAACCGCTGATAGCTCTGATTACGGATCCGGTCCTGCTCTCCCGGATCGAGGTAGCGGACCGAGATCGCCAGCTCGCGCCGCATGTGATCGAGCAGTACCTGGCCAATCTTCTGGCGGGTCGCTGGTGTCGCCTCACGCAGCGGCGCACACCTCGTCACCCACTCATCCTCATCTGCGCAGACCTCATCAAGTGACTGATACTCGATCCGGAGCAGTCCGCACTGCTCCAGATTGGGCAACGTGATCCGCCAGCCTCGCTCGAGATCACGATAGAGTCGGTAACCGAGCAGGTTACGCAACGCCGTCTCGGTGTCGCGCCGATTCTGAAACTTCTCGTCCGGGTTTTGTGAGTAGAGTGCCGGATCGAGCCGCAGGGCCTCGAAGACCCGCCCAGTCAGATCGTCGTGGCCGATCCCCACCTCACCCGCCTCGGCGAGGGCGCGGTAGAGGGCGGCCCGAATGATGGTCGTTTCGATGAAGTCATTGAAATGGCCAGCCTGCAGTGAAGCGTCCTGGCGGTTGTCGGTAAATGAAAGCAGCTTGCGGGCCGATGCGGGCAATTTCTCATCGCGGAGGCGCCGAATGGCCGTCAGATTGGTGATCGTCGTCGCCGTACTTCGCCCCTCCGATCCCAGTGTGGCGAGCTTGCTGAAGTCGTTCCGCTGGCGGTTGTTCCACGAGACTCCACAGGTGAGGCAGAAACGGAAGGGCGAGGCAATGTAGCTGCAGTTCACCCCTTGACCATCAACCTGTCCACTGGTTCCGACCCGCACCTGCTGCGGCAGATCACCACGACGATCCGGATCGACGCGCCGTCCACCCGGCCCTTCGACTATCCACTCTTGTGGCAGCCGCTGCCGCTCGATCATCTCTGCCGGATCGACCGGGAAGGGATCGTCCGAACGGAGATAGAGAAACCCCGGCTCACTGACCCCTTCATCCTGACTCTGGTCATTGTCAGGTCTGGCAACAAAGGATTCGGGGGCGCCATTCCTTCCAAAAAGACGCCAGACGCTGTAGTACTCCTGACCACACTCACGACAGAAGACGAGCGGAAGCAGGACATGTTCCCGCGAGCCAGGGCGAAAATGCTGCCGGAAGAGGGTCAGGTAACGGGTCTCTTCACTCTCGAGTGTCGTATGAACCGTTCCGCCTCGGCTGAAGAACTGATGGAGCCGAAAGGTGAGCGGGACGGCCCCAGTGACCGGGTGGCGGGTGCAGTCAGTCCCGGCGAGCAGTGCATTCTGGAGTGCCTGCTGGCAAGTCTCGGGTGGAATGGCCAGCAGGCTCGCCAGCCGCTCCGCTGCTCCGCCCGGACCGGTGATCCTGGTCGGTCGGCGCCTGACGAGCCGTCCATCTCGTTCATCCAACCCGAGATTGTTCTCGATCCAGGCAACGAGTGGATCGGCGATAAAGGCATCATAAGTTGTTGGAAAGGTCTCTCTGACCTTTGCCGTTACGACACGCTGGCGCAACTTGTTGATCCATTGCGGATCGCTCTCTGTCTGCGCGGCAGTCGTCCGCCGCTCCAGCGTCTCCAAGATGACACTCTCCGGATGAACGACCGCTCCAAAGATCGTTGAGGCAACCTGGGCGACCTTTTCCTGCTGCAACTGTAAAGATTCCCCACCCGCAATCGTCGCCGAGGTACCGATGCAGAGCATCCGCTCTGCGGCCAACCGGTCACGAAGCCTCCGCACGAGCAGGGCCACATCCGCTCCCTGCCGGCCACGATAGGTATGAAGTTCGTCAAGCACCAGAAACCGCAATCCCTGCGCGGCCTCGATGATCTTCTGCTCAAAGGGGCGCGTCAGCAGAAGCTCGAGCATCACATAGTTGGTCAGCAGAATATCGGGCGGTCGGCGCAATATCTCTTCGCGTTTCTGGTGGTCATCCTGGCCGGTATACCTGGCATAGGTGACCGGCGGCTGCCCCGGTGGATAACCTGCCGCGAGGTACTTGTCGAGCTCCCCTTCCTGACTGTTGGCAAGCGCATTCATCGGGTAGACGACAATCGCGCGAATCCCCTTCCCTGACCCTTCGCGCAGCACGTGATCGACGATCGGAATGATGTAGGAGAGGCTCTTGCCCGATCCCGTTCCGGTCGTCAGCACATAGTTCCGACTCGCGGCCGCCTCGTGGATCGCCTCCTCCTGATGACGGTGCAGATTGAGCAGGCGGCCCGCATGCCCCTCACTATCCTTCTCCCGACGAAATATCCGGAGACACTCCGGATGAAGTTGCCCGGCGGCGATCAGGCTTTCGATCGATTGACCACGGGCGAAGGAGGGGTTGAGCTGAATCAGTGGATCGGGATAGAAGACACCTTCACTCAACTGGGACTCGACCAGTTTCGCAATCCGCGGATCACTGATCCGCATGAAACTCTTGATGTACTGCTGATACTCGTCGACGAGGTGATTTCTGAAGTCAAAGATATTCATCGCTCTGTCACGGTCGGAGATTTAACCAA
>CAIOZW010000057.1 GCA_903862855.1 uncultured Acidobacteriota bacterium
GTGAAGAGCCGATCGATATTGTACCGGCCTGGTTTCGATCGCTCGACCGCCATCTGCTCGACCAGATTGAGCAGCGTCGAATTGAACGGGGTCGGGACTCCGAATTTCTCTCCAAGCAGAATTATCTCGCCATTCAGGAACCCGGCCTCCGTATCTCCGCGCCCTTCCTGAAGATCGGTCCAGGTAGACGGGTAGGCTCTTCGATCATCGGGCAGATCCCGAACCTCGCCAGACAGGTTGTGATCGATGCGACCGGCTGCCACCTGCTTCAACTGTTGGACATAAGCGTTCAGATCGTATGGGTTACCACGCTCGACGACCGAGAGACCGGCGACCTCGAGTACCCGAAGCGCTTCATCGACCACCTCGGCCATAAAGGCAGCAATTGGCGGTGTGATCAGTGCCAATTGGAGATGACAGTCGATGATGGCAAGAGTCGCATTATTCAGGTTGAGTGCCAGCTTGGTCCACTTCACCGCCATGATCGACTCGTGGGTCGTCACATTGAATCCAGCCTGGCGAAGGGCTTCGGCAACACGAGTCCCTGGCTCTTCACAGCCCAGCGGGTAGCCGCCCAGAGCAAGATCGTTATAGATGATCTGCGCGACGACACCTGGGGCTATTGTGCGCACGACCAGACCGGCCATGATCCCGTAGACGTGAAGAAAACGCCTCGCGGCCATCTCTTCGTTTCTGATGCCGTTCTGGAGACAGAAGAGAGGAATCGCTTCACCGAAATGTTCACGGAGTTCCTGAACAGCGTGTGCAGTATCGGCCGACTTGACGGAGAGGATGAGGATGTCCTCTGGCGTGGGGACGATTGAATTTAATGACGTGCTTGTGGCGAGATTGCGGACCGTCTGCCGGCCATCCGCCGACCTGATCTCAAGCCCTCTTTCAGAGATGGCCGAGATGTGCTCTTCGCGACCAACCAGAAGAACCTTTGCACCACTGGCAGCCAGACGGCCACCAATCAGACTGCCAAGCGCTCCAGCGCCGTGGATGACGAATCTCATCGGTCTTCCTGTCAGAGGCAGAATAACCCTCGAGAAGGGTTCATACTCCCGGCAAGACTCGAACTTGCGACCCTCTGCTTAGAAGGCAGATGCTCTATCCACCTGAGCTACGGGAGCATAAGTCGCTATTATATCCACGAAGTGGGGTTTAGTCCATCAGCATCGACATTCGACCCCATCGTTCACCGCAGGTACTGGCAGATTCTGGAGGGGGGCTTTATTTAGAAACGACGGAGAGGCATAATATGCAGGTCTTCTCTGGTGCTGGTGTTTTTGGCTTGGACGGGTCAGAAGAGTGGCGAGAGGGAACAAATGAGCACGATCCTCGTAATCGACGATGATCCATCATTGCGACACCTGATCGAGGGCGCCATCGCCGAGTATGGCTTCCGACTGCTCTTTGCTTCGACCTGCGAGACTGCGTTGGGAACACTCAGCCACCATGACTGCGATCTGATCATCCTCGATTGTGACACGGCCGGCCTCGACCCGCTCGAGTTGACTGCCAAATTGCGGAAAGCCGATCCAAGACGGCGGATAATACTGCTGGCCAATCAGCCAACCGTGCAGACTGCGCTGACCGCCCTGGCAAACCGTGTCTGTGATCTTCTTCTTCGACCACTCCAGGTTGAGGACCTGCGTCTGGCGATCACCTCGGCGGTCAATGAATGCCGGATTCATGACCTCGGAGTCGTCTCGGCAGATCAGAACTGGGTACAGCTTCGGGTACCGTGCGATCTCAACATCGTGCCGATCCTCCAGAAACTTCTGACGATCCTGCAGTCCGATCTCCCGGAGGAGACCTGCGAGGGGATGGCCTATGCATTCCGTGAGATGCTCAACAACGCGATCGAGCATGGCGGTAAGCTGGATCCGTCAAAATATGTTGAGGTTCTCTTCTGTCGGATGAAACGGGCCATCGTCTACTGGATCAAGGATCCTGGCGAGGGATTTGATCCCCGACACCTTCCCCACGCGGCGGTCAACAATCCTGATGATGATCCTTTTCGGCACGTCCTGGTCAGGGATGAGCAGGGGCTGCGGGCAGGCGGGTTTGGTATTCTCCTTACCAACCAACTGGTCGATGAACTGGTCTACAATGAGCGGCGTAACGAGGTCATGTTCATAAAATACATATAGCCCGCACTCTTCAATTGAGAATGCGGGCCTGTGGTTCAGACCACCGTGCAGACTGGATCGGGACGCTCCAGCCGCGGCGCGAGTCTACTAAGCCGCCTCTTTGGACGGTGAGACATAGACGTCATATTGCCAGCGGGGTCCCTCGATCTCGAGGGGCTGATCAGGCTCCCAGCTTCCAACGATGGCCATGTCGATCGCCTCACGGAAGGTGGCCTCGAGCTCCGGTTCAACCTTCTCCCGACGACATGCCCGGAGGTGACGGGTCAAAATCTCGTTGACTACCTGCTTCTTGCCATCCGCCAGTTTATGGTATCTCTTCAACTGCAGCTCATCCTTGATCCTCAGATTCATATGCCCTCCTCTTTTCTGTCCACTCTGCCTTCTTCATCCTGTCCTGTTAACCATCCATTCTTCTATCGGCGTCTTCTATCGGCGTCTTCTATCGGCGTCTTCTGTCGGCGTCTTCTGTCGGCGTCTTCTGTCGGCTCACCGGGTAACTCTTATGTACGCTCACTCGGCGAAAAGTTTATACCGGCTCTTTTACCGGCCTGCCGGCACGGCCACCGCGTCCGACCATCATCAGGCAGGACAGCCGAGGCCCAATCTGGCAGGTCGAAAATTCCACCTGCGATGACCGGCTTCCGGGTCGGCTCTTCGGCTACCCAACCTGCCAATCACTGAACGGTTACAGTCGGTTTTTTGCAGCCGTTCGATGTACTAAACGTAACTGGTGTTGCTTTTGTTCATTTTCTATTGACAAATTGGTAACCTCCCGCAGTTCCCCGGTTCATCCGGGGAGGGGGAATCGGGCTGGCCAAGCCGGGGGCACTCAAGCAAGACCAGGATTCGGCTCAACCCTGATTCAGATTGAAGCTTGACAGCAACGGGTCGATCCGGAACCATGCTGACGGGGCTGGATTTATCGATTTGAAGAGAGTGCAGGCTGAAAATAGTAAAGGAAGAGGAGTCGGGGCTATGGGAAGATCAAGAAATCAGGAAAAATGGAAGGAACCGGGAAAGGGTGAGAAGAGGCGGGTCGAGCAGGCCGGCCTGCCAGACACTGGACGGCGGAGGATTATTCTGGCCGGGGCTGGCGGCTTGGGAGCCCTGGCGGCTGTCGCGCTGGGTGGATACAAGGCGGGCTGGTTTGGCAAGAAGACAAATACCTTGATCACGCCGACCGCGACGCCGGCATCAGTCCCCCTCCCTCCAATAAAACTGACCGCAGATCGTGCCAATGCGATCCGGGCGACAACTGATATCGTCAGCCATTACACCCGGGAAATCAATAACGCATCGAGCGGCATCCACGCGCTACGCGGTATCGGTCGCCCCTTCACACTGAAGGATGGATCAAGGATCACCGACTACCTCTGTTCGACCTTTGCCGCCGAGAAAGAGATCAATGGGCAGCGGTATGTCTATTTTCCACGGGAGCACGAGGTTCACGACAACAGCTTCCTCAAGACTTTTCTCGAAGCAGGGGTGAGCACGGACCAGCCGATCATTGTCCGTCGCAATCGCTATACGCTCAGTGACCTGATAAATGGAGCAAAGGCTCTCTTCCGTTTCGACCCTGCCGACATCCGGCGCTTCGATCCCGAATTTCCAGAGGATCATCTGCCGTGGTGCCTGATCGCCTTCTCGAGAATTGCGCCTCCGGATAATCCAAGCTGGGTCAATGCCTATGGCGAAAAGATCGACGTGAACGAGCTGGTCGATCTCGGACTGACCGATTTCGAGAGTGTCTGTGCCAAGATTGGGCCTTCGGGCAGCCCACCAGCCGGACTGCCGATACAATTCAGGGAAACGATCACCAAGTATAGCTGCTACGGGATGCATGCCTTCTACGGGTTCTTCTCTGCCTATCGAAATGGCTACCGGGTCAATAATTATGAGAAGAGAACGCGGCAGTTGGCCAGCCACCTTATCTCCCGACTTGAACGAGATATCATCTCGCTTGATGAGGAGACTGCAGCGGCGAGACAGGTCGGTCAGCAGTACATCGCACGAATGGAAGCATCGGCAAACAGTCGGCGCGGCGGAAGCAGCACTCCCCCTGCCGAACTGATCGATGTCTTAGGGTTGAAGAACTTCATTGTCACAAGTGGGCATGCACTGGAAGCGCTCAACTTTGCCCGGCTTCACGAACTCTTTCCTTTCACTCCCGGACAGATCAGTGAAATCGACCGACACGAGTTACGACTCTTCGAGGCGCTGGTGAGGCTGCGCAGCTTCAACCTCGATAAATTCCTGAAGTGGGATTCCAAGTTTGTCAACGATCTGGTGATTGCCGAGGGACATGCGCTGCGGGCGATCAAACTTCTTGGTCCCGACAATCCTGATCTGGCACAGTAGTTTTCTCCTGAGAGGAGCAGTTGAATCCATGCATCAAAGATCATCTTGCCGATGGATCTCATTCTTCACGATCCAGTCCGTGTGTCTGATTCTGACTCTCACGGTTGGGGCAGGGCAGACATTCTCACAGGAGGTTGCGCCACTGCCATTGATCGAGCAGTGTCACGAGCGGCAGAGCAGTCCCCAAACAACTCTCCTGATTGAACAAATAGCCAACTGGAAGGGAGATGAGGCCCCCCTGGTCGCCCTCATCGAACGGCTCGGAAAGAGCTGTGATACTGGAGCGCTCGATCCGCTGATCGGACTGCTCAATCACCAGTCGCCACGCGTAAGGATCGCCGCCATCGAAGGGCTTGGAAGAAGTGCTGATCCGCTGGCCGTTGAGGCACTGATAAAC
>CAIOZW010000058.1 GCA_903862855.1 uncultured Acidobacteriota bacterium
TCCAAGGTAGGCGACCGTCGCAAAGTCCGAGATCACCCGCGCAAACCCTGCCTGCTGATCATCGACAAACAGCCCAAAGCTCAGGGAGTTGGCGATCGAGCGCTCGACCACTTCTCGCGGAATCCCCAGACTCCAGTAGGCTTTCGTCGACAGAAACTCATGGATTGCATCAATGTCCAATCGGCTCTGATCCGTCGTAATCAGGACCTTCCCCACACGCGACTCATAACTCTCCAGCATCTCCACCTCCTCACCACTCATTCACTCTTCACTGCCGCTTTGGCCCGGGTGAGATCATTCTTCTCATTATCGAGATTTGTGCCACGTCATGTCCTGGTTCGTCAAGCCCTTGATTCCTGATCAGTATCGCCTCGATCTGCGTCATCATGCTACTTCGACATCGATCCGCATCGTTGTCGAGCACCTTCCAGAACCTTTCCGGCTGCCTGATCAAGCGGTTCCTGGTAGGGTGTCTTTGTCATCTCTCGTGGACAGGTTGGATTCATCTGTCTCCTCTGCTGTTACGACCAATCTACTCGTGACGGTGAGTCTGATGATCGAAGCGTTTTTGTCCAAATTTTAGCCCTAACTAATCTTTACGAGAGGATCTTGAGAGAAGAATAACGTAAAAAGGGGAGGAATGCTCAAGGGGTGATGGCGATAAGAGGCATCAGGCCTCGAAGATAATGCTCAGACAGGTAAGACCGGCCTCAGCTTTCTGCAGTTCATCCATGGCGATGGTGGCGACCTGGTAGCCACTGTTCCTGAGCATCCGGGCGGTCTGAGGGTGGGCTGCAGGGAGGTGAACCTTGCCATCGAGGAGAAGAGTATTGGCGGCCCAGGGTTCAGCCGCAGGGACGTTGAGAAGACGGTAATTGCCGGGGAGGGGGATTTGAAGCCAGTCAGGATTGACCAGCCAGGTCTGGTCACCGAGCCAGGTCGCACAGGTCTTGAGGTGGAGTGCGTGCCGGAGCGGGATCGGAATGACCTCATAACCGTCAGGTTGAGTAATTGAGGAGAGTTGGCGGATTCCCTCGGCATTGGTGCGAGAGCCCAGACCGACATAGATGGAGCGACCAATGCGGACGACATCGCCACCCTCGATTGTTCCCGGAGGTTTGATGAAGTGAAGAGGGCGGAAATGGGCAAGGATCTCAGCCACGGGGATGGTTTCGTTGCGACGGCTGGGAGCGCCCGGATTGGTGATGATAGCCATCTCATCGAGGACGATGGCGATATCCTCGGTAAAGGTTGAGTCAGGGAGTTTGGGGTCGGGAGGCAGCGTGATGAGGGTGACGCCGTGCGATTCGAGCCATTGACCAATCCGGCGGTGCTGCTGGTCGGCCCGCGCGAAGTCGATAGGGGAACGTCCCATAAAGGTCAGTTCGCAGTCGGCCAAAGCCGGACTGACCCGCCTGATGATCGCATACCGCATGGAGAGTTCCTCTGCTTTGCCGACCCGGGCGTATTACTTCTTGAGCCCGATCTCATCGACCTCACCGAATGCCAGTGAACGCGGAGCAGACTGAACCGGCAGACCCGTCGATGGCAGGAAGTTACGGTCGAGAAAGAAGACCTTGTTGATTGCCTCGAGATCACAGGCGGCAGTGGCAGCCTTGACCACCTCATCACGGCTTCTTGGGTTTGGTCCGACATCGCAACGGACGGCGAGACGCTCTATGTCGGCAGGTCCGGTCCCGGCGGGGAGGGGAATGGTCGTGCGGAAATAGCCGCTTCGCTCGACCTTGTAAGAGTTGATTCCCAGATTGGATGTATACCAGCGCGA
>CAIOZW010000059.1 GCA_903862855.1 uncultured Acidobacteriota bacterium
GGATTTGGAGCAATCCGCAACAACCAGGCATACAAGGCCGCTGCGATTGGAGAGAAGAGAGAGCAATGAAGAATGATGATCGGACCGGGGTCGACAAAAACAGCACCAAACGGGACTTTTCTGTTGCCACTCCACGTGGATTTCTGACCGGGACGGCGCGGTGCGGATTGAAGAAGGCTGGTGATGACCTCGCCATCGTCTTCTCGGAGTATCCGGCAGTGGCGGCGGCTGTCTTCACGAAGAATCTCGTCCAGGCTGCTCCGGTGCTCCTTTCCAAAGCCCATCTCAAGTCTGGATCGCACCGTGCATTCGTCGTCAACTCAGGTTGTGCGAATGCCTGTACCGGCGAGCCGGGTATGGATGATGCCCGCCAGACGGCGCAGATTGTTGCCGAGTATTTCCACTGTGATGAACGCGAGGTGCTCGTCGCCTCGACCGGGGTGATTGGTGTCCGGTTGGACATGAACAAGCTCGTCTCCGGACTCAGAACGGCTACCGCGGCTCTCTCGAGAGAGAACGGATCGGAGGTGGCTAAAGCGATCATGACCACCGATACCCGCCCGAAACGTGCCGTACGGACTATCCGCCTGGGTGGCCGGAGGGTGACGATTGCCGGGGTTGCCAAGGGAGCAGGCATGATTCACCCGAACATGGCGACCATGCTCAGCCTTGTCACGACCGATGCGTCGATCAGCAAGGCCGCGCTCCAGAGCTCCCTCAACCGTGCCGTCAACCTCAGTTTCAACCGGGTCACCATCGACGGTGACACTTCGACCAATGATACTCTGGCCGTCTTTGCCAATGGTGCGGCTGGAAATGACAAGATCGACAACACGCGCCATCCTGATTTTGAAACATTTCTGAAGGCACTCACTGATGTCTGCCAGGAACTTGCCATTCAGGTTGCCAGGGACGGTGAAGGGGCCCGCAAGTTGATCGTCATCAAGGTTCGTCGTGCTCCGTCAGAGAAGGATGCACACCGGATTGCCGAGACCATTGCCACAAGTCCGCTTGTCAAAACGGCCATCGCCGGGCAGGATGCCAATTGGGGGCGCATTCTGGCGGCGGCCGGTCGGAGCGGGGTTCGTTTCGACATCTCGAAAGTAAGCATCCGGATCGGTAACCTCGCCGTCGCCAGACAGGGGCGTGGTCTTCTTTTTGACGAGTCGAAGGCCCTTGAGATACTCAGGCGCGATGAAGTCGTGATCACGGTCGACCTCAATCAGGGAGAGGCTGAGGTGACTGAGTGGACCTGCGACCTCACCGAGGACTACATCAGGATCAATGCCGATTACCGCTCCTGACGCACCACTCCCGGTTCGTCTGATCTGCCAAGTCAAGACGTGGGTGGCAGGGGCGCCCAACTATTTTTGCAACCTCGTGCAATACCCGGTCGTATCTGGCGTTTATCAAATGTCGAATGTCGGTTGCTGGTCGGGTCCGGTCGTTTATCTCGTCGACAATGGCCTGCGCCCAATCCGACTGGAATATTCGCTTCGGATGCGCTTTAATTGATAGGATTCTTTATTGGTTGACAAAAAATAATTATTTAGTCGACTGGAATGCGCTCTAATTGAGTATCGATATTATCTGAAACCTGTCAGCTTCAATGTCAGATAAAATGGCTGGTGGACAGGTACCAAGGAGAAGAGTTCATGATGAATAGAGCCCACGGGCTGATCTGCAGAAGGATCGTGACATTGGCCACTCTGTGCAGTGTCGTCCTGACTGCCAACCCAATGATCTGGGCCCAACAGCAGGGGACACAGGGTGGAGGATCGGCTAAAGGAGGGGAGATTGCCCCACTCTCTAAACCAATTCCAACCCGAACGGTCGGGCTCGAGCCTGGCAAGATGGTCAACTGGACCCTTCGTGACTCGATCGTCACGGCGCTCGAGAAGAATGTCGACATCGAGATTGAGCGTGAGAATGTCAAGCTTGCCGGGTTCGATATCATTGCCGCGCATGGCGCCTACGACCTGAGTGGCACGACTACCTCCCTCTATGAGTCGGCCAAGAGGCCAAACTCGTTCCCCTTCAGCGGAACCACCGACAACTTTACCCTCAATGACACCTTCACCTTCAACAGTTCGATTGTGCAGAACATCCAGAAGTATGGAAGCCGGGTCGAGGGATTCTTTCAGAACCGGCGGGTTGCCAACAACGTCAACCTCTTTTCGCCACAATATACTCCGATAGTTGGTGTCAATCTGACACAGCCATTGATGCGTAACCTGAAGATCGATACCAACCGGCGCCAGATCTTCATCAGCCGCAAGCGGCTTGATCTTTCAGATGCACAGTTCCGGCAGCGGGCAATCGAGATCATCTCGCGGGTTCAGCAGGCCTATTGGGATCTCGCTTTTGCAATCAAGGATGAGGAGGTCCAGCGGGATGCGGTAAAGCTCGCCGAGATCCAGCTGGAGAACAATCGCCGCCAGGTCGAGGTTGGGACGCTCGCACCGATCGATGTCGTCTCGGCCGCCACTCAGGTTGAATCCCGTCGCCAGCAGGCGCTGGTGGCCATGAACTCGGTGGCCCAGGCTGAGAATGCCCTCAAGGCGCTGACGGTCGACGGACCGGATGATCCGCTCTGGATGACCCAGATTGTTCCGGTCGAGAGATTTGAGGTCAATCCGCTCACGATTCCGCTCGATGATGCCGTCAAACTTGCACAGGCCAATCGCCCCGAGATGCGGCAGCTCAACCTTCAGAAAGAGATCAACAAGATCGACATCGAATTCTTCCGTAATCAGGCCAAACCTCAGGTCGACCTGCTCTTCAACTACTCCGCGGTCGGTCTTGGCGGTACACCGGCCCGTGCTGGAGCCTTCCCGATCTTTATCGGCGGTTACGGTACAGCGCTGACCAATATGGTCAAGAACGAGTTTCGTACCTGGAGCTTTGGTGTCCAGATCAGCTTCCCGCTCCAGAACCGGACGGCCAAGGCCAACCTGGCCAGGGCGCGTGAAGTGACCAAGCAGGTCGATCTCCAGACTCGCCGCCAGCTCCAGACGATCGAACTGGAGGTTCGTAATGCGGTTCAGTCGGTGGAGATCGCGAAGATGCGCATCAATGCCGCCCGATCGGCACGCCAGTATGCCGAGAAGCAGCTCGATGGTGAAGAGAAGAAATTTGCCGCCGGCCTCTCCATCACCTATTTTATCCTGCAGCGACAGACCGAACTTGCCCAGGCGCGCGGAGTTGAACTGCGGGCTCTGGCCGACTACAACAAATCGATTGCCGAACTGCAGCGAATCGTCTCGACCACCCTCTCGAGCAACAGTATTGAGATTCGTGAGATTCCTCAGGTCGAGGTGAGGTAGACGGACGGTAATCTTTTGTTCAAAATAGTGCCGATCTCTCTGGTCGGGACACTTCAGGCGGGGGATGGGGTTTGCCCAGCCTCCGCCTTTCAGTTTCTGTGACTCACCGAGCTTACCAACACGATCTCTGCGGGGGCTATTTCTGCTCAGATCAGCAGGCGCCTTGCCAGAGCTGCTCCACCCCAGACAGCGAGGAGACCGATGGTGACGCTGCTGCTGACATAGAGTATCGCCAACAGTGGTCGGCCTGATTGCAATAACTGGAGTGTCTCGAATTCGAAGGTCGAGAAGGTGGTGTAGGCTCCGACAAAACCGACCGCGATCAGAAGTCTCAAATCTGGATGGAGCGTCCCGATTTCATTGAAGATGGTTAGAAATGCACCGATGATGAATGAGCCGCTCACGTTGACCAACCAGGTGCCGAGTGGGAACTCCGTTCTCAGTTTTGCTCCAATCAGGTTTGCCAATCCGTAACGAGCAATTGCACCGAGCGCTCCGCCGAGGGCGATGATCAGGAATCTCTTCAATTTGTCTCTCCAAACTCTGGAAATCGAAACTGGTCGGTAGTCACGACTGATAAATGTGGCAAGGATTTCGGCAAACTTGCCAATCCCCACTGCCGTTGAAAACAGATTCAGTGCTATATTTATATCTTTCCTGGCGGGTAGACAAGGCTTTGATCAGAGACAATGACCGCTAAGGTCATCGGCAATGCCGAATGACACCAACACTCGAAGATCTCACAGGAGTATACGAATCATGACCACAACCACCGCATCACGGAGTGCAGTTCTCTGGAGACGAGCAATGCTCGCCATTCTCATCGGCATATCAATATCAGCCAGCGTCGCCCCCTGGGATTTCAGTTGGATGACCGGCCTTGTCACGGCGCAGCAGCCACAAGTTGTGCTGGTCAATGCCGCCAGCTATGCGAATGATGCAGCGGCTGGAGTGGCCCCCGACTCGATTGCGGCCCTCTATGGTCAGTTTATTACCCAGGGAAATCAGGCCTATCCACTCCCGGCAGGGACAACGACCCTGCCGACCACTCTTGGCGGAGTCAGGGTGACCATCGGTGGAAAGCAGGCTTCGCTCTTCTTTGTCGGGACGACCCAGATCAATCTCTCGGTACCGGGTGATCTGCCTGATGGAAGTGCGCCGATTGTGGTCACCAATTCTGACGGGACGACCCGCACTGGAGCAGTCACCGTCGCCCGGATCCAGCCCGGAATCTTTTCAGCTCTCTCGACTGGCACTGGAACGGCCGCTGCACTGACAACGAAGGATGGTAACACCTACAGCTTTGTCTCCAATCCCGACGGAACTCCAAAGGATGTCGATGCCGGAACTGTACAAGGGCCAAACTACCTCATTCTCTTTGGCACCGGTCTGCGGCTTGCGGGACAGGCCAATGTCAAGGTGACCATTCAAGGAGTTCCGGTGCCGGTACTTTACGCAGGCAAGGTCGATGCTTTTGTCGGTCTTGATCAGCTTAACGTCAGCCTTCCCCCTGAGCTGGCCGGTTTTGGTACGGTTCAGGTCAAGGTGACGGCTGGTACCCGAGCCTCCAACACGGTCACGATCAAGATTGGTGGCGATGTCCCGTCGATCCGGGTTACCAATGTCACCGAAGGACAGGTTGTCGAGGGAGAGTTGACCGCGGTCGATCAGGTTCAGCCTGCTCCAGATAACAAGACCTACTTCTTTGACGCTTATGCCTTTCAGACTACCAACACCAACACCAGTCTGGCGATCGATGTCCGGGGTGTCGCACCACTCAATCCGCTTGTCATTCTCTACCGCAATGAGAATGGAATCCTGCGACAGGTTGGACAGGATGACGATTCGGGCGGTTATGGTGCACCGCAGAGTGCAAACAATGTCGATTCATTATTGCTGATCGTCCTCAAGACTCCTGGGCAGTATGTCGCCTTCGTCTCCAGTGCCGATGCCCAGCCGAATGGCACTGGGCGTTACTCACTCAAATACACGACCAATCTCATTCAGCAGATAAACTATGGTCAGAGTACGAGCGGACAGATCGCCTCGACCGACTACAAGCTCTCTTCAAACTCCTACGTCGATCTCTACTGGTTCAATGGAACTCAGGGTGAGCGTCCGGCAATCGCGATGAACTCGACGGCCTTTGACTCATACCTTGTTCTTCACGGCAATGCCGGTGATCCGCC
>CAIOZW010000060.1 GCA_903862855.1 uncultured Acidobacteriota bacterium
CACTATCGACTCTGATCACGACCAGTGGCACCAGCGGCGCAAGAGCGTCACAACGTGCCGACAAGAGTGCTTCATAGTTGCTACAGACCGCCTCGGGATTTGCCGCCTCCCCACGCAGACTGTGAAATTCGGCCATAGCCACCCGACGCACCAAACGGTCAAGCAGCATCTTCCGGCCTGCGCGTCGATCATCACCCCCAACAACTCGCCACTCTGCCAACTGAAATCCGATAACCCTTGTCCAGGCGATCTCCATCTCACTGAGCAGACCATATCCCCCGGCCAACTCCGGATCACTGTCGAAGAGCACTACCGCCAGCCCCCGCGCCGCAATCTGCCGCTCAATCTCATCCGCCATCAACCTGGCGATGGCCCGATTGAGATCGTCTTCATCTTTATATATACGCAATGTCCATCCCAATGCCCCGTCAAACCCCATGGCTTGTCAATCAAGGTCAAGATGGCGTCCCTGGCTGAGTATCATCTCTCCGGCATTGCGGGCCGACTCGGCCGCTGCCGTCTCTTCGCGGACGCTGAAGACCTCCCGCGATGGCAGCTCAACTCCCGAGAGGACTCCGAAGAGATAGGCCCCCGTATCGACCCCAATCACACTGTCGCGGATCCAGACCTTCTCCCGTTCTCCAAAGTAGAGTCCGACGATTGTATGGCCAAAGACGACCGTCTTTCCCTGGTAGTCACTGAAGAAGTGCTTGTTTCGCGACCAGAGTAGCTCCGCCGTCTCCTCTGTATCCTGTGGATGAAGAAATTCTCCATCCTCTCCCTCTGGAAGAGCGGCGTGAACATAGATCGCATGCTCATCTTCGTGCCAGGTCGGCAGGCTCTTCAGAAATTCATAGTGATAGACCGGCAGTGCAACATCTCCGTCACCGTTGACATAGCTGCGCAGTGTCTCGATCCCGCCATTATAGAACCAGAGCTCAGCCTCCGGGCCTTCAGGATTTTCAACCCAGTCGACCATCATCTCTTCGTGATTGCCACGCAGTATGGTAACCCGCTCCGGTGCCGCCCGCTGCAGTTCGATCGCCCGCTCGACAACTCCGCGCGAATCCTCTCCACGATCGACAAGATCCCCAATCAGTACCAACCGATCCTTCTCCGGCCGATAATGCATCTCATCCAGCAACTGATTGAACAGCTCCAGCTTTCCGTGTATGTCACCAACTACCAGTGTTCTTGCCAACTCTTCCATATCGTGCATTATCACCCAAACTACTTTCAAAAGAAAATTCTAAAATGTATCATCGTTCTGGTTCACTTCGGCTCACACTCTCAGATGCCGATGTTGATCACCGGATGTCTTGCACACTGCAGCTTATTTGATCTCTTTGCCTATGACCTCGGTTCTGACCGTTGCCAATCTGTTGACCATCCTGCGGCTTGTTCTGATCCCTGTCTTTGTCACCGCGATCTTCTACAACCGCTTTCTCATCGCCCTCGCGGTCTTCTTCATTGCCGCCCTCACCGATGGTCTCGATGGACTTGTCGCGCGCGCCTTCAACCAGAAGACTCCTCTTGGCGAAATACTCGACCCGATGGCCGACAAGCTGCTACTCGTCACATCTTTTATCGTTCTGACCCTCCCCGGCTACACAATCCTCCCACCGCTCCCCTTCTGGTTGACCATTACCGTCATCAGCCGTGATCTGTTCATCGTTCTTGGCGCTCTGGTGATCAATATGACAACCGGACTCAACCGCTTCCCGCCGTCCATACCTGGTAAACTGAACACGCTCGTCCAGGTAGTCACCGTCGTCACCTTTCTGACTGCCAATGTTCTGCACAACCAGCTCGATTGGCAGATTCTGCGAAACATCCTCAATCCCATCTACTTTCTGACCCTCGCCATGGCCATCATCTCCGGCCTCCACTACATCCATCACGTCAACCGGTCTCTCAACCGGCAATAGACAGCTCCCCCCCCTCGCTTCACTGCAACTTATACCTTCAAGGGGATCCTTGTTGACGTAAACTTACTGCTTCAGGAAAATTTTGCACGATTCTTGACAGTGCTACACTCAACTTTTATACTGCCTTCAGGTTTAAGAAGAATTGAACGCCATGCCAAAGGCTGGCGTGTGAAGAGAAAATATCAACTCAGTGACGTGGGCGCCCGATGAGACGCGCCCGGTGTCGAGGGAGGCAGAATGGGTAAAGTGATAGGTATCGATCTTGGGACCACCAATTCGGTCGTGGCAGTGATGGAAGGAAGCGAGCCGGTGGTGATCACCAACTCAGAGGGTGGGCGGACGACCCCGTCCGTGGTTGGCTTTGCAAAGGATGGCAACCGACTGGTCGGACAGGTCGCGAAGCGACAGGCGGTCACCAATCCCGAGAACACCGTCTATTCGATCAAGCGTTTCATGGGACGTCGCTACAATGAGGTTGCGGAGGAGATCAAGCAGGTTCCCTATCACGTCACCCAGGCCTCAAATGGTGACGTACGAGTCAATATCGACGACAAGGAGTTCTCTCCACCGGAGATCTCGGCAATGGTTCTGCAGAAACTGAAGCAGGCGGCAGAGGACTACCTCGGACAGAAAGTGGCGCAGGCGGTGATCACAGTCCCAGCCTACTTTAATGATGCCCAGCGTCAGGCAACCAAGGATGCCGGACGGATCGCCGGACTGGAAGTACTGCGGATCGTCAATGAGCCGACGGCAGCAGCACTCGCCTACGGTCTGGACAAGAAGAAAGACGAGACGATTGCGGTCTTCGACTTCGGTGGTGGAACTTTCGATATCTCCATTCTCGAAGTTGGCGAAGGCGTCGTCGAGGTCAAATCGACCAATGGTGACACCCACCTCGGTGGAGACGATGTAGACGAGCGGTTGATCAGCTGGATCAGCGAAGAGTTCCGGAAGGATCAGGGAATCGATCTCTCGAAAGACAAGATGGCCTTGCAGCGCCTGAAAGAGGCCGCGGAGAAGGCAAAGATCGAGCTCTCTTCAACGATGGAGACGGAGATCAATCTTCCCTTTATCACTGCCGATCAGACCGGGCCGAAACACCTGGTGCTGAAGCTGACCCGGGCAAAGTTTGAGCAGCTTGTTGATGATCTCCTGCAGCGGACACTCGAGCCCTGCCGCAATGCGTTGCGTGATGCGGGTGTCACCGCGGCGCAGATCGATGAGGTCGTTCTGGTTGGTGGTTCGACCCGCATCCCAAAGATCCAGCAGATGGTCAAGGAGTTCTTTGGCAAGGAGCCGCACAAGGGAGTCAATCCTGATGAGGTGGTGGCAATCGGAGCCGGGGTGCAGGCCGGAGTCCTCTCGGGCGAGGTGAAGGATCTGCTGCTGCTCGACGTGACCCCTCTCAGCCTTGGAATCGAGACGATGGGTGGAGTCTTCACCAAGCTGATCGAGCGGAACACGACGATACCGACACGGAAGAGTGAGACATTTTCAACGGCCACCGACAACCAGACCTCGGTTGAAGTGCACGTCCTCCAGGGAGAACGGGCGATGGCCGGAGACAACCGGACCCTCGGCAAGTTTCATCTGGTCGGCCTGCCACCGGCTCCACGCGGAGTCCCGCAGATCGAAGTGACCTTCGACATCGATGCAAACGGGATCGTCAACGTCTCGGCCCGTGATATGGGAACAGGGCGGGAGCAGAAGATCACCATCACCTCTTCATCCGGTCTCTCGAAGGATGAGATCGATCGGATGACAACCGATGCCGATTCTCATGCCGAAGAAGACAAGAAGAAACGGGAGACGATCGAGGATAAGAACCGGCTCGATTCGCTGATCTATCAGACTGAAAAGACGATCAACGAGAACCGTGAGAAGATCCCTGTTGGGCTGATCTCGGAGGCAGAATCGGTTATTGCCGAGGCGAAGAAAGCGGTCGAGTCAAATGATGGGGCGCAGATCAAGGCGCAACTCGAGAACCTGAATCGCATCTCACACCGGGCGGCCGAGTCGCTCTACCAGCAGCAGTCAGGCAGTGCGGCGGCTGGCAGTGAGAATGGTCCGCAGCCTGGTGCAGCCGCTGGCAGTGGCGCATCCGGTGCCAATCCTGGAACGGACGATGTGATCGATGCCGAGTATATCGACGTCGACGATAAGAAGTAGTGTCGCAAGCTGGCGGGGAGGGGCCCACCCCTCTCCGCCCCGGGGAGCCAGTCATGTCCAGACAGCACCGTCTACTGAGCGATCTCGCAGCCATCGAGCAGCAGCTCTCCCAATTACTGCGCTCTGCCAACATTCTCTCCGTCAATCAGGCCGATCTGGCCGGGCCCGGTAGTCCGGTTGGAGCAGGCGCTCCAACGCCAAAGTCGACCTGGACCCCGCCCATCGATATCTACGAGACAGCGGACTCTTTCATTCTGACCGCTGAAGTCCCCGGTGTGAAGAGCACCGACATCGATATCAAAGTGATCAGTGAGACGCTCTTTCTGCGTGGAGAGCGACGCTGGGAACCAGAGGTTCAGCACGAACTCTATCATCGACTGGAGAGCTCATACGGCAAGTTCGAACGGAGCTTCAGTCTCTCCGAATCGATCGATACCAATGGCATCACCGCTGAGCTTGAACAGGGTGTGCTGAAACTGACACTTCCGAAGCACCCGAAGCAGTTCGGTCAGACGGTGCAGCAGATTCCCGTCCAGACCAGCCAGTCGGAATCGTCCTGAATAACAGATTCGTCAACCGGTTCCTGCTTCAATCCAGGCAATCCATTCAACTATGGCTCAAAGAGAAGACTACTATCAGACACTCGGGGTAAAACGGACGGCAACAGCCGACGAGATCCGCAAATCTTACCGTCGTCTGGCCCGCAAGTTCCATCCTGACGTCAATCCGGGTGACAAGTCGGCCGAGGACAAGTTCAAGCAGATCTCGGAAGCCTATGAGATTCTCTCCGATGCCAAAAAGCGCGAGGTCTATGACCAGTACGGAACCTACAGCGACCATCTGCGCGACCACCGCCCTCCACCATCCAATACTGCAGGTGGGTTCAACTTCGACTGGTCGACGGTCGATCGTGGGCCGACTGGAGGTAGCGCACGTCAGCCCGGTGGGTCAAATCCCTGGGACACTATCAATAATATCTTCAACAGTGGAACTGCAAGACGCACTAGGCAGCCGGAACGTGGTGGGGACATCGAGATGCCCCTCGCAATCAGTTTTGAAGAGTCGATCAACGGAATGACAACGACCATCAACGTCCGGCGCAAAGAGGCCTGCTCATCTTGTGCTGGAACTGGCGAGTCGAACGATCGCTCCTCACAGGTTAGTTGCAGCAGTTGTGCCGGCAGCGGAAAGGTTTCGACCGGAGGTGGGTTCTTCAGTTTCGATCAGGAATGCAGCGCCTGCCAGGGTTCGGGATTGCGCCGTCGCCCCTGTCCAGGCTGCCACGGCAGCGGCAGCGTGATCCGGACGGAGTCGGTTCGAGTCCCACTTCCTGCCGGAGTCAATACCGGTTCACGGGTGCGCCTCACAGGCAAGGGACACGCCAGTCTCTACGGTGGTCCTTCCGGAGATCTCTTCATCGTTACCAATGTCTCCGATCACCAGATCTTTACCCGCAAGGGAGACAACATCTACTGTACGATCCCGATCACCATCCCCGAGGCCGCCCTGGGTGCGAAGATCGAAGTTCCAACAGTCAGTGGCAAGGCCCAGTTGCGTATCCCACCCGGTACCCAGACCGGCCAGCTCTTCCGTCTGCGCGAGAAGGGTGCCCCGAGCCTTCGCGGCAATACCCGCGGCGACCAGTATGTCGAAGTGAAGATTGTCCTCCCCAGAATCATCGATGAGGACACCAAGAATCTGCTCCGCGAATTTGCGCGGCGTAACCCGGATAACCCCCGTCTGGAGATGGGGCTCGAGTAAGGACTATGATCTCCAAAAGCTCTGGAACCAGGCGAAGACCGAAGGGCTATACCATCAGTGCCGTCGCTGACTATTACGAGATTCATCAGCAGACCCTCCGGATGTATGAACGTGAAGGTCTGCTCACTCCGTCACGTTCGGATGGCAATGTCCGCCTCTACACTGACGATGATATTGCTCGTCTCGAGATTATCCTTCAATTGACGCGTGAGCTGGGGGTCAACCTCGCCGGAGTTGAGATCATTCTCAATATGCGTGAAAAGATGGATCAGATGCAGGCCGATTTCAATCGCTTCTTTGAGATGTTGCGTGACTATGCCGCCCGTAATTCGGCCAATGACGATGACGGTTCGAGTGAAGCCCTCGTTCCAACCCGTCTCACCTCGATCGTCCGTCCGCAGATCCGACGCGAGCGACCAGGACTGAAGGAGTATGACGGCAGCAGCGAGTAGTCAGCTCAGAGAATATCGGCAAAGTCGGTCCGCGTCCGACTGAACCACCAGTAGCCAACCATAAGGCAGATAAGTGAGAAGATCACCGTGGCCAGCAGACCGCTCCAGTCTGGGTCACGCCCTTCGAGCAGGATCCGGCGGTAACTGCGGATCAGTGGCGCCATCGGATTCCAGTCAACCAGCCATCGATAACGCCCGGGAATGATCGACTCCGGATAGAAGATCGGCGTCAGGTACATCCAAGACATCAGAACCAGCTGCGCCACCTGGCTCGTATCACGCAGGTAGACCCCAAGGCTTGCGACAAGCCAGGCAAGTCCGGTTGTCAGCAAAAGTTGCGGAATGATCAGCAGCGGCCACCAGAACAGATGAACACTTGGACTGGTAACAAGCAGCAATGCCGCCACAAGCAGCACGATCGTTCCCAGTGCCTGCTGAATCAGACCGGCCAGGGCCAGGTTGACGGGTAGTATTTCAATTGGAAAGACGACGCGCTTGACCAGATTGACATTCTCTCCGATCACCAGCGTTGAGCGTTGCACCGCTTCACTGAAGGCCAACCAAGGCAGGAGCCCACAGAAGAGGTGAACGGCAAATCCAATCGTTCCACCTTCCGTTCCGAATCGGGCCTGAAATATCCCGGAAAAGATCAGCGTAAAGATAATGATCTGCACTGTCGGCGTGAGGATTGTCCAGAAGGGTCCAAGGAAAGAACCACGGTATCGCTGGCTGACATCTCGCCGGACCATCGACCAGATGAGGCCCCGATTCCGTCCAAACAGGTCGAGAGCAGGTCTCCAATATCCCGTTCCACTCAATGATCACCTCTCATCGGCTCTCCATATCAGCGAACCACCCTGGTCCGGGACTGTTCACCAAGCGATTGTGGGAGATCTGCCGCATCAGCAATGATCAACCCGTTGGTGCCATTTGCCTGCCTGACGACCTGGTGTCCGCATAGTCCGGCAAGCAGCAGCTCGTACTGGTCGGTGATCTGCTCCCAATTGTAATGGCGAATGACGCGGGTCATGGCTCGCCGCCGATACTCGCTGATCATCTCCGGATGATCGAGCACTCTCTGCAACTGGATGGTCAGGTCTGCGCCCGAATCGTAGATCAGACCCGCATCACCGATCACCTCGAGATTCTCCGGTGTCCGCAAGGTCAGGGCGCAGTTCCCAGCTCCCATCGCCTCGATCAGCGCCGGATGGGTTCCTCCAACCTCTGTCGCGTGGACGTAACAATAGGCATTCTGCTGCAGCACACGATAGTCCTCACCAAAGACAAACCCAAGAAAACGAACTCGCCGATCCGATGTACTCTTCAACCGTGCGATGTAATCTTCAGCGTAGGGAGCACCGCCAACGATGACCAGCGGCCAGTCCGTTTTGACGTCCCGGTAAGCATCGATGACCAGATGGGCATTGTTCTCCGGTTCAAGCCGACTGACATAGAGAACATACTGATTTGAGACCAATCCGTACTGCGACAACCTCTCCGGATCGGCCTGCCGGTCCACCTCAGCCCCATATGCAATCATCGACGACTCTTTCCGGTAGCGGGTCGCATAGTAGTCGCGAATCACCTGCGCGTCGGTCACGATTGCCGTTGGAAGAAATGTCGAGAGCCACTCGGAGAGGAGATAATAGGTTCGTCCAATCCAGTTCCACTTCTTACGTTTCCGCTCCAGCCCATCGACATTGACCAGCGTCGGGATTCCGAAAAGGCGTGGAATGAATGAGAAGATGCTGTTTGCAGCATTGCAGATGAGAATGACATCGAAGCGCCCCGTCTGGAAAAAAAGAGCGTGGATAACGGAGAAGAGAGTATGAACTACGGTATCGAAGTATTTGTGTCTGATCGTTGGCAGGATGACCAGCCTGACTCCCTTGTAGACTCTGGCATCTCCTGTCGAATAGTGGCGTCGACAATAGACCGTCACCTCATGTCCACGCCTTGCCAGTCTGGTCCCAAGCTGTTCGGCAAAAGTCTCGAATCCCCCGTAGTTCCCCGGGATCCCCCGCGTCCCCAATATCGCAATCTTCATGATTATTCTATCGCCATTTCACCAAAGCTATTCTTTCGCTATTTGATTCATTATCTTCCCTGCCTATGCTTGAGGGAACCGGGACGTTTACAATCTGCCCCTTTTTTTCCAAGTATATCTCTCACCACTTGAATTGACCATCATTAAATCTTTCCTGACTGCTCAGGCAACCTTTTTTCTTTGTTCGGAATCGCGTGACTTTTCTGCCAATCCGGTGTAATTTTTACATACTTTGACAACTTACTTATTTAGACAAATCTCCTCATTGGATAATCCTTAGTGGCCTTAGTGCCCTAAGTGGCCTTGGTTGAATGATGGAGTGAGTCGAGATGGTGCAGGATGGAGGATTATCATCCTTACAGTTTGGGCTCGTTGCTGGAGCTGATTGCTGGAGCTGATTGCTTGGGAATGATCGTTATGAAAAAGGTATTGGTCGGTATATTTACGGTGCACGTTCTATGTCTGGTCTGGTCGTCTGTCAGTATGACCGGCGTGGCACAGGACAACAGCAGGTTCATGCAGAGAACTGCCAACCGGTATACATCATTGCCGGAAATCAGCGAGCCGGTCACCGGAAAGAAGAATTTTCTCTC
>CAIOZW010000061.1 GCA_903862855.1 uncultured Acidobacteriota bacterium
TCAAAGCGCCATCTCCTCTTTGGATGAAAAAGAACCTCACGCTCGGGCGCCGGAATGCCGGCGACGCGGATCTGCAGCAGCAGCCGGTCAAGATATTTGTTGCCACCTGAAGATGAGAGATGAAGGCCGGCTCCTCGCCGCCGACTTGGAGCCGCTTTGAAGATGACGGCCTTCCGATTCTTGATACTGCCCTTTGATCGCTGTCTCTTCACAATCGTTTTCTCACCCTTCCGGTATTACCAAGGCCAATCTCGATTTTCTCAAGCACAGGCTGACTCCCTCGCTTCGCTACCAACCGTGGTCTGCTCCTCGTGGGAGAGCCAGAGAGCGTGGACAGTCTCGGGTGATGGTGGCACGGAGCGATCGGCAAGAAGCGCTTCCGCTGACTGTGCCACTGATGGCACGCTGTGTTCGGCCAACTCGGCAATCTCCAGCCACAGGACCTCCGGCGGCAGATTGCACAGCGCTTCCAGGGTTGGAATGGCGAGGGCGACTTTATGATTGTTGCGCATAGATCCTTTCAATGGCGGCCTGCGTGTACCACCTGAGATATTTCCGGACGGAAGATCGCTTGCCATTGGGTGAAATCGTGGCGGTCCGGCTGAATAATGACCAACCTGTGCCACCAAATTTCCACTCGTGTCCAGGCATCGTAGAGGGCGACACGAGACGAGACCTACCCTTCCCGGAAATCGTTGCTCTTCTTAGGCTTAACTGTTGTGTGCCACCAGTGGCACTTCTGACCCGAGCTACTGGCGGCACGGATGAAGCAATCGTTGCCTTTGCTCCTGCTGCACCGTTGAGTGGTGAATTGCAATTGATCAGTGGTGATTGCGCCTCCCCTCCAATGATCGGCCTGGAAGGCGCTGCTATTTTGGGTCATTGTCACCCACCGCGGCTGGAATGGAGCTTGGCAATGGTGCGATCCGGCGAGGTGCCGGCAGCTCGGTCGTGGTGCGGCCAAGAGCGGCGTTGATTTCGCGACGGACATCGGGATCTTCGATCCGATCGAGTGCACGTTGTCCCCGGGACTTGATGGCCACGAACTTCTCGATCACCGATACGTACTGCTCCTCCAGGACGAGTTTCTTCTCCAGAAAGTGGAGCCGCTCAGTCTCTATCTGTGCCTTGTTCTCAAGATCGACTGCTTCGGTGATCAGCTCGGCCCGGCTTCGTGCAGCTCGGAGCTGGGTCTCGGCCTGTGCTTCGGATATCCGCGTCTGCCAGTGGACGTAGTGCAGGACGCACACGGCAAGGACCATCAGCCCAAAGAGAAGCGGGAAGGCCAGAAATTTCGAGTAGATCTCAAGCGGTAGGTGCAGCGAAGGACCGACGCCGGCCAATTGGTAGAGTGCGGCGCTGCCGTGGACAAAAGACGCGACAGTAAAGATGACGGCAAAGGCCTGGAGTGCCCGCTGGTGACTGCCGGCGCTCCGGTTCTGGGAATTCCAGAAATAGATGGCACAGCACTCAAAGAGGATCGCGACTGCGCCAAGACCGACTCCCCAGATTCCGGGAAGATGGGAGTAAAAGAGATGGAAGTTCAGGCTGCCAAGAATGGCGAAGCAGAGATATTTGACGATGGAGAGAAAGCCACCTGTACCGGCGAGTTTGACGTTGGCGACTTCGAGGCGGAGGTCTTCGGAAGTCTGCTCTCGCTTAAAATCGTGGCCGATTGCTCGGCCAAAGTTGAATAGTGTGGTCATCGTGTTGCTCCTGGATTTGGCGACACGACGCTGATAGGCAGCCCCAATCTACCGTCTTGGTCTGTGGCTGTCAATAATCTGTGTCCGGGGACATTTCTAAATTGGCGTGACATAATCTGTGTCCGGCTTCACCCTCCAGGCGTTGATGACGACCAGCTCCGCGACGGTGACGGATTCCGGTCATTCCAAACTCAACTCCAGAGATCACAGCCAATCTCATTACCCCTGTCTCAGGATAGGCCCGCACTATTTATGTATAGCCGGGTTTGTCTGGTCACTGACATTTTCCGACCCGGCTATTTGAAACAGAGTCCGTATGGCCGATAATCATTATGTTCGGTCAGCTCGTTTGGCCATTTATCCGAAATCAGGCCCACTGGTTATATTTACCGGTCATACCGTTCGCTCCGGCCTGATCCGGCGAGAGCCACTCTGAGGTAAGAGGGGCGTCTTGCCGACTCGGCATTAAACGGATTCGCCGGACGATTACGGTCGATGATGAGCTGGTCTCAAGAGTAGGGGGATAAGAGATGTTGAATACAGTTAGAGCTGTAGTAAAAGAAGGGAGA
>CAIOZW010000062.1 GCA_903862855.1 uncultured Acidobacteriota bacterium
AACCTGTGTCATAAGTATTCTTCCTATGATGATGAAGGTCAGGATAGCTTATTGATGATGTCGTCGACCGAACCCGTCGTCACCTTCTCGTGATAGTCGAAATTGACCTGCAGGCAGGGGGCCAGATCACAGTATCCAAGACACTCGACCTCCTGGAGGGTGAAGCGGCCATCGGTTGTCGTCTCTCCGACCCCGATTCCCAGTTTGTGTTCGAGGTGCTCGGTGATCTGCTCTGCTCCAAGCAGCATGCAGGAGAGCGTCCGGCAGACCTGGAGTTTGTATTTACCAATCGGCTGCCGGGAGTACATCGTGTAGAAGGTGACGACCTCCTCGACCTCGTTGACGCGCATGTCGAGCCGCTCGGCAATGTACCTGACATCGTCATCCGTCACGTAGCCGTGCTCTTCCTGCGCAATGTAGAGTGCCGGCAGCACGGCTGACCGTTTCACCGGATAATGAGTGATGATCTCGTTAAGTTTTGTTTCGTTGGCTTGACTGAACATAATTATTGACCCGGTCCCCCTGCTATCTGTCCACATCTCCAAGCACGATGTCGATGCTGCCAATGACCGCGACCACGTCGGCAATCAATGAGCCCTCGACCATGGCGGGCAATGCTGAAAGGTTGACGTAGGATGGAGCGCGCACACGGACGCGGTAGGGACGCTCGCCACCATCACTGACGACGTAGAAACCGATCTCGCCACGGGCCGATTCGATCGACTGATAGACCTCACCGACCGGCACCGTGAACCCTTCCGACGCGAGCAGGAAGTGATGGATCATGACGTCGATGTGCTGCTTCATCAGATCGCGCTCCGGGAGCTTCAGCTTCGGATGATCAGACATAAATGGTCCCGGCTCACGGAGACGTTCGACTGCCTGCTTGCAGATCTTCCAGCTCTCCTCCATCTCATCCATCCGGACAAGATAGCGCGACCAGACATCTCCATCACTGTAGACCGGAACATTGAAGTCGTAGGTGTCGTATCCAGAGTAGGGCTCGGACTTGCGGATATCCCAGTTGACACCGCTGCCGCGAACCGTCGGACCGGAGAGGGCCCAGTCGATCGCGGCCTCCTTCGTGATCACTCCAACCCCTTTGGTACGGCGCTGAAAGATCTTGTTGCCCGTTACCAGCCGCTTGCACTCATCGAGAAAGGCCGGAAAACCATCAAGAAACTCGGTCATCAGATCGAGGAAGTTTGGCGGCAGATCCCACCTGACTCCGCCAACCACGAAGTAGCTCTGGTGCAAACGCGCCCCCGAGACGCACTCGAAGAGGTCGAGCCCCTTCTCGCGCTGCGTAAAGGCGTAGAAGAAGGCCGTCATCGCCCCAATGTCCATCGCATGCGTCCCGAACCAGACCAGATGGGAGGTGATGCGATTGAGCTCGGTCAGCAGGACCCGTATATCCTGCACCCGCTTGGGAACCTCAACCCCCATCAGCTTTTCGACTGCCAGGACATAGCCCAGGTCGTTACCCGATGAGTTGAGATAGTCCATCCGGCAGGTCACGGTAACCACCTGCTGCCACTTCTCCTTCTCCATCGTCTTTTCGATGCCGGTGTGGAGGTAGCCGATATCAGGTATTGCCCTGATGACCGTCTCGCCATCAAGAACCAGCTCGAGCCGCAAAACTCCATGGGTCGATGGATGCTGAGGCCCCATCGAGACCGTCATCTGCGTGTCGGAGAGCGGATCCGGCTTACGCAACATCGAGATGGCGGATGTCGGTACTACAATTTCTTTCGCTTGCATAATCTCCTGCCTGCCCCCTCGTCGTATCTCTTTAGTAGCCCTTGATTGGGAAGTCCTTGCGCAATGGATGGCCTTCATAATCTGCCGGCATCAGAATGCGCCGCAGATCGGGGTGACCATCGAAGGAGACTCCGAACATATCGAAGATCTCCCGCTCCAGCCAGTTCGAGGTCTTCCAGACGCCCCACATCGTCGGCAGCACGGCGTCGTCCTCTTCGACAAAGACCTTCACCCGCAACCGATGATTGTGCTCAATGGAGTAGAGCTGGTAGGCCACCGCGAAGCGTGGTGTGGCAAATTCGCCAAGGTCGAGGCCGCCAATATCGCTCAGATAGTTGAAACGCAGGCTGGGCTCGTCGCGGAGGAAGGTCATCAGTTCGACCAGCCCCTCGCGCTTCGCGACTACGGTCACCTCACCAAGAGCTTCCGTGATCTCCTCGATGTTTCCGGCAAAACGCGCCTGAACCAGCGAGGCATCAGCGTAACGTGGAGTGCTGCTTTTGATTTCTGTCTCGTCTGCCATAATTGATCAGTCTGACCAGTATGTTTGATTATCTCCCGGAGCTGATGCCCCGATTGACTTGGTTGACTTGGATGCTTATCAGGCGGCGCTCTCTTCGGTGAAGACCTTCTCGCGCTCGATCTTCTCTTGGAGCTTCATGATCGCCCAGATCAGTCCCTCGGGACGAGGTGGGCAGCCGGGAACGAAGACGTCGACCGGCACGACCTTGTCCACACCCTGGACGATCGCGTAGTTGTTGAAGACACCTCCCGCGGAGGCACAGACACCCATCGAGATCACCCACTTCGGCTCGGGCATCTGGTCGTAGATTCTTCGCAGAACCGGCGCCATCTTGATCGAGACACGCCCGGCAACAATCATCACGTCTGCCTGGCGCGGACTCGCCCGGAAGACCTCCGCCCCAAAGCGGGCGACGTCATTCCGCGCGTCGGTCATGGCCATCATCTCGATCGCACAGCAGGCCAACCCGAAGGTCGCCGGCCAGATCGATGACTTGCGCGCCCAGTTGACGAGCGAATCGAGTCGCGTCGTCAGTACATCAGGTAGAACTTCACCAATCTTTGTCTCAAGACCCATTGCTTTTCCCCAAATTGACGATCACTGAATGATTAATGATTGAATGATTATGTTAGAGTTCGCCCTTGCCGACTAACTCCGATTCCACTCGAAGAGCCCCTTCTTCCAGACGTAGACGTAGCCGACGAAGAGGACGGCGATGAAGATCATCATCTCGAAGAAGACGAAGGAACGTGACAGGCGCTCGATGAGGCCTCTGAAGACGACCGCCCAGGGTACGAGGAAGATCGCCTCGATATCGAAGAGAATGAAGAGCATCGCGACCAGATAGAACTTGACCGAGAATCGCTGGTGGGCGGATCCAACCGGATCCATACCGCACTCGTAGGGCATCAGCTTCTCGCGCGTGTCACGACGACGTCCGACCAGATGCGAGAGAACGATCTGGGTGACGGCAAAGCCCAGAACAAAGATGAAGACGATCAGTATCGAGAGGTACTCTTTCATCTCTACCTTCCATTATTTCAACAAGATAGCAACCACTGACCCACAGGAAACGAATCGTTTGATTCGCTGCGATCTCATCGAATTGGAGACCCGACGATCAAGGGAGCCAGGCAATCCAAAGAATCGATCTTTCTGCGAAAAGGTCATCAATAGTGTTACTCACGGAACCTGGTTGGGCAGGCGGTGAGCATCCATCCCTATAAGATTGAGAATATTAGTACAAACACCCTCCCCTTGCAAGAAAAGCCGGGCCTGGTGAGATCAATGTCAATGAAAAAGAGAGGGCAATCGCATTTACCTTCCAGCCAACATAGTGGCTTCGTGAGATCTCTCTGACCGGTGGCTTCCTGGAGGCCTCACGCGAAGACACGAAGGCGCGAAGGAGCGGCGGTTCGCGGACCAGCTCTAAAAGTACCCCGGCTCCGAGACAGACCCTGTGGAGTCAATCTACCACTGACCGCAGTGTATGATCATCCGCCACCTTGAGCTGGTAAGTCAGCAATCCGCGCGGATAAGGAGGACGCCATCGACAATCAGACTAAACTACCGGGAATCCACTGTTCTGAGAAATAAGAGCCATCAAATCGCCGGCGCATCATCACAGACAGCTTCGATCAGGATATGAGAGTAAGGGATGCGAATCCTTCCCTCACAGACCTCGTGACGAATCTTTGGGAAGATCTGGCCGACGAGAGCGAGGTAGTTCTCCTCGCGCCGCACGTGACGGCCCCGGTCGAGGGAGACTACAAATCGGGAGAGGGGGCGTTGACCGGAGTGGAAGACACCATCGAGCGTAACCAGCCGCCCTCCCGGACGGAGAGCCCGCCGGGCATTCCGCAGTAGATGGAGACAGGCTTCGTCATCGAGATGGTGGAGCACACCGACAAGAAGCGCCAGATCGAACTGACCCGCGGCGCCAAACTGATCGCTTGAGAGATCGGTCTGGATAAAGTTACCCCGCTCACCAAACCGTTCCCGGCAGAGTCGGATGTAGTCCGGATTGATATCGTGCCCCTCATAGCTGGCAAAGGTGGGAAGGAGTTGCAGTGTATCGCCAGTTCCACAGCCGAGATCGAGAACTCTCGTCGACGGCTCGACCCGGTACCAGTCCTCAATCAGATGGTTGGTGAAAGAATCATCTGCAGCAAAGGCCCGGAAGAGCCTGTAGACCCAGCCAAACTCGAGCATTCTCCAGACGATCTTGATTAATCTGTTTCCAGACGAGGGTGGAGTCGTTATCTGCGGTGATTTGGATCCGGTCATGGCGGTATTAATATGTTCAAACATCCGACCTTGTCAAACGTGGAATCAGAAGAGAAAGTGGCTTATCTTGACAGTATTTGAAACCGGGTGATAATTTCCGGAATAGATAGTCCTGATGGAGACGTATGGCTTTTGTTTTTGGTCAGTTGTTTCAGTCAGAGGTACCGATCCTGTCGATGATCAAGCGATTTGAGTCAACAGAGGAGAGCGGCGATGGGGACGAAGATGAACAAGGCAGCAGATATCACCGAATCGCTTGACCAGCGGAGTCGGGAGATGCTTGCCTTGCTGATCAGGACCCATATCACCACGGGCGAGCCGGTCGGCTCACGGACCATCTCCAAGTTGAGCAGCGAGGGACTCTCGGCGGCAACGGTACGCAACATCATATCCGATCTGGAGGATTCAGGATTTCTCGAATCTCCGCACACCTCGGCCGGCAGGGTTCCGAGTGACAAGGGCTACCGTTTCTTTGTCGATCACATGATCGACCGTGAACCACTTGCGGCCTCTGAGGAGAGCGAGATCAAGATGCTGATCCATGATCAGCCCTGGCCGAGTGCGGATCATCTCATGTCACGGGCATCACAGCTCCTCTCGCGGATCTCGAACCACGTCGGAATCGTCATCTCACCGAACATCTCAACGGACGTGATCAAGCACATCGACTTTGTCCGCGTCGCGGATGGGCGGATTCTGGTGATCACCGTGACGCGATCCGGGATCGTCCAGGATCGGCTGGTTCGCATCGACGACAATCTTTCACAGGACGAACTGAATCATACGGCCAACTACGTCAACGCCCACTTCACCGGAATGAGTCTGGCCGATATCAGAAACGAGCTGGTGAAGCGTCTGACCGAAGAGAAGGCCGAGTATGACCGGCTTCTCCAGAATGCGGCCATGCTCTGCAATCGCGGTCTCGCCGAGAATGGTGAGAGTGATCCGGAGATATTCATCGATGGAGCCTCGAACATTGTCAGCCAGAGTGACTTCGCCAACCTCGATCAGATGCGTGAACTGCTCCGCGTCTTCGAGGAGAAGAGCCGGCTGATCAGGATTCTGAACGAGTGCCTCGATACGACCCGCACACAGTCGGTCATGATCCGCATTGGTGCTGAGAACACCTTACCCAGCCTGCACGGGTGCACGCTGATCACCTCATTTTATGGTAACGGTGACCGGATCATCGGCAGTCTTGGAGTCGTCGGGCCGGTCCGCATGGAGTATGCGCGAACGATCGGCGTGGTCAATGCCGTCGCCCGCCTGCTCGAGCAGGCACTGATCGTTGATCAGTCAAAGGCCGAGTAGTCCAGTTATCTATCCACCCACAGCGCACTTTTGATCCCGGCGGAGTAGCTCCGCCAGTCTTCCAACACTTTCCCGCCCGCTGGCGGAGCCAGGAATACCCGCATGAAGAACCGCCTGATTCTCTCCCTACTCTTTACCCTTATGCTGGCCGCCCCGAT
Organism: uncultured Acidobacteriota bacterium; assembly: GCA_903862855.1. Classification (GTDB taxonomy): domain Bacteria; phylum Acidobacteriota; class Blastocatellia; order RBC074; family RBC074; genus CAIOZW01. The sequence continues at coordinate 6,040 of CAIOZW010000062.1, forward strand.
CTGCAGCCTCTTCAGCGCGACCGCGCAGGGACCGCGCGGGGCAAGCCGCGAGTTGATCGAGCAGCGCCACCAGCTCGAAGCCGAGCTGCAATCGATCGCGATCGTCGAGCGCAAGGTCATGATCGCCATGCGCGAC
>CAIOZW010000063.1 GCA_903862855.1 uncultured Acidobacteriota bacterium
CGCGCCGGTATCCTTCCATCGGAATCACCTGCAGGTCACACCCTATCCCGAACTGCTGATTGAACATCAGCGCCAGTTCACCGGCCGTCATTCCATGCCGCATCGGGATCGGATACATTCCAACAAACGACTCCGTTCCAGGTCGCAGCAGGTCACCCTCGATGCCCAGACCGGTGATCGGATTGGGGCGGTCGAGCACGACCATCCGCTTGCCATCACGCTTCGCCGCGGCCATGGCGAGGGCCATTGTATAGATGAACGTATAGACTCGTGTCCCGACATCCTGCACATCGAAGACCAGCAGATCGACCTCCTCCAGCATCTCCGGCGTCGGCTGCCGCCATTCTCCATAAAGCGACCAGGCCATGACACCGGTTCGTGGATCTCGAAACCCTTCCCACTCGATCATATTGTCCTGCGTCTCACCCCTGATTCCATGCTGCGGACCGAAAAGTGCAGTCAAATTTATCCCCGCATGACGAAAAAAGAGATCGGCCGCGTGACGATACTCATGATCGACACTCGAGGGATTGCAGATCAGACCAACCCGCACCCCCTCCAGCCTCTTCGCCTCTTCTTCGAGAAAGAGCTCCAATCCAAGTCTGACCTGATTCATCTTTTCTCCTTTGTTGAACCAATCTCACCGCCCACCGTTCCAGATCAGAAACGCGAGCCCCCCAATGACGACCAGAAATGCGACTACCAGTACTCCAATTCCGAGTCCGATCGGCAGGTAGTATCTTGAAATCTTTGAGTTATTCGCCCTTCCCTCGAGGCTCTCTCGATCTTCCGGGCGAAGCTGACGCCAGTTTTCACTCAACTTCCGGACCGAATCGGGATATGTCTCCCCCTTCAATCCATGATCCTTTTGCTGTTCCATCCGGCTTACGCTCCTCCCTGTCGCTGGTCAACTTTTAACTAAATATCTCACTTCCCGGCTACCTGTTCACCTCAGCTATCTTTAACATACTTGAGATTGACAATAAATTACCCGGCCCTGACCCGCCAACTCCGTTTTACGAACCAGATATTTTTTTCCTCGAAACATTTGGGAACTTTTTACCTGGTCAGAACGTGTGAGTCTCTGTTGGACACCAGAAAGAACAGATTTTCCGTTGATCAAGGCAATGATCAGGAACCCCGACGTCCAAGACGTGTAGAACGTCTTAGACGTGTAAGACTTCTTATATGATGTCGCTGACGTCTCAGACAGCTTCAGTCGTTCCGACAGACTGACGACTGAAACAGTTCAGGCAGGTGACTCAAACCGGTCGCGGGAGTGCCAGGCGGATGATCTCGATCTTGTTTGTGTAAGATTCGCAATAAAGGCTCAGGTGTGTGTGAGGCGCCCTGAGCCTTTCTCCTTTTCTGACAGACCATCCCCGCTTCCCCTTCTCCACCCGGTCACACTCCGGTGCGACATCCCACATTTAGCAGCAGAATCCCATAACGCGATGAATAAGGGAGCTTGTCTCGATAAATCGCCCAATCGATCTCTGCCCGTTGTATACTTACGACATCGGATGAGAAACTTCAGTCCAGGAGGGAAGATGAAACAGAAAATGACCAAACAGCAGATCAGTAACTTCAACTCAATGAAGAAAAATGGATTACACTCTTCTTGTGCCGCCATTCTCGCCACCATCCTGATGTTGGGCCCAGGGTTGGGGATGGCTGAGCTGACCGTTAGTGCTCAGGGTACAGGCGGCAGGTCGAGACAGCGAACCTCAGCCAGTCAGGTGCTGCCACGCGGAACCGAGATGAAGATCCGACTCGAGACAACGATCGATACCAAAGAGGCCAAGGTCAATGATCTTTTCACAGCAACCGTGCTCACCCCGGCCAGTTTTGCGGGGGCGATCGTTGAGGGCCACATCGACCGGGTCAAGTCCTCGGGCAAGGTAACCGGAACGACGGAACTTACCCTGACCTTTGACCTGCTCCGGTTCAGATCCGGACAGACACGACCTTTTGCCGCCCAGGTGGTCATGATCGGCGATGAGAGTTCAGCCAAAAATGTCGATGATGAAGGAACGGTAAAGAGTGGCAGTCAGGGCAAGACGACCGCCGTTCGCACCGCTGGCGGAGCAGCGATCGGAGCGATCATCGGAGCAATTGCCGGAGGCGGGAAGGGAGCCGCCATCGGCGCAGCGGTCGGTGGAGCGGCTGGTGCCGGATCGGTTCTCATCCAGGGAAGCAAAAAGATCAAGCTCGAAGCTGGAACAGAGATACTTGTGCGGACAACGAGATAGGATCGTGAGGAGTCCGATGAGTGGGGGGGGAGCGGATTCTCCCTCCCCACTCTCTTGGCAAACCCTCCGGGCAAAGGATCAGTCCATAACCCCATGAATTTTGATCGATATTCGAGACAGCTGCTCTTCTCAGGCATCGGTCGTGATGGCCAGATGGCGCTGGCCAAAAGTTCAGTGACCATGATTGGTTGTGGTGCACTTGGGGCGATGCAGGCGGAGATGCTCGCCCGGGCCGGTGTCGGAAGACTGCGCCTGGTCGATCGTGATTTTGTCGAAGAGTCTAATCTCCACCGGCAGGTCATGTTCGAAGAACAGGATGCACTCGAGCGGCTCCCCAAGGCGGTGGCCGCCGCGAGGCGGATCCAGCGTATCAACTCGGCGATCGAAGTCGAACACCACGTCCGTGATGTCAACTATACCAACATCGAGCAGTTGATCAACGGATCGGATCTGATCCTTGATGGAACTGACAATTTCGAAACAAGATATCTGATCAATGATGCCGCACTCAAGGCGGGGATGCCCTGGATCTATGGTGCAGCAGTCGGGGCCCACGGACTGCAGATGACCATCCGTCCACGCGAGACGCCCTGTCTGCGATGCATCTTTCCGGAGATTCCCGCTCCCGGAACAACACCAACCTGTGATACCGCCGGAGTCATTCTGCCGATCATTGCGACGATAGCTTCCTGGCAGGTGGTCGAGGCGCTGAAGATCCTGATGGGACAGTTCGAGCAGCTTCACCAGTCACTGCTGCAGTTCGATCTCTGGGAGAACCGCTTGACGCGGCTGCGATTGAACCGCGAGAAGATGGCCAACGATTCAGCCTGCCCGGCCTGTGAACTGGAACAGTACGATTTCCTGAATCAGCAATCCGGGCAGATGGTCACCTCCCTCTGCGGACGTGACGCTATTCAGATCAGCCCGTCCAATAATTCGGTCAATATTGCGCTTGACCTCTCTGAACTTGCGGTTCAACTCCGAAATGTTGGCGAAGTGAGTTACAATGCATATTTGTTGAAATTCCGGGCTGGCGAGATCGAGCTGACAATCTTTCCAGATGCCCGGTGTCTCATCAGGGGAACCGATGATCCGCTGGTCGCCCGTTCGCTCTATGCGCGATACCTGGGCGCCTGAGTCAGGCCAGACTGCCGGGACGACTCTCCGCAGTGCTGGTGTTACCATAGAAACTGAAAATATTAATAGACCCGACATAATTCATTGGATCGCCCCGGAAAGCTTCGAGCGCCATGGCAAAAACTGAAATAATCGTTCCAGCATCGACATCGAATCTGGGCGCGAGCTTTGACACTTGTGGGCTGGCCCTCTCCCTCTACCTGCGGATCGAGATCGAGCCGACCGGCAAGCCATTCGAGATCATCCCGAGTGGTGAGGGGGCGGAGAAGGTTCCACTTGACGATTCGAACCTGATCATTCGCGCCGCGCTCTTCGCCGCCGGGCAGCGAGGACTGGAACTGCCCGGGGCACGTTTGCGAATCGACAGCCAGATTCCACTCTCGCGCGGACTCGGCAGCAGCAGTTCAGCCATCATCGCCGGTCTCTCGACCTATGAGATTCTCACAGGTGACAAACTGAGCCAGCAGGAGTTCTTCGATTATGCGCTCCATTTCGAGGGGCACGGAGACAATCTCGCCCCGAGCACGCTCGGAGGACTGGTCGTGGCGGTGGTCAAGGACTACGTTGACGCCTCGGGAAGCGAGCGGCGATCGCTCCTGACCGTTCGTCGTGAATGGCCCGCCGAGATCGGCGTGGTCGTCTGCATTCCCGATCTCGAGATGGAGACGGCGAAGATGCGTTCAGTCCTGCCACGCATGGTGACCCGTCCTGACGCCATCTTCAATCTGCAGCGCGGGGCGCTTCTCCAGGCGGCAATTGCTGAAAGAGAGTATTCACTGATCAACGAGGCATTGCGTGACCGGCTTCACCAGCCTTACCGCGCCCCGCTCGCCCCAGGCCTGAGCGAGGTGCTGGCCCTCAATGACCAGACTTCACAGTATCCGGGCCTGCTTGGCGTCGCGATCAGCGGAGCCGGCTCGACGCTGA
>CAIOZW010000064.1 GCA_903862855.1 uncultured Acidobacteriota bacterium
CGATCGCCTCGATCAATGTCGGTGAGCCGCTCGTTCTCTCGAAGACACCATCGAAGATCATCAACGACTTTGGGATAATCGTCCAGAAACTGACCGGGCAGAGTGAGGAGAAGGTTCTTCACAAGCCGACTCCAATACCCGACCCACCCAAGCCCCCCAAAGGATTGACCGGGATGTTGACCAATATGTTCAAAGCACCCTAGCGGATGGCGTCAGATGATAGATTGGGAGATGGAAGCAGGTGCTTCCATCTGTTTGGTAGCGAAGCATTAACTAAGGCTCCCTCAGGTAATTGACGATGGCTGATAATATACTCCAAGACAGGTTAGAAAAATTGCGGGGCGATGGTGGCCAGGTGCGACGGCCGCCGGATAACAGTACCCTCAATGAGATCAAGGCGCGGATCCACCGTAAGTTGATCAACCGGATCGATCTTGAAAAGCTGAGCAAGCTCGAACCGGATGTCGCCCGCGAAGAGGTCCGGAAGGTTCTGGCAACGCTGCTCGACGAGGAGAACCTTGCGATCAACGGGTCGGAGCGTGATTCGATCACCACCGATGTTCTCAACGAGATCTTCGGGCTTGGACCGCTCGAACCCCTCCTCGCCGACAAGACGATCTCCGATATTCTGGTCAACGGGGCGCGGAGCGTCTACATCGAGCGGCGGGGGCGTCTGGAAAAGGTCGATATTGCCTTTCGCGATGACTCCCACCTGCTGCAGATCATCGACCGGATCGTCTCGCGTGTCGGTCGCCGTGTCGACGAGTCCTCACCAATGGTCGATGCCAGACTTCAGGATGGTTCGCGCGTCAATGCGATCATTCCACCGCTCTCGATCGATGGTCCGGTTCTCTCGATCCGTCGTTTCGGATCCGATCCACTGACGATCAAGGATCTGATCGATCTGAAGGCGCTCACCCCGCAACTTGTTCAGGTTCTTGAAGCATGTGTCAAATCCCGCCTGAACGTCCTCATCTCCGGAGGAACCGGCGCCGGAAAGACGACCATGCTCAACTCGCTCTCTGGCTTCATCCCACATAATGAGCGACTGGTGACGATCGAAGACTCGGCCGAACTGCTGCTGCAGCAGCCACACGTCGTGCGGCTCGAGACGCGTCCGCCGAACATCGAAGGGCGGGGCGAGATCGCCCAACGTTCGCTGCTCAAGAACGCGCTCCGTATGCGTCCGGACCGGATCATCGTTGGTGAGGTTCGCGGCGAAGAGGCGATCGACATGCTCCAGGCCATGAACACCGGTCACGACGGAGGTATGACAACCATTCACGCCAATACACCACGCGATGCGCTGGCCCGTCTCGAGACAATGATCGCCATGGCCAATCTGCGCATCTCCGACAAGGCGATGCGGCAGCAGATCTGCTCGGCGATTCATCTGATCATCCAGGTATCACGTCTCAGCGATGGAACCCGTAAGGTGATGAGCGTCTCCGAGGTGATTGGGATGGAAGGGGAGATCATCACGATGCAGGAGATCTTCAAGTTTGTTCGGACCGGAGTCGGGGTGCGCGGGGAGGTTCAGGGCCAGTTCCGTCCGACAGGGATTCGTCCCCGGTTCTCGGATCGGCTTGAGCAGTTCGGCTTCAAACTGCAACCGCAGCTCTTTGAGGCGGCGTTCTAGCTTAACGGCGTTTGGGTAGTTTTGACGATACCTGAATCCGGGGGGCTCGAGGCCACGGGTTCAGGCAGATACACATCGATCCTCATTCGATGCGTGGTCAAACCGAAGAGTTACCAGAGGCGATTCTGGAGAATCGATCAGCACTATGACACTACTCTATCTTGAGATAATCTTTGTCGTGGCGACCTTCTTCTTCCTGACG
>CAIOZW010000065.1 GCA_903862855.1 uncultured Acidobacteriota bacterium
AGAGTTGAGGGCGTGGAAGACGAAGGCATCCGTTCGGTCAAGCTGCAGGCGGCTCAGGGAGTCCGCGATCTGGGGAGCGACGAGTGCCTCCAGATCATCGATCTTGTCGATGACGAAGAGCTCTTCCCGCTGGCCGCTCCAGGAACGGATCGCTGCACCAACGATCTCCTCTGAGTAGCCGTCTTCGTACATCGGTGCGGTGTCGATCAGGTTGAGTCCGGCGTCGAGTGCACGCCGTACCGTCGCGGCACAGGTCTCGAGGGGGATCTGGCGGTCGGCGACATCGCCAATGCCAAGCCGTGTCACTTTGAAGCCGGTACTTCCCAATTCACGCCGTGCTGAGAATTGCCTTTGTCCTGATCTTTCGCTCATAATGCCCCATATGATCAGCAATGCTGAATGGATCCAGAAAGATTTCAGTCTTGCGGCACGTCGCCGCGGCTTTCATCTTGTTACACGTGAGATTATTGACCATCTCCCGGAGATTGGGCAATTCGAGGTTGGCCTGCTTCATCTCTTCATTCAGCATACTTCGGCTTCGCTCTCGATCAACGAGAATGCCGACCCCGACGTGCGTGGCGATCTGGAGCGCTACTTCAATCACACAGTTCCGGAGAATGCACCTTACTTCGAGCATACGCTCGAGGGGCCTGATGACATGCCCGCCCACATCAAGTCGACCATTCTTGGTAACTCACTGACGATACCGATCGGTCGTGGTGGGCTGAAACTGGGAACCTGGCAGGGAATCTACCTGTGTGAACACCGCAATCAAGGTGGGGCACGACGTGTCGTCGCCACGATCGTTGGAAAGAGTTCGAGCCGGGACTGACTGGAAGCAGCACCGGCCATCCGCTTTAATAACATAGTACTTTCTTAATAAAGGAGATAACACAATGATCAATCAAAGATATTGGATGAAGAGTGTGGCGATCATCCTCTTTTCCGGGATGGCGCTGACCGGCGCATCGGCCCAGGAGAAGAAGGAGATCATCATTCGTGAGGCTGGCTCTGGAAACAGGGAGACCCTTATCATTGTTGAAAAGAAGGGTGAGCGGACGGTCAGCACCGCCCAGGGGGAGACGTTCGATCTGCTCGTTCCGGCACCGGGTGGAGTCAATCAGCGGGTTGTTACCGGAGGGGCGCTGATGCAGGGGCCCGGACTGCCGGGAGCTTTGACCATTGCGACCGAGGCCATGCCTTTTGATGGGAAGGTCGTCAAGGGTCTTCCTTACAGTGCTGACGCGGTGACCGAGTTTACACAGACCCTCCCGGATGGAAATCGCATTCAGCGCAAGTCCGAATCGCAGATCTATCGTGACAATGATGGGCGCACGCGGCGGGAGTTCTCGCCCATGATGGTTGGCATGATGCCCGGTCTACCCGATATGGGGAAGACGATCCAGATCATCGATCCCATTGCCGGAACCACCTTGATCCTCAATCCACAGACCCGGACCGCCAGCAAAATGGCAGCGATCGATAACATGCTGACGACAAGCTGGGTCGATAAGTCATCTGAAAAGATTGCCGGGAAGGCAGTTGTCAAGGAGGTCAACGTGATCGCCAATGTCGAGAGCGGCAATGGCGGAACGCGGGTCTTCACCCGACGCGTCGAGGGGATAAGCACCGGCACGGCCACTGAAGGTGGCAATGGAGCCAACGTCAGACAATTCACCTTCATCGGGGGTGAGGCGAAGAATGTGCGAACCGAGAACCTTGGGAAGCAGGTGATCGAAGGGATCGAGGCTGAAGGGACGCGGACGGTGACGACGATTCCGGCCGGTGAGGTTGGTAATGATCGACCGATCGAGATCGTCAATGAGCGCTGGTACTCAAGTGAGTTGCAGATGGTGGTCTTGACCCGCCACCTCGATCCGCGCTTCGGTGAGAATCTCTACCGGGTCTTGAATTTGAATCGTGCTGAACCCGATGCGACGCTGTTTGTCGTCCCGGCCGATTACAAGGTGAAAGAGCAGTAGGAATAATAGGACCTGTGGGACTCGCAGGACCAATTGGTCCCACAGGTCCCACCGGTCCCACAAGTCCCACAAGTCCCACAGGTCCCACAGGTCCCACAGGTCCCACAAGTCCCACAAGTCCCACAGGTCCCACAGGTCCCACAGGTCCCACCGGTCCCACCGGTCCCACAAGTCCCACAAGTCCCACAAGTCCCACAGGTCCCACCGGTCCCACAAGTCCCACCGGTCCCACAAGTCCTATCCAACAGTTCGCTTTTTTACTTTTGCGGGAACGCCGACCGCCAGGGAATCGGGTGGGATATCTTCAATGACGACTGAGCCGGCACCGGTCATCGCACCTTTGCCAACTCTCACCGGAGCGACCAGCATGGTATCCGAACCGATCTTCACATCATCCTCGATGATGGTCGGATGTTTCTGCTTCCCGTCATAATTGCAGGTAACGGTTGCCGCGCCGATATTGACCCTCTCCCCAACCGTTGCATCACCCAGATAGCTCAGATGCATCGCCTTCGTCTTTCTACCAATCGACGATTTCTTCACCTCGACAAAATTGCCGACGATTGCCTCTTCCATCAGTTCAGCGTTCATCCGCAGATGGGCAAACGGCCCGACCGAATTGTGACCGGCCAGCCGGCTGTTCGTAATTACAGACCCATTCAGAATGTGGCAGTGGTCACCAATCTCGACATTGATCAGGTGTGACCAGGAATGGATCTCACAGTGGCTTCCAAGGCGAGACTCTCCTTCGATGATCACCTGCGGATGAATGATGGTATCGCGTCCGATCTCGACTCCGTCATCAATGTAGGTCGATTCCGGGTCGATGATGGTTACGCCGTCAAGCATGAGCTGCTGCAGAGTCTCGTGGCGGAGTCGTCTCCACATGGCAGCAAGCTCAGTGCGGTTGTTTATTCCCTCCAGCTCATGCGGATCGTCGTGGAGAAGCGTGCCGACAGGCAGTCCGGCCGTAAGCATGTGCTCGGGCACATCGGTCAGGTAGTACTCGCCCTGCGCATTCTGTGGTGAGAGCTGGTCGAGAGCCGGGAGGAGAGCCGCAATGTTGAAGCAGTAGAATCCGGGGTTGATCTCGGTGATCGCCGCCTGTTCAGGCGTGCAGTCGCGCTGCTCGACGATCTTCAGAAAGCGGCCACTCTGATCCCGGATGATCCGACCATAGGCGGGTGGATTATCGAGACGGATGGTAATGAGCGTCGCCGCATTGCCGCTGCTGCTGTGTTGATCGACGAGCCGGCTGAGCGTCTCACTGCGCACGATCGGAGTATCGCCATAGAAGACGAGCAGGTCCCCAGAGGTGGCCCGCAGCTCATCAGCCGCACACTTGACGGCGTGTCCGGTTCCGCGCTGTTCAGCCTGGTGGATGAAGCGCAATCGTGAGCCCATCTCTTCGTCGAGCGCCGCCCGGGCCGCAGCCATGACCTGCTCGCTCTGGTGGCCGACGACGACCAGGATACGATCCGGGTCAAGACGCGCTGCGGTGCGCAGGACGTGGGCAATCAGTGGGCGACTGCCAAGTTTGTGAAGGACCTTGGCCTGGTCGCTCTTCATTCTTGTTCCAAGTCCGGCCGCGAGAATCAGGACATTGACAGGATTCTTTGCCACAGTCGTATACCTTCCGATAATTGGTTCGAATCAGACGAAGATCATAACGTATCATTCGATGAATGACTAATCCCCATCTCCCCGGCCAGCTCAACGATGGCCTGACAGAGCCTTTGTGGGTCGTGACGGACAAATCTTGCCTCCGAGGCCAGAGGAAGAGAGTGGAAGATAGTTCCGGCGAGATCGGCCGGAACAGCTGCTGGTGGGGAGAGGGCGGTGGCCCGTTCGACGGCGTATCGTTCACGCATCTCGGTCGAGATGGGAGTCGAGTTGAAGAGGGCGTGATCGATCAAGAGCCCGGGAGCGTAGCCAAGCAGTGTCCGGAGATGATCCTCAGCCGTCAATCGATCGGTCTCGTCGTATTCGGTCATGGCATTGCAGATGAAGACCTTCCGGGCCGGGGAGTCGGCAACGGCCCGGGCAATTCCCGGCACGACCAGGTTGGCAATGATACTCGTAAAGAGCGACCCCGGCCCCAGCGTGATCAGATCGGCCCGGGCAATGGCCTCGAGGGCGGCGGGGAGGGCTGGAGCATCGGGCGGTGTCAGTCTCAGTCTCTCGATCGAACCCTGACGTGATTTGATGGCGACCTGACCCCGAATCTCTTCACCATTGATCAGCGCGACCAGATCGACGGGAGCGAGCGTTGCTGGCAGAACCTCTGCCCGGATTCCCAGCAAGCGCCGGGCGGACTCAACCGCTGCCAGCAGGTCACCTTCGATCTGCATCAATCCCAGCAGCAGCAGATTCCCAAGTGAGTGGCCACCCAGCGGGCCGGCACCAGGAAAGCGATGACGAAAGATGGTCGCCAGCCCTTCCTGATCCGGTGCGAGAGAGACGAGGCAGTTACGCAGATCCCCCGGTGGGGGGACAGCAAACTCGCGTCGCAGCCGGCCGGAGCTGCGACCATCGTCGGTGACCGTGACGATGGCGGTCAGATCGAAGAGAGGATCCGGGCGATTGACGAGTGGACGAAGCCCTTCGAGCAGGGTCGAGAGTCCGGTGCCGCCACCGATGGAGACCAGTCTGGGAGGCATATCACGCCGTTCCTCCAAAGTGGGTCACTCAGCCGTTGTCGCGGTGCGGACAACGGCCAGTGTTGATACACTCGTCCTTGAGCATCAATCGTTCGACCGGATGGCCGGCGATGATGTGGTTATCGATAATCTCCGGGATATCCTCCGGGCTTACTCCGCCGTACCAGATGGCTTCGGGGTAGATGACGACCACCGGGCCATGCTCACACTGGTCGAGACACCCCGATTTGTTGGCGCGGAGCTCGGCCGGCAATCCACGCGCTGCGAGCTCCTTTTTGAAGGTGACCTGTAGCGCACCTATACCGGATGAATCACAGCTCCCGCGCGGGTTGCCGGCGGGTCGCTGGTTGGTGCAGATGAAGATATGATGTCGATATTTGGCCATGACGATTCCTGTTATTTCAATGTCGCATAAAAAAGTCTACTCTGGAAGTGGTATTGAATGCCAACTGACAATACAGTATCAAATTAACTGCTGTACGCAGAAGTTATTCGACGTCGTACCGGCAAAAGTTTATTGACTGGCCAAATTGGGAGTAGCAATCATAATAGAGAGGGACCTGGATCATTATGGATTCATATCAGCAGACGACCCGGACAACCTTGAAACGGCGGCCGCAGCGTGGGGCATTCGACCGGCCGACAGTCCACGCAATTCTTGATGCCACATTTCTCTGCCACGTCGGCTTTGTGGTTGAGGGACAACCGTTCGTCATTCCGACCAGCTATGGACGAGATGGAGACACGCTCTTCATTCACGGTGCAGCCGCGAGCCGCATGCTGCGCGAGCTCTCGACCGGCATTCCGGTTGCGGTGACAGTGACGCTGCTCGATGGGCTGGTTCTGGCCCGCTCGGCGTTTCACCATTCACTCAACTATCGTTCGGTGGTCATGCTTGGGACGGCCAGTCTGGTCGAAGAGCCGGCAGAGAAGATGCATGCCCTCGAGGTGATCACCGAGCAGATCGTTCCCGGTCGATGGGCTGAGGTGCGGAGACCCGATGATCAGGAGTTGAAAGCCACAACGGTCCTGCGTCTGCCGATCGAGGAGGTCTCGGCAAAGATCCGGACCGGGCCACCGATCGATGATGATGAGGACATGAAGCTGCCCATCTGGGCTGGTGTCTTACCGTTGACAGTCGCACCGGGCTCACCGATTCCCGATCCACAATTGGCGGAGGGACTTCCTCTCCCCGCCTCGGTGACCGCTTATCAAAAAATAGAAGGAGCGAAATGAGCATGACCAGTGAAGAGAGAGCACGTTTGATTGCCGATTATGCTGCCGGAGCTGATGAGGTCGCCGCGGCGATGGAGATCATTCCGGCGGCACAGTGGACGGACCATCCACTGCCGGGGAAGTGGAGCGTCGCCGAGATCGTTCATCATCTTGCCGATAGTGAGATGACCAGTGCAGTCAGGCTGCGCCGCCTGCTCGTGGAGGATCACCCGGCAATCCAGGGATACGATCCGGATCTCTTTGCGAAACGGCTTGATTACAATGGACGACCCGTTGTTCCCGCGCTCGAGGCCTTTCGGTGGGCGCGAGCGGTGACCGTCCAGCTGCTCGAATCCATGACCGAAGAGGACTGGCAGCGGGAGGGTGTCCACAGTGAGCACGGACGGTACACGATCGAGGGCTGGCTGCGCATCTACGCCGAGCATGCTCACAAGCACGCCGGTCAGATCCGCCGCCTCGCGCAGCTGCTCTGCCGGATCGACTGAATGAATGGATGGTGACTCTCGGAGGTAGGTCGATGCGTCATTGTGAAGAGTTCGAGCTGGTCATGGCTGATGGCGAAATGGTTCGTGGTGACTGCCACTTCACTCCAGGTCAGGGTGAGACTCCGGTGGTCGTCTTTGCCCACGGTCTCGGATCCGACCGGACCGGGCAGAAGATCGGCGCCTTTGAGGCAGAGTGCGCCCAGCGCGGCTGGGCACTCGTCGCCGCCGATTTTCGTGGACACGGTCGATCTGACGGGAAGATGGTCGACTTGAGCGGGCCACGACTGCTTGAGGATCTTGCGGCAATCGTTGGTGAAGCCCGCCAGCGGGCCGGCGGGCCACTGCTTCTCGTCGGTTCGAGTATGGGTGGCTGGACGGCAGCGTGGCTGACCATCGCCCATCCGGAACTCGCCAGGCTGGTCGATGCCTGCGCCCTCATCGCACCGGCACTTCGCTTCTTCGATTGGCTCACTCTTGACGAGACTGCGCGGGCTGCCTGGGTCGAGACGGGACGACATCGACTTCGCACAGAGTATCTAGACATGGAGCTTGGGAGTCAGCTCCTGACCGATGCCTCAGACTATTCTTATGATGAATTGCGGAGACGCTTTGCACTGCCCGCAGTGATCTTTCACGGTATGCAGGATGAGACCATTCCGTATCAGCTCAGCCTCGATTTTATCGAACGCGCCGAGGAGAGAAGGCTTGAACTCTATTTGAGCCGGGAGGGTGATCACCGGCTGATCGCCCAGAGAAGAGTCATGGCGCGTGAGAGCTGCAACCTGCTTGACCGGGTCACGAAGCCTCCGGCTGATTGACAACTGACTGGCCTTGAGTCCCGTTCGATTTGCGCTCCGCCATCGGCAGGCTGAAGTAGAACCGGCTGCCGTGGCCCATCTCGCTTTCACAGCCCACATCACCACGGTGAAGCTCGACGATATGTTTGACAATCGCCAGTCCCAGACCTGTACCTTTCAGCCCGGTCTCGGTATTGGTATGAACCTGAAAGAAC
>CAIOZW010000066.1 GCA_903862855.1 uncultured Acidobacteriota bacterium
ATCCTTTGCGATCAACGCTGCGACCAACCGAAGTGTCAGGCCGGTACCTGCCAGCCATGTGGTTGACAATGGTAGCCGATTCGAAAGTAGGTCGGCAAACAGAGTCGACGGTCGAGCAGGTTGAGTGTGGATCTGGGGCGGGCAGTTTTTCCGAAAAATTGAAGTTTCTTTACAAAATAATGGATGAAAAAGGTCGGTCAGGGTCAGGAGTGACCGGGACGAGAGCAGGGATAAACATAGACCTATCAATGAGATGGGATATTCTGCCCGACTTTGTCAGCTCGTGGCACTTGTTTTGCAGTCACGTGAAGTGGTTCGGGATCCGTCCCGGGCCATTGTCTTCCAAGTTTTCATCCCAGCAAAGCTAGCCTTGAGGGGAGAGATCAAACCGGTCTCTCCTTATTTTTTTGGCCGGATTGTCGATGGCTGAGATGGTGCTCAGGCCGATGGGCCGGGATGGGTAGAGAGATAGTGAAGACATCAGGGTAGCGCATCGAGAGATTGAGCAAAATCGGCCAGAAGATCGGCCTCATCCTCGAGACCGACGGAGATGCGGACAAGACCATCGTTGATGCCGGTCGACTGACGGGTCTCGGCCGAGAGCTGAAGGCTCCACATCGAGGCAGGATGAACGACCAGCGTCTCAAAGCCGCCAAGGCTGGCGGCGCGGGTAGCGAGCCGGAGTCCGGAGATGAGCCCGTCGGCAGCGCTGTAGCCCCCCTTCAACTCGACACTGAGCATCCCGGTCGACCCGTCCATCTGGCTCCTGGCCAGTTCGTGTTGCGGGTGGGAGGGGAGTCCGGGATAGTAGACACGTGAAACCAGCGGATGGGTCTCAAGGAAAGAGGCCAGCGCGAACGCGTTACGGTTGTGCCGCTCGACACGGAGCCCAAGAGTGCGGAGACCGCGAAGGAGCAGCCAACTGTCAAAGGGGCTGAGCGTCGAACCGGCGACGAGGGTAAAGCGCCAGATCCGTTCGATCAGTTCCCGCCCGGCGACGATGGCACCGGCCGTCGCATCGTGATGACCGCCAATATACTTGGTAGCGCTGTGAATGACGGCGTCGATTCCGAGTTCGAGAGGGCGTTGATTGATCGGCGTCGCAAAGGTGTTGTCACAGACGGTGAGGATGCCATTCTGACGAGCCAGAGCGACAATCGCCCGCAGATCGGTGATCTGCATGAGCGGATTGACCGGAGTCTCGACATAGATCATGCGCGTGTCAGGCCTGATTGCCTCGGCAAAGGCGCCTGAATCGGTCTGGTCGACAAGGGTGACGGTAATTCCCCAGCGCTGGAGGTAGTCACGAAGGAGCGTCATCGCCCCGGCATAGTGGTTGCGCTGGGCAAGAATATGATCCCCTTGTGAGAGTGTTCCGAGCATGACGGCGAAGATCGCGGCCATGCCGGAGCTGGTGACAAGGGCTGCCTCACCGCCTTCGAGCGCGGCAAGGGTCGCTTCGACCATCTGGTGGTTGGGATTGCCATAGCGCGTATAGAACTCCGCCGGTCGGGTTGCCACGGCGATCTCGGCAAACTCCTCGGCCGAGGCCGCACTGAAAGTGGTCGTCTGGTAGATCGGTGGACTGATCGAGGTTGACCGGTCGATCTCCCCGGCCGTATGAATGGCCCGGGTCTGCATTCCGCTCTTCTCTTCTGATTTCAATCTCTTACTCCATTCCGGCAATCCGGGGCAGACTCGGCGCAGTGCTGAGAACCCTGACGGCCTGATCGAAAGACTCGACGGGGACAAGAATCCCGTCGGTTCGCCAGGTTGAGATGGCAAAGATGCTGATACCGGCGGCGGCCAGCAGTCGAGTCACCTCGGCCAGAAAACCGACGAGCGCAAAGTCGAGGGTGAGGTTGAACTGGATGAGCCTTCGGCCACCGACGAGTCGCGCCTCTGGAAAGAGTGTGACGCGCGCGGCCCAACCGTCTTCGGGGAGGATGAGCGTCACCTCGGCGTCATCGCGGGTCAGTTGAACCAACCCATCGACCTCACCGAGGGTTGAAAGAATCTCCCGGAAACATCGAGTCGGAAGGCTGACTATCGCCAGCCTCTCTGGAGGTGTATGTAGTTCGATCCCCATCGTCAGGCCTCTGCCGCCTTCAGCGCACGCGAGCCGTGGCGGTTGGCCAGCCGTTGCGCCGTAGCTCCTGGTTGAGTCGGGCGATCGTTGCCTCAACCTCTTCAAGACGGGAGGGGATACGTGACGACATGATCTTCGGCTCACCCTCAGTGACCAGAATATCGTCCTCGATACGCACACCGATTCCCTTGTACTTCTCGAAGGCCGGTCGAACCGCCGCGATGAATCGCTCGTTCTCGGGGGTCTTTGGCAGGACATCGAGCGCGTCGGGGCGAATGTAGATGCCTGGTTCGACAGTGAGGACCATCCCGGGGGCGAGCGGAGTCCGGTAGCCCCCGACGTCATGGACATTCATCCCGATCCAGTGGCTCGAACCGTGCATGTACCAGGTTCTGAATTCGTTGTTATCCTTGGAGGTGATCAGGCCAAGCCGGTAGAGACCTTCCTTGACGATCTCGGCCGTGACGCCCTGAACAGAGTTGGTCGCCGTCCGCGGATCCATGACCGACCCGACCAGATTACCCGGACGGATCCGCTTGATCGAGGCCATCTGGGCATCGTAGACGATCCGGTAGATCTCTGCCTGGGCCGGAGTAAACCTGCCGTTGATCGGGATTGTCCGGGTAATGTCGGCCGTGTAGTGGTCATATTCGGCCGCGCAGTCCATGAGAATCAGGCTCTCATCGGCCAGCCGATCCTGGCTGGTGATGTAATGGAGTGTCGTCGCATTCGCACCGGCGCCAACAATACAGGGGTAGCCCCAGTTGTCGGCATTGCGGCGGCGGAAGGTGTACTCGAACTCGGCCTGGACCTCATACTCATAGAGTCCGGGCCGGGCCATGGCGAAGACGCGGTGAAAGGCCTCACTGGTGATGTCGACCGCGTGTTGCAGGAGGCGCTGTTCGAGGGGTGATTTGACGAGGCGCAGTTCGGCAAAGATTGGATGACCGGAGAGTACCCTGAGCTTCGGAGCGTTTGTGGCGAGCCGCCCCGCCAGTTCATGCTCCTGGCGGTATTCACGCAGGTCACGCCCGGACGGGGTGAGCAGGTAGAGCTGAGCCTGGTCAACCTGGGCCGCCTGCCGAAGTGTCGAGAAATCGTCCTGCCAGGCAGCGGCTCTCTTCTCGTCCGGAGTCTGAAGTGGGCTGCGTGCGGCAAAGGCTGGTGCCCCCGAAGGCATCAACCAGGCGAGCAGGCCGGTCAGTTGTCCGGCATCCCAGACCTCGGAGATACCACTCTGCGCCCGTGCCTCGTCAAGACTGAGCATTCGCCCGTTCCACGTCTCGTAACGCGGATCCCGTGGAGGCATGAAGAGGATCTCGCGCGTCCGCTTTGCCCCGGGGATGAGTACCAGCACGGCCCCATTCTGGCGAATGCCGGTCAGATAGTAGAGGTTGTTCTCCTGCCGGTAATGGTAATCGACATCGTTGGTATAGATTCGTGGCTCGGCACTGAAGAGCACCATGACGCTCTCTGGTGACATCTTCCTGAGCGTTGCCTCACGCCGCCGGCGGAGTTCGGCCAGCCGCTCCGCCTCTGGAACCTCTGGACTCTGTGGCGCCACCTGCCAGATTGGCAGGGGGGGGGCTGGCGACTCACCCTGCGTCACCGGAGTCGGTCCGGCCAGCAGGAGCAGGGCAATGACCGGAGCCGTCAAGGCAAAGAAGATCATGAAACGAAGACCGTGCGCG
>CAIOZW010000067.1 GCA_903862855.1 uncultured Acidobacteriota bacterium
ACTGGAAAGACTCTCGCGACAACGCCGTGATCAGCAGCTCAACGATCTCAGTAACCGTCTCAACCAGGCGGCAGACGAGATGGAGCGGGCCGGAAATGCGGCTCGAAACAACAAGGATGACGAGGCACTCTCCCGCAACCTTCGCGCCATGCAGCAACTCGAGGATGCACAGCGGCGACTCGATCGGATGCAGCGATCCCTCAACGGCCAGTCTGTTCAGGAGCTGCGCCAGCGGGCGGGTGAGGCCTCCGCCCGCCAGGAAGAGATTGGACGCGAGATGGAACAGACAGCTCGGCGCTCTCGCAGTGGTGATCCGGCGGCTGCCGAGTCACGGCAGAGACTGGCTGAAAAGAAGGAGTCCCTCGCCGAGGAGGTGAACAACCTTGAACGTGATATCGATCAGACCGCGAGGTCACTCGGTCAGGAGCAGCAGGCAACGGCAGGAAAGTTGCGGGAGGCCCTGACCGACCTTCGCCAGAATCGTGTCGTCGATCGTCTCCGTGCCTCACGCCAGCTTACCGAGATGAATGCCCTCGAGGCCGCCCGCAATGGTGATCAGGCCATTCAGCAGAGCCTCAAAAATCTGGCGCAACAGCTTCAGGAGGCTGAAAAGTCGGCGCAGCAACCGGCTCGAGGTGATGAGACCGAACAGTCGCTCGATCGTACCAGGCAACTCGCGGACAATATCGAAGCCATCCGCCGCCGCCTCGAGAACCGCCCCGGCCAGCAGGGACGACAAAACCAGCAGGGTCAGCAGGGCCAGCAGGGTCAGCAGGGCCAGCAGGGCCAGCAGGGCCAACAGGGCCAACAGGGCCAACAGGGCCAACAGGGCCAACAGGGCCAACAGGGCCAACAGGGTCGTGGAGATCAGCCTGGTGGCCAGGGGGGGAGCAACGGGCAGACCCCATCCGGCCCAACTGGATCCGGATCCCAGAACGGGGGCATCAATCGGTTCCGTTCAATGCCAGGCAGTCAGAATGCACAGAGCAACTCCTCCGGCGGTCC
Organism: uncultured Acidobacteriota bacterium; assembly: GCA_903862855.1. Classification (GTDB taxonomy): domain Bacteria; phylum Acidobacteriota; class Blastocatellia; order RBC074; family RBC074; genus CAIOZW01. Next base: position 1,006 of record CAIOZW010000067.1, read on the forward strand.
GATCCGTGGAATGTCCGGCGGCGCTCCCGACTCTGAGTCGCGACAGGCCGGTTCTGAACTCCGCCAGGCTCTCCGGGATGCTGAAGAGCTGCGCCGTGGTCTCCGTCGTGATCAGGATCTATCTCGCAATCTTGACCAGGCCATCCAGTCCCTTCGCCAGGTCGATCAGCGTCTTGCTCAGAATGATTCCATGACCTCCAAACTACTCAAGGAGCAGGTCATTGATCCGCTGCACAGCATCGAAATAGAGCTGGCAAGCCGTCTCCAGGCCCGTCTTGGCCGGAACCAGATCCGCCTGCTCGACGAGGGAACTCCACCCGAAAGGTATCGTCGGCTGGTCGACGAATACTATCGTCGACTCTCTTCTGGACGCTGATCTGGACGTTCTAACCTATCCCGGCTGTCAGTCAAGTCAGGTCGCGTCAACTGCTCTGGCACCATTGGTGGTTCGACCCTGATCAATCAGAAATTGATCGACGACGTCCTAACCGAATCGTTGATTTCATTAATTTTAGATAGGATTTCGAGGGGGCGATAAAGTGTTTGACGTGAGGACTGTTTGTGATTAAACTCGGAGTATCAATGGCTGGCTTGTATCTGGCTTGTATTATGACCTGATCTATATGAACCCCAATATTGATCGGTGATTATATACGATCGAATGGGTTTAATACTGGGTTGACACGCCTGAGTCTGTTTTCGATGCAGACATACTGGCACATCAGACATACTGGCACATAAGGATGAAGACACTGAAGACCATACTGCCCTCCGACCTTGACTTGCTTGAGTTCGCAGGGTTCACGAATGACTATGGACAATAGTCAAAGCCCGTTTCTTATCATTCAGCGAGTCTGGAACTCCTATCCTGCAACAGGACTGGTCTTCTGGAAGTCAATTCCCCCGGTTATCGCTCTTGAATCCTTTCCTGAGTGCCAACCGGTCGGGTTCAACATCGTTTAAGGAGAAAGACAAATGCACCACCCTGGCAAAAATCCTGGCCGTACCGTCAGGTTTCTGAGTTCAGCGCTGGCCATCATCATGACGGCCCTGATCTCAGCAAACTTCGCGGGCGCCCAGGTGCTTTACGGATCGCTGGTCGGTAACGTGACCGACCAGGCCGGAGCTGTCGTTGCCGGCGCGACCGTGACCATTACCGACAAGGGTACTGGTCAGACGCGCGAGGCAGTTACCGACGCCGAAGGCCTCTACTCCATCAAGAACATTCTTCCCGGCACCTATGACATCAAGGTGACCAAGGAAGGATTCTCGACCTTCTCGACGGTCAACGTCGCGATTACCGCCAACAACGTCTCCCGTATCGATGCTTCGATGAAGATTGGTAACGTCTCGGAGGTTGTCTCGGTTGC
>CAIOZW010000068.1 GCA_903862855.1 uncultured Acidobacteriota bacterium
ACGCAGATGACGCAGTCACGGTTCAGATCGAAGACTCCGTCGACCCCAAAGAGCTGTGGCCACCAGTCACCGGCGCGCGCCGAGCCCGATAGGGCGTGGCAGACAAGGATGGCGTTGTCTCGGCTCTCGTTCAGATTGCCATAGATGGCGTAGTGGAGCCTGACCGGGCCGATGGTTTCGCCGTTGATGAGCTCAAAGGGCTCGGCTTCGGCGAAGGTGAAGTCGGCTTCAACGGTTGGAGCGATGATGGTGGTCGGCATGCTTGAAACTCCGGGCTGGCAGGCGGAATCTCCACCTGCCAGCTAAAGGTGGACAGTACGGTGACGTTACTGCTGGGACGCATTAATCGCCTGCTCAAGGTCGGCGAGGATATCCCGGATGTCCTCGATCCCCACCGAGAGCCGGATCAGACCCGGGGTCACGCCGGTTGAGGCCTGCTCCTCCTCTGTCAACTGCGAATGGGTCGTCGACGCCGGATGGATGACCAGTGATTTGGCATCACCAATATTCGCCAGCAAACTGAAGAGCTTGACCGAGTTGATGAACTTCTTGCCGGCGGCCAGACCTCCCTTGATGTTAAAAGTGACCAGCGCCCCGGCACCGTTTGGCAGGTACTTTTTGGCCCGCGAGTTGTAGTGGCTCGATTCGAGGCCGGGATAGTTGACCGACTCGACCAGCGGGTTGTTCTCAAGTGCCCTCGCCACCGCCAGCGCGTTCTGTGAGTGGCGCTCCATCCGCAGATGGAGCGTCTCCGCCCCCTGCAGGATGAGGAATGAATTGAACGGTGAGAGGCAGGCGCCGGTGTCGCGCAGACCCTGAACGCGAGCCTTGAGGATGAAGGCCAGCGGTCCGAAGGCGTCGGCGTGGACCAGTCCGTGGTAGGAGGGATCGGGCGTCGTGAAATCAGAAAAGCGCCCCGAAGCCTTCCAGTCAAATCGCCCGGCATCGATGATCGCGCCACCAATCGACGTCCCGTGCCCGGCAATGAACTTGGTCAGTGACTGGATGACGATATCTGCGCCGTGATCGATTGGACGGCAGAGCGCCGGTGAAGGGGTCGTGTTGTCGATGATCAAAGGCAGGCCATTTTCGTGGGCAATCTGCGCCAGCTTTTCGATGTCGACAATGTCGAGCTTTGGATTGCCGACCGTCTCGGTGTAGACGGCCCGTGTCTTGTCGTTGATCGCGGCGCGCAGGCCCGCTTCATCTTCAGCGTCGACAAATTTTACCGTGATGCCAAGCTTTGGCAGCGTATAGTGGAAGAGGTTGTAGGTACCGCCATAGAGCGAAGTTGTCGAGACGATCTCGTCACCAGCATTGGCGATGGTCGTGATCGCGAGGGTCTCCGCTGCCTGCCCGGAGGCGAGGGCCAGCGCGGCCACGCCGCCTTCAAGCGCCGCGACGCGCTTTTCGAGCACATCTGTCGTCGGATTCATTATTCGGGTGTAGATGTTGCCGAACTCCTGCAATCCGAAGAGACGTGCCGCATGATCGGCATCCGTGAAGTTGTATGATGTGGTCTGATAGATTGGAACGGCCCGGGAACTGGTTGTCGGATCGACAACCTGCCCACCGTGTACGGCGAGTGTATTGAAATGATAGTTCTGATTATGCTCGTCAGCCATGCGCTTTTCTCCCGTTTGATTAGAGATTAAGCGTGGGAGTGTGACGAACTTGCCGATAACTGCTATGCGGGTATATTCAAGAGGCCGGAACTCTTTAGCAGTTTTTTACGTGGAGCAAGTCGCTTAAATCGCCACGCGATACACCAAATTTTCACCAACGAATCGTAATCTAGTCCAAAGCTGAATCCTTGTCAATACGACCAACCAGTTTTTGTCATAACAAGATAGAAATGTCACCTTGTCCCCAAGATAGAAATGTCCCCTGCTAAAGTGGTCCTACCCAAAGGAGGAGGGCCAGAAAATGGGGCATTTGACGATGAGCGTAAAAGAGAGAGAACGCGCGAAGGTGTTGGAAAGGGTGAGCAGAGGAGAGATGACACTGAAAGAGGCAGCGGACATGACAGGGGTCAGCTACTGGCAAATGAAGAGGCTGAGGAAGAGATTCGAGAAAGATGGAGATCAGGGGTTGGTGCATAGAGGAAGGGGAAAGGCGGGAAATCGGGGGTACAAGGAAGTGTCAGTGATCATGTAAAACTGAGTAAATCTGAACACCGCCGGACCCTGTCCCCCCCCTCTGGTTTTATCAACTTCACCCTCCAAGCCGAGACAGTTTATAACGCAGGTATCTCACGTACTCATCAGGTATCGATGTTGACTTTACTTCCTCCAAAACAGGCACGAAATAATGAAGCGACCTGATTGGAGAAAGAGCTGGGTATTCTGGATCTCTGAAACGCCTCCGCGCCGCAGTCAGCGTAAAGGCCATCTCGAGCTGATCCACCGTGATTCCCTGATCATACAGAGACCCGGCCAAGAGACGATCAGATCGGCTGACGCGACCCGAAGTCCCGTCAGCCGTCAAATAGAGTGCCAGCACCTTATTGACAAACTCTACCCTGGTCATCGAGTCCTCCGTCGGGCGGCTGTCT
>CAIOZW010000069.1 GCA_903862855.1 uncultured Acidobacteriota bacterium
CCGGAGCCAGCATTCGGCGGTTCCATCGCCGGCTGGCGAATGGATATCAGATCGACCCCGATGAGATCGAGGCGCAGCTCAATTCAAGGACGAAGCTGATCGTGCTGACCAGTCCGCATAATCCAAGCGGGGCAGCCATCCGGCCAGATATTCTGGTGAGGATTGGTGAGCTGGCAGCGCGGGTCGGGGCGTGGGTCATGGTCGATGAGGTCTATCGTGATATCCTCTTTGAGGATGCCCCACCGAGTGCCGTCCATCTTGGACCCCATTTTGTAGCGACCAGCAGCCTGACCAAGAGCTATGGGTTGAGCGGACTGCGCTGTGGCTGGATCCTCTGTGCCCCCGAGCTGGCTGAGCGGATGCGTCGTCTCAATGATATTTTCGGAGCAGTCGGATCGATGCCGAGTGACCGTCTGGCGCTGGCAGCCTTTCACCATCTGCCATTACTCGAAGCCCGGACACGTGCCATCATGGAGCCGAACCAGCGTCTGATTCGGGATTTTATCAATGAACACCGCCAGCAGCTCGAATGCTATCTGCCGGATCGTTCAATGACCGTTTTTCCAAGATTGAGAAACCATCCCGACAGCGGTCCGCTCCACGACCGACTGCGGACCTTTGAGACCTCGATCGTTCCGGGGCGATTCTTTGAGGCGCCAAACCATTTCCGGCTTGGTTTTGCAGTGAGAACCCCTGATGTTGAGACAGGGCTCGGCCATCTTTCCATTGTCCTGCGCGAGATTGGTTGAGGTGGAAAGGAAGGGTCCGGAGCGTGTCGTGATGGTCATCGGGTTGGGAGAGGTTCTATGTCTTCGCTAATTCTGAAGAGAATCGGGGTGATCGTCGGGCCGCAGAAACCGGAGGCCCTGACGGTTGTCGATGACCTGCTGGTCTGGTGCCGGGAGCGCGGACTTGAACTGCAGGCGGCTCCGCCAGTGGCCGCTCAGGTAGGCTGTGCCGCATTTCGTGAGGAGGATGGGCAGCTCACAGAGACAGTCGACCTACTGATCGTCCTGGGTGGTGATGGCACGATGCTCGGGGCAACCCGGCTCATCGGTCCACATCAGATTCCTGTCCTTGGAATCAACTTTGGCTGGCTCGGATATCTGACTGAGTTTACACTTCGAGAACTCTTCCCCACGCTCGATGCGATTCTTGCCAACCGATTCACGATCGATCACCGCATGATGATCGATGTTACACTTCATCGTGATGGCCGGGAGATTCTTTCGCAAACGGCCCTCAATGAGGCGGCGGTCAATGGCGCTCCGGCGCGGATCACTGAATTCGACTGCTATGTGGACGGGATGATGATCACTACCTTTCGGGCTGACGGGATGATCGTGGCCACAGCGACCGGCTCCACGGCATATTCACTCTCCGCCGGCGGGCCGATCGTCCATCCCGGAGTACCGGCAATCCTCCTTACGCCGATCTGTCCGCATATGCTATCGAATCGTCCCGTCGTCGTTCCCGGTGGCAGTCAGGTCGATATCGTCTTCAACGGCATCCAGGATAAACTGCTGCTGACGATCGATGGTCAACTGGTTGTCGATCTGCAGGCGCACGATCGGGTCGTCATTCAGCGGAGCGAGCAGACTTTTCGTCTCATCAGCCCTTCGAATCGCAACTATTTTCAGGTCCTGCGAACCAAACTGAAATGGGGAGGTCGTTGATGCTCTTTCCGATTGGGGACGATAACAGCAACCGGCGCATTGTGCCAATGGTCAACTACACGCTGATTGGCATCAACCTGCTCGTCTTCTTCAGGCAACTGACCGACACTGCCTTCACCTATGGTTACAGCGTCGTTCCGGCCGAGATCACCAGTGGTCGAGATATCGTCGATATGGTCAGGATCGGAAGTGAATATCTCGAGCTGACTCCCGGTCCGACGCCAATCTATCTGACGCTCATCTCAGCCATGTTCATGCACGGCGACTGGGGCCATCTGCTTGGGAACATGCTCTACCTCTGGATATTCGGCGACAACGTCGAGGATCGGCTTGGCCACTCCCGTTACCTGATCTTCTATCTGATCTGCGGATTGCTTGCCAGTCTGACTCACATCTACTTCGGTCCGCGCTCGTTTATTCCATCACTCGGGGCATCGGGAGCAATCGCCGGGGTGCTTGGCGCCTACCTGATCCTCTATCCCCGCCAGGCGGTACGCGTCTTTCAGTTCGGTCGAATTGTCGAACTGCCGGCGATCATGGTCATCGGAATCTGGGGTATCCTTCAGTTTCTAAGCGGATTTGGTTCTCTCGGATCGGTCGGCGAGTCGGGTGGAGTCGCCTATATGGCACATGTTGGCGGCTTTGTCGCCGGCATCGTGATCATCTTCATCTACAAGAGGCTGAGCCGGCGCTCACCTTACTGAACAGGTCGAGGCTCTCAGGAGTAAGCAGGTATGGGGCCACATCCATTCAGGTTGATCAGTAGTGCGGAGGAGATTCCCGCCCTCGCCGAGCGGCTCGCTCGGGCGTCGGTTATCGGAGTCGATACCGAGACGACCGGGCTCGATCCATTTCAGAGCCGGCTGCGGCTTCTCCAGCTGGCGGTGCCCGAAGAGGTCATCATCATCGACTGTTTTCACCTGACTCGGGAAGATTTGCAGCCCCTCGCGGCGATCCTGTCCGCCCCCCGCCCGATCAAGGTTGCTCATAATGCCAAGTTTGACGGCAAGTTTCTTCTGTACCACCTCGGGATGAATCTGGATGGTATCTTCGATACCTATCTTGCCAGTCTCCTTTTGAGTGCCGGGAGTGAGAGCGACCGCCACGGGCTCGAACCGGTCGTCGCCCGGTATCTCAACCGCTCGCTCGACAAGCAGGAGCAGCGGAGCGACTGGTCTGGCACTCTCTCCGCGGCCCAGCTCGCCTATGCGGCAACCGATGGGGCGATCCTTCTCCCGCTCTACGATGTAATGTGGGAATGGCTCGACAAGGCCGATCTGCTGGTGGTCGCCGGAATCGAATTCGACTGTATCGCACCGGTGATCAGACTGGAATTGAACGGTGTTCATCTTGACGTCGAGCGCTGGCGTGGAATGCTCGATGTCATGCGCACGGAGCTGGTTGGCGTGGAGTCGGAACTACAGGTGGCACTCAGTGGGGCCGCGCGTCAGTTCAACCTTTTCGGCGATCCTGAACCGATCAATCTTGACAGCCCATCACAGGTTCGCGATGCCCTGGCCCATCTGGGCATCGAGATCGAAGATACACGCGAATGGCGATTGCAGCGGCTGGCACCTGATCATCCGATTGTCGGGACACTGCTGCGCCATCGCCATCTGAGCCGGAACCTCTCCACTTTTGGTGACAATATTCTCGAGATGCTCAATCCGCTGACCGGGAGGCTCCATCCTGAGTATCGACAGATTGGAACCCCAACCGGACGGATGACCTCGAGTTCACCAAGTCTGCAGCAGATTCCGCACAGTGAGCAGTATCGGTCGTGTTTCAGCGCCCCGGCGGGTTATCAGTTGATCGTCGCCGACTATTCGCAGATCGAGATGCGGATACTGGCCGATTTCTCACGCGATGAGGCGCTGCTTGGCGCATTCGATCGCGGTGCGGATCTCCACCGCCAGACGGCGGCCGATATGTTTGGACTTTCGCTCGACCAGGTTACGCAGCGGCAGCGCGAATATGCGAAGGGGCTCAACTATGGCCTGATCTATGGGATGGGTGCAGAGGGGCTTGCCAGTCGACTTGAATCGAGCGTCGCCGAGGCGACCAGCCTCATCGAGCGCTACTTTGCCGCCTATCCGCGAGTCGCCCGCTGGCTCGAAGAGGCCGCCCAGCGGGCAGTCGATGATGGCAAAGCCCGGACCTCATCCGGAAGGCTCTGGATCTTCCGACTCGACCCGCTGGATCCTCAGCAGCAGGCGGCGCTGCGCCGGGTCGGAAAGAATGCACCCGTGCAGGGGACGGCCTCGGATATCTTCAAACGGGCGATTCGTCTTCTTGATGAGGCACTTGTGGGAATGGATGCCCGTATCGTCAACGCCATTCACGATGAACTGGTGGTCGAAGTGGCCGCTCCGATCGCGGCGGAGGTTGAACAGCTCGTCGCCCGGACGATGATCGACGGTGCACGAGAGTTTCTGACGCGGGTTCCGGTCGAGGTCGATGTCGTCATTGCCGATGCATGGCTGAAGGGAAAGTAGGGCAGGGAACCGGCCGATTCAGGGTGTCCCGATCCGGTAGCCGCGTCTCGTTCTGACCGTCACCGCACCTAACCGACGTGCGGTCTGCTCCGTCAGTTCCAGCCGGATCTGGTGGTATCCGCCGGTATCCCCCTCGCGTTTCGGGGTATATCCAAAGCTGTATCGGCTGCGAAGGTGATCGACCAGCCGGGCGAGCTGGTTGGCCACTCCGGCAGGATTGGCCCGGAGCATCTCCCCTCCGGTCAGGTCGATGAAGGGATCGATGGTCATTCTTCGCCGGTAGATGTCTCGACCATCTCGATCACGACGAAAGATCCTCTCGGTCCGGGTCAGTGCCCCCTCGACCACCAGCCCACTCACCATACTGCCTGAGCTGAGAATCTGTCGCGTGACCTCCTGCTCTCCCAGACCGGATGAGTTGTAATCCCAGGCCACATTGTCAGTGATGACGATGATGACACGACGGTTCGCACTTCCCGCCCGACGACCCATTTGGAGCGCGGCATCATTGACTGCCTGGAAGAGCGACGTTCCCTGACCGATCACGCCCGTCTTCTCGATCTGGCCAATCCGGTCGACAATCTGCCGCCGGTCCCGCGTAAAGTCCTGGATCAGCTCGGTCTTCGATGAGAAGACCATCAGTGAGACCTCGTCGGTCTGCTTCAGCCGGCTCAATGCTCCGAGGGCACCGGCACGGATCTCCTGCAGAACCGGGCTGACGCTGCCACTCAGGTCGAGCAGCAGGATCATCGAGAGATTGAGTCGATCCTGACTGAAATGAGATATCTCCTGTCGGGTTCCGTCATCGAGCAGAATGAAGTCGCTCGCTCGCAGCCCATTCACAAACTCACCCGTCCGGCCATCGATCACCTGCGCATCAAAGACCACCAGATTCGTATCGAGTCGGATGGCCTCGGTCTCAGGCAGACTGACGGTCTGCCCACTGGCGCCGATCAGGAGAAGTGGCGTCAAGAGCACCGGCCAGACAAAAAGATGGAGAAATCTGCTAGGGATCATATCTGCCAAACGACGGCTCTCTGCTACCATTATCCACACTCAGCCCTTGGGGACCGTTGCGAGTCGCTCCGGCCAATCCAAGAACGGCGAGCAGGAGCATCATTGTTTCAGAATCGCCAAAATTGTAGTTGATGATGGAGCTGAGTGAAAAGCCGATAAGGGCAATCGAGGCCCCGGCTAGTAATCCTTGTCCGGCCATATCCCCCTCCTGCCTGGCTTGCATCATCTCCCGGCGCAGCCAGATCAAGGCGGCGATGACCATCCAGATCAGGCAACCAAGGGCGGCGACTCCACGATCCATCGCCACCTGGACCGGGGTCGAATGGGTATGTGTGACATAGTCCCCCGGAAATCCCCACTCTCGCCAGTATCTCTTGTGTGAGTCCAGACCGACGCCGAGGAGTGGATGCTCAGCTGCGACTCGAAGTCCGGCCCGCATATACCCGATTCGCCGTGAGACGCTGTCATCGCTCAGGCGAGCCATCAGCTCACGCCTCGACGTGACGACAGTCATTGTCCCGATCACGATGATCAGCAGTGCGCTAGGGATGGCCAGCCGCAGAGTTCGTCTGTTGCCGAAACTGATGGCTCCAATCAACAGCGCCGCCACAAATGAGGCAATGACACTTCGTGTTGCCGTAAGAATCAGTCCGGTCGAAAAGAGAAGCAGTGCCAGTACTCCCATTCGCTTCCATCGTCTTTCAGCCAGCCCCTCAGTCAGCAGCAGCCCCAGCAGCAGAAGCCCGAGAATCTGCATCTGCTCAGCATAGGTGATGAACTGGCGGGTGAATCCGGAGACCCGGAAACGGCGGGTCGGGGCGCCGGTACGGATTCCGAGAGCGGTGGCTGATTGGCGCAGACTCTCAGTCACGGTCAGCTCGACCGGTACCGGATCGCCGGCGTGTAAGGCCTCGACACTCAGTCTCTCTCCATCCTTGAAGCGGGAGATAATTTCACGCATCTCCTCAGGACTGCTCACCCTCCGCCTGGCAATCATCCAGATCACATCTCCTGGCTGCAGACCTTTTCCCGCCAGGGGGCTTGACCGATCGATGTACTCGATCACCATTCCCCGGCCGAGCAGCTTCTCGGTCAGGCTGAATCCAACCCCAATCAGGCTGGAGGTGATCAGACAGCAGGCGAAGACCAGCGCTCCGCGTCGGGTCAGGTTGTGAAGAACCAGATAGAAGACCAGAAAGAGGCCGAGAGATTTGCTCTTCAGGAGGCTGATCTCCGGTGCACTTGAAAAGAATGAGGAGAGGATTGTCAGAGATATGAAACAGATCAGGGGAATCAGCAGTGGGCGTTCCAACCATCGGCCCACATTGCGGGGGCTTCTGAAGAATACCCACCGCAGCGCCCAGAGCAGCACGCCACTCAGATAGGCGATCTGCGCGGCGGCGATCGAATGGCAGACTCCTAATCCGAAGAGCAGGACTGCAACAACCAGAGACCGATCAAGCATCGACGCCGCAACTGGCCTCTCTGCCGGATCACTGTCAGCCCGCCATTGTGACAGACTGTCGAGCTGCTCCAAGAGCAGTGATATGACCATCGGAACCTCCTGATACAGGATGTGTCGAGGTCTACAGCAGACGGTGGAGTCGGATCTGTCCTTCTTTTGTCCAGAGATAGACCTTCGATCGACCTGATCCGGAGACGGCCTCGACAATGTCACTCAGCTGTCGGTCATACTTCAATGGGAAATCACCCAGATCCAGACCGCCCTGGTGCGTCGTCGCCGAGAGCTTGAAATCGGCATTGGAGGGGAACTTCAATTCGAGCCGGCCAGCAAAGGACTTCAACCGGTAGTCTCCCTGCCCAACCGGTGCGCCACTGAAATAGACGTTGCCATAGTGGCTGTGCCCTTCGACATTGGTGCTCCGCAGGCCGGTGAAGAATATATCACCATCGGATACTATCCGCGCACGAATCTGACCGATGTGGTTGCTGACCTCGATATTTCCCTTGTAGGTCAACAGATCGAGTCGGACCATTGCCGGAACAACCACCTCTATCTCGACCGTCCCTCGGCCGCCAACTTCGATGATCACTTTGCCCGATGGGCTCTGCTGACTACTTATTCTGGATTCGCCATTGAGACGTCTGGCGATGATCGAGACACGATCGCTGCGGGTGTCGGTCGAGATGATCCGGATCGTTCCAATCTGGTTGATCACTTCGACCTCACCGGGGCCTGCCCCCGGTGCTAACTGAAAACTGCGTGTGAAAGGCTGGGCAGCTGCGGCCGTTGAAGTGGCCAGCATTATAATGAACAGAAAGGTTGAAACAAAAACAGAGCCGATAAAGTCGAGCCGGACGGGGGCGATTGATGGCGGACCCCACGGGGTGAGGCCCACCTTCATCCACTCAAACATAATTTATCCTTTACCATTTTAAACGTTCAACATCTTCAAGGAGCTGCCTCTTCTCTTCATACAGGTCGAGCATTCGCTGAACCTGATTGAGATCATTGGGCGAGGCCTCTAAATTTTTGCGGCATTGTTTGATCGAATCCTCGATCCGGTTGAGTTGTCGATCGAAGTCGGCCCTGAAGGCAGGATCCCAGCTGGCTTTTCGCTCTTCAATGGCTGCCATCTTCCGGTCGATCTCGGCCTTCTTTGTCATCTCTTCACGAATCAACGCGCTCTGCAACCGTGAGAAGTCCATTTCATTGGTGTTGCCACGGAAGTTGATTACCGTAATCGAGACCAGAATTATCGCCAGAGCCGCGACACCAGCTATTTGCGGCAGTGAGAAGGTATAGCGTAAGGAGGTCAGCCAGCTCCAGAGGCCTGGTGGATCAGGCTCGACAGTCCCGATGGCCGCCACCGCCACCTTCTCGACCTCGATCTCGTTGACGATCCTGGTCCATAAAGCACGCGGTGGAGTTCGCAGCGGAAGCTCGCGCGCGGCAGTCTTGATCTCCATTAGTTCAAGTTGAAGGTGTCGACAGCTGGGGCAACTGGCGAGGTGATCCTCGATATTCCGTTTTTCAATGCCCTCGACGAGGCCGTGCTGGCTGTCAAGATAATCTGACAATGAAAATATGACGGTTTTGCATTCCATACCTACGATCCTCTCTGAGGCTTCCCCTTATTAATCAGGTCGCGAAGTCTCAAGCGTGCTTTGTGTAGTTGTGATTTGGAGGTGCCAACGCTCACGCCGAGCAGTGCGGCCACCTCTTCATGTTCAAATCCTTCCACGTCGTGAAGGACAAAAACGGTTCGATATCCTGGAGGGAGATCGGCGATCGCCTTGTCCAGTGCGATGCGGTCGATGAATCGTGGTCGATCGGTGACCGCCTGGATGATATCCTGCATCTCACCGATCTCTCCCTCCTCAGTCGTATTTTCAAGTTTGACGCGTTTCTTGCGAAAGTGCATCAAGACGTGGTTGACGGTCAGTCGATGCAGCCAGGTGGTAAATGCCGATTCGCCACGAAAACTGCCTACTTTTCGAAAGAGCTGGACGAAGACCTCCTGTGAGAGGTCTTCTGCCTCAGTTGCATTGGCAACCATCCGCAGGCAGAGACTGTAGACCCGGCGGTGGTGACGTTCGTAGAGCAGCTCGAAAGCTGTCATATCACCATTCGCAGAGGCTTGCGTCAGATCGTAATCCGACTTGGCGTTGTTGATTTCCTTGACTGTCACTTGAGTTTGCCCAATCCGGAGCAAGTCTCAGGGTTTTAGGTCGAAATCAGCAGCGCGTCAATCTCCGCTCAGGAGCGGAAGGCCCCAGCGCAACTGTTCGCCGCTTGAGATGTCGACACCCTACCCTGGGTTGCTCTCATTATCTGGATTTTCAATTTTCGGGGAGATCGAACTGAACATGTGCAGATTGCCAGCGTCAATTAATGTTGGTATTCAATGGATCTATGGCGATCGTCTGGTAATCTTCAGAAGAGCATCAGGCGACCGTCTGGCAAATGGTCAGGTCGATCCGCAAGTCGATCCTGATGTAATCCACCACCAGGAACAACAAAGCCTTGGCTTTTTTATAATAGACTATCAGCTTGAGGATCATCAAGAAGATAAATATTTGCGGGGTGTGAGTTTACTGGGGGGGGGAAGGGAGATAATGGGGTTTCTAAAGAGGAGTCGAGGCGCCAGCAGATTGGAATCGTGTCAGCGTCAAAATTAATCCGCAGATAGAGGAGTCTGGTCAGTCTTATGAGCAAGAAACGGGTCTGTCTGGTGAGTCTCTACAGCTATCCGCTCTTCAATCCATCATGTGGGGGGAGTTTTGGAGGATCAGAGGTCCGGGTTGCGATCATTGCCCGGGGGCTGGCGCGACTTGCCGATTTCGAGGTGAGTCTGCTCGTCTTCGATCATGGTCAGGAGGATGGGGAGGTGATCGACAATGTGACGATCCGCGTCTGGCGGGGGCGGCGCGACCCGGCATTGAGCAAAGAGGAGGGAAAAGGTGGAGACAGGCTGGGGTATCTTGCCAGAAGATTATGGCGGGCGATGGTCTGGCGTCTCGAGTGGGTTCACGCCCACCGCTTCGTCTACTGGCCCGTGGCATATCTGCGCCGCTGGCTGCAGCCGATCCTCGGGCGATTGTTGGAGCCGCGCCCCTTTGAGAAGGTCGACGCCGATCTCTACCTTGTACCCGGAAATAACGAAATAACGGCCGAGGTGGCCTTCTCCAGTCGGGAGTGTGGGCGCAAGGTGATCCTGCTGGCCGGATCGGACATGGACTATGACCCGGCCTATCGACTCGATCCCGGCGGGCGGAATGTCTATGGAACTCCCCATCACCTGATGGCCTACGCGAACAGTGCCGTCGATGCTCACATCGTCCAGAGTACCCGGCAGGCGGAGAGTCTTGCCAGTAATTATGGACGTCGAGCCAGTATTGTCCGTAATCCGATCGATCTGTCTGGGAGAATCTCTGTTGATGCAGGATCGATGCGTGATCTGCTCTGGATTGGCAAGTCGGATCCGGTCAAGCGTCCCGAGCTGATGCTGGAGATGGCGAGCCGGCTTCCACAGTACAGTGTGACGATGGTCTTGAACCTGGCAAACCGCTTGATTCACGAATCGATCCTACGGGAGGCACAGGCGCTTCCCAATCTGGAGATTGTCGAATATGTGCCCTTTGCCGGGATCGAGAGCTATTTTGCCTGTCACCGGATCCTGATCAACACCTCGACCATCGAAGGGTTTCCAAACACATTTCTCCAGTCGATGAAGTATGGCCATCCGATCGCGACGCTGGAGGTCGATCCGGAGTCGATCATCTCCCGCCACGGTTGTGGCATATGCGGAGATGGCGATTTCGGAAGACTGGTCGAATTGACCGGGGAAATGCTCAGCCAGCCGCAAAAGTATGCGGAGATGGGACGGAACGCCGAGCATTACGTCGGTCAGTTTCACGACCAGGAACAGGTCGTTGCCCGGTACGCGGAGATCATTGGTTCGTTGATCGCGGCAGATACCTCCGCGAGAGACTGAAGCCTGCCTGGGGGGAGTCTTAACGACCGATATCACTGACGATCTGCTGCAGCTCTTCGATCCCCTGTGGGTCGAGAGAACGGGTCGGTGGACGAACGGTCGTCTGGCGGATCACTCCAAGATCCCTGAGGTTGTGTTTCATGGCCGAGACGCCGAGTCCAGGCTGCAGTTCAAAGCGGATCAGGGGAAGGTGGCGATTGAAGGTGGCGCGAGCGGCGTCCAATCTTCCCGCCTCATAGTGGTTCCAGACCTCGACGAACATCGGCATCATATCGCTGCCGGGCATGGTTCCACGGGCCCCACGGTTCAGTTCCTCGATGAAGAAATGGCCATTGAGTCCGCCGAAGATGACCAGTGATTCACCGCAGGCGTTCTTCACCTCGGTGACCTTGGCGGCGGTCGGAGGTGCTTCGACCTTGGTCAGGCGCACATTGGCGCATTCCCTGGCCAGCCGGGCCATCTGGGCAGCGCCGATGTTGACTCCGGTCAGGAGAGGGGCATCCTGGATCATGATCGGGATCGAGACGGCGGCCGAGATGGCTGCATAGTAGCCGATGAGGTCCTCAGCAGATGGTTTCATGAAATAGGGAGGGAGGATCATCAGTCCGTCGGCACCCGCCTCGGCAGCGGCCTTTGAGAGTTGGACGGCGACCCGGGTTCCGGTGTGGCCGGTCGAGACAAAGACCGGGACACGTCCGGCTACCTCGCGGATGATGAGAGGCATGAGCCGGGCCTTCTCCCCCTCGCTCAGCGCGTAACCTTCGCTGGCGTTGCCGAAGATGGCCAGCCCGTGAACCCCGCAATCGATCAGGTAGTTGACCAGCGCGAGCTGGCTCTGCTCGTCAATCTCGTGATCGGCGGTGAAGGTGGTGAGAAGAATCGGATAGATTCCCTGGTGACCATGGTGTCCAAGGTCATTCTTCATCGTGTCGTGCTCCTGATGTTAAGGTGATGAGTTTGTGCAGTTCAGTTTCATCGATCTCGACGCCAAGTCCAGGGCCCGCGGGGAGACCGATATTTCCCTGGCCAACCGGGAGTCTGCACTTCAGCAGTCGTTCCGCAACCATCCAGACCTGCGGATTGCATTCGATGTAGAGAAGGTTCGGGATGGCGGCGGCGACGTGGATGGCGGCGGCGATCTGAATTCCAAGGCCGATGCTGACGTGCAGGGCGACCTTCACATTGTAGAGCTCGGCGAGGGCGCAGAGCTTCATGCCTTCGGTGATGCCGCTCCGCCCGATGTCCGGCTGATAGGTCTCGACCCCACCGGTCTCAAAGAATGGCTTCATCTCCCAGCGGGTCCGCCAAGATTCGCCGATCGCGACCGGGGTGTCGATCGCTGCCGCGAGGCGTGCATGCCCGGTGACATCCTCCGGTTTGAGTGGGGCTTCGAGCCAGGTAGCCCGTCGTTCATCGAGCTCGCGTCCAAGCTGGATGGCCTCTCCAAGGTCGAGTCGCCAGAGCGCATCGATCATGATTCGTGCCCCCGGGCCGAGACCTTCTCGAAGCTGGTCGTGCAGATCGAGAATGCTCTCCGGCGTTTCATCCATGAAGATCTTGAAGGCGTTGAATCCTCTTTGCTGGTAATCCACGGCGGACGCGACGCGAGCACCGACAGTACTCCCGGCCAGTCCCGAGATGTAGGCTGGCAGCGCAATCCCAAATGGGCCTCCAAGCAGTTCACAGACCGGGACGCCAAGATGCTTTCCCTTGATATCCCAGAGTGCGGTATCGATGCCAGCTATCGCATCGAGCAGGAAAGATCCGGTATGACCGCGAACCCGCATCGCGCTGTACATCCGCGCCCAGAGTCGCTCGTGGGCGCGTGGATCCTCTCCGATCAGCAGAGGCCCGAGGATCGTCTCAACGATCGTCACGACAACCTCCGGCGCGACGGGCGACTGGGCTTCTCCCCAGCCTGTCAGTCCGGTATCGGTCTCCACCCGCACCAGTGCGGTCTCGATCATGGTCGAGTAGATTGTCTGGTAGTTTTCGGCAAAACGATAGGTGCTCTTGCCGGGTATCAACCGGGATGGAGAACCGGCAGTTCCATGGGCGGCAGTGATGTCCCGGGGAATCCTGATCGCGTAGGCCGTTATTCCTGTAATCTTCACGCGTTCTCTGCCCCCTCTCCGGTGCTGACCTCGATCAGATTGGCCTCACCACGCACCAGCCAGCGAACTACCAGGTAGGCCAGGGGATGGAGAATCCCCATCAGTGCCAGCAGGGGAGTGTATGAGTAACGGTCGATCACCAGGCCGGCCAGACCTGTGAAGAGTGAGCCGCCGATTCCTCCACCAGTCGCGACAATCCCGTGAACGGTTGCGATGACGTGGCGAGGAAAGATGTCGACCGTCAGGGTGACCAGATTGGTCTTCCAGATCGAATGGGCGCCGAGGACGATGCTGATCAGAAAGAGGGTCACCGGGACCGGTGGCGAGAGGAGGAGCAGCAGGCCGAGCGGCATGAAGGCCACGGCCGTCACCATGACTCGCTGCCGTGCCAGGACACTTCCGAGACCACGGCCGATCAGCCGCCCCGAGTACCATCCACCGACGACCGAGCCGATATCCGAGAAGAGGTAGGGAATCCAGACCACATAGCTCATACCAGCGGTCGACATCCCCTTCTTCTCTGTAATGAACTTGGGAAGCCAGAAGAGATAGAACCACCAGACCGGATCGGAGATGATTCGCGCCAGAAGCAGCCCCCACGTCTGCGGGTAGCGGAAGAAGCCGAGCAGCGTCCGCATTCCCGGCGGAGGCGTCTGCCTGGTCTCGCCAGCGGATGGGGCAAGCAGCTCCCGCTCCTCCGCCGTGATGCGTGGATGTTCCGCCGGCAGTCGATAGAACCAGAACCAGATCACTGCCCAGATCAACCCCAATGCTCCTGTCACCAGAAAGGCAAAGCGCCAGCCATATGACAGCGCCAGCCAGACCACCAGCGGAGGGGCAATCACGGCACCGGTCGTCGTTCCGGCCTGGACCCAGCCGTTGAGCGTCCCGCGATCTCGTGGCGGAAACCATTCGGCGGCAACCTTCTGCGCCGCGACAAAGTTGGCCGACTCGGCGGTCCCCAGCAGAAATCTGACAACCCCGAAACCAGTTACCGTTGTCGTCGCGGCGTGGAGCATCGAGGCCACCGACCACCAGATCGCGGCGATTCCAAAGACCAGCCGCGATCCATATCGGTCGATCAGCAGACCCGAGACGATATACATTGCCGTGTAGGGGATCATGAAGGCCATCGAGATCAGCCCATACCCTGCATTCGACAACTGCAGCTCCCGGGTCAGAATCGGCGCCAGTACCGAGAGAGTCTGCCGGTCGATGTAGTTGATCACCGTGCTCAAAAAGATGAGCCCGGTGATCCACCAGCGCAGGTTGCGAATCTCTCTCTTCATGAAGGCCTCTCGATCAGGCGTAACATCTTACCTCGAAGATCCGTGCACTCTTGTCCCCGTTGGTCTCGTGAACGTGAATGCGCAGCCTCTTCGCGGAGATCGCCGCGAACTGATGTCTCCGTATTCGCTGGTGATTTCCTTCGACCGTCACAACCGGCACCCATTCCCGCCCGTCATCGCTCTGGGCCGAGATCGTATACTTCCGTATCGTCTCCGGTTGTGGAGCCCGAATGATCCCTTTGTTGGCATTGTCCGACGAGGAGAGCGTCAGCTCACGAATGAAGCCTGAATCGAGGGTCAGTTGGATCTGACTGATCGATTGGGCCTGCGGCCAGGCGAGCTCCAGCCAGGCCCCATTGGCCTCCACTGGCGCGGCCCACTGGTTTGGATATTCGGGCAGGGATCGTGTCCAGCCATTGACGACCAGGCCGGCTTCGCAGTTGGGCTCGGCTCCGGAGGCGGTCAGAGTCGCCGACCTTGCCAGATCGAGCGGATCCTCGTTCTTCAGCCCCTTGATCGACTGGTCGTCCCGCAGCAGGGTCTGCTGAAGTGTCTTCAAGCTCTTCTTGTCATCATAAAGACCACGTGGCAGCAGCCCCTCGCGAACACATATCGCCGCCGCGGTCCCAATCGCCTGCCCCTCGACCGCACAAGTACCCATGACCCGCGTCGATGAGAAGGCCGTGTGGGTCGCACTGATGTTCCGGCCGGCCATAAAAAGATTCTTCACATTCCGGCTGTAGAGGCTCCGCAGGGGAATGTTATAGACATCTTTCAGCTTGATCGAGACAAACGGTGGCAGTTCCGGATCTTCAAAACCGGTTGGTGGATGCTCATCGAGATTCCAGCCTCCAATGCAGACGGCATCATCAAACTCCGGGTTGAGCCCCATCAGATCCATCTGCGTCAGCGTGTGATCACCGACCAGTCGCCGCGCTTCGCGCTTGCCCGGCAGCATTCCCACCCAGTCGAGCGCCCAGTTGGCCGCCGCCGGATATTTGCCTGAATTCTTGATGAAGTCCCAGACTCCCATGACGATCCCGAGCAGTTCAAAACGGATTCGCTCGTTATCGCGAACCGTGTTGAGATGCCCCCCCCACTCGATCCACCAGTATCCATACTCCCAGGTCGAGATTCCCCGTGACTTGAGATTCTTCTCGGTAATCTTCCGCGCCCATTTCGGTGGCGTAAATGGCATGGGGCGCCCGTAATCACGGGAGGTGAAGAGGATACTGCACCCCTGGGTCTTGTTGTCGGCCGTCTCTGGCGCGAGTGACTCACCGTGCTCTGCCCG
>CAIOZW010000070.1 GCA_903862855.1 uncultured Acidobacteriota bacterium
GAACCTGACCTCTTCGATGTAGAGAACGGTCCGAGTATTCTCAACCGGTGAAGACATCTCCAGGTTGCGTGCCACCCAGATCCCGGAGATCTTTTCGAGCTGACTTGCCTTGAGTATCCGCAGCCGCTGTCCCTGTCGATCATACATCTCGACCAGCGTCGCGTATGGCAGATCCTGCGGAACCCAGAGATAGATCCACGCATACTGTGAGCGATCGGGTGAGACCGGTCGAGCCTCAATCTTCCAGGTTCGGCGGCCATCGATGATCTCCCCCTCACCGATCAACCGGTAACTGAAATCGTCAAGTATTCGCTCGGCCATGTCCTCATTGGTAAAATCGGTCCCGAGAAAACGCTGACGACGCTCCTGTGCAGCAATGCGTCGCACGCGCTGGATCGCCGGAGTGTACATCCACTGGCGATCACTGCCACCGCTCTGACCAGACTGGGGCGCCTGATTGATCGAGAGAAGTCCGACACCGCGCACCTCGGCCGGATCGAAGAATCGGAGCAGGGTGCGGCTATTGCCAAGTGAACCAAGTTTTCGATAGTGGAACTTTTTGCGACGGACTGTTCCCTTCCGATCCTGGACATCCATCACCGCCCGCCAGCTGGTATCGCGACTCGTATCCTGTCGATAGACCGACTCCATGATGGCACGTGCATCTGGTGGAGCAGCAAATGTTGAAAGCAGGATGAGTGGCAAAAGCATCTTGATGATAAGCATAATACCTATTCGTATCCGATCGCATCGACGACGTTGAGGTTGACCGCCTTACGCGCCGGCCACCAGGCCGCGAGAAGCGAGACCAGAATAGTCAATGGCAAAGCGATGATAATAAGGGAGATGGGAAAATGGAATGGAAGGGTAAATCCCCCCACCATGGAAGCGGCCGTCCGCACCAGAAAGAGGGTATTCATCATTCCGGCAAGGGTTCCACTGATGACGCCAACGATCGCCATGATCGTCGCTTCAAGCAGCACCATTCGTCCAATCTGCCGGCGAAGACCACCGACTGCCCGCAGAACACCAATCTCACGACGACGTTCTGTAACGGAAATGATCAGTGTGTTGACTATTCCGAGGGCAGCGATGACTACGGCAACAGCCGTCTGCATATAGTTGATGACAAAGAATCCATCGATCAGATCGAGCACCCATTTGCGATACTCGGTGTTGGTGTAGATAAAGGCTCGATGCTGTCCGCGAAGTACCTGCTGGATACGGTCGCGAACCAACACGGCTCCGGCTGGATCCTGACGCAGTGAATCTTCGAGATTGACATCGATCATATCGACGGATGAATCTCTCCAATAGTCGAGATAGAGTTTACGGTCGAAGAAGATCGATCCCTTCTCAGAGGTATAGTCGTCAATGATGCCGACTATCGGCAACTGAAAAGGGCGGGTTGGTGTCTGGAGGGTGATGGTGTCTCCAATCGAGAGTCCATATCGTGTAGTCAGATTGCGGGAAGCCAGTATGCCCTTCCCGGCAAGAAGTTGCTGGCGGGCTTCATTGGAATCCCCGACATCAATTGGATCATTGACGCGGGCAAACCATCCATCCATCTCAAAAGAGACGACAGCAATCGAGTCCTCTGCATATGGCATGAAAAGAAATCGGACATTCTCAACCCTTTTGATACCGGGAATAGCGGCAATCTGACGACCAAGTTCTTCACTGAAATGGTAGGTTCGGGAACGTGCCATCTCGGAGGTCGAAATGATCAGGTCGGCGTTGATAAACCTTCCCATCCATTGTGAGACGGTTCGTTGATAACTCTGGACATAAGATGCGGTCGAAAAGACGAACGAGAGACCGATCATCAGCGCGCCGACCGTCGCAGTAGTTCGACGAGGTGACTGAATCATCGACTCAACGGCAAGAACGGCCTCTGTTCCAAAGAGCCGGTCGAGAAACGGACGCAGGATTCTGGCGACCAGCTCGGCCATTTTCGGAAGAACCAGAATAAGTCCCGAGAGCATGAGAAGTGGGTAGACGAATTGGTAGTCGAGACTGACTCGCAGCGGTGCGAATGCCACACAAAGCAGTCCCGTCGCGATAAGAGCCAGGCCAAGCAGGAGTCTTCCACGACCAAGCACTGCCTCGCGCTGACGGGTCTCGATATTGTGCAATGCTAGAGCTGGATCGAGATTGGTCGCGGCACGTGATGGCAACCAGGCTCCGATGAGAGAGGTTACCGTTCCGAGGGCAAAAGAGGTTATGGCATAGTCCCAGCGAAAGACCGGAGGCTGCTGGGTTGCCACATAGCTGAAGATCTTTGCGGCCACCTCACTCATCAGCCTCTCCGCCCCAACGGCCAGCAGATAACCGAGTGCGATCCCGAGGAGACTGCCGATCATTCCCATCATGACCGATTCAGCAAGAAACATGAGTTGAACATTTCTCCGCTCAACTCCAATCGCCCTCAGGACGCCAATCTCTTTCCAGCGCTGGTTGACTGCAATATTGAAGGTATTGAAAATAATGAAGACGCCAACGAGCAGTGCGATGAAGCTCGCGATAAGCATCCCGATTCTCATTGCCGAGACTGCTTTTTCAATCCCTTCACCGCGTGCAGTGGGAGGTGTAACCTCGATTCCTCCTGGAATTGCCGCCCTGATGCGTTTCGCCAGTTGATCGACATCGACATCAGCTTCGTTCATCAGATCGATGCGGTCAATGTTACGACCACGGTTGAAGACATACTGAGCATTGAAGACGTCCATCACCGCAATCTGGCCATCAAAGACCTTCCCGATGCCCTCCGGCTTGAAGATCCCCCTTACGACAAACTCCCGGCGCCCCTGCGAGGTATAGAGCGGAAGCTTGTCCCCGTCCTCAAGATCGTATTTGTCGGCAAAGGTTCGCGAAACAAGGATTGAATCCGGTTGAGCAAGCGCGACAAGGGGATCGGCAATCTCACTCCCCTCCTCATCGAACTGGTATTCGCGGAGTTCGCGGTCACCAAGCATATCGACCCCAACGATCAGCAGTGTTCCCTCATCGGCAAAAGCCGTATTGGCTAACACTTCGATGACCGGCTGGGCAACATGGACGCCAGGAACGTCCTTGACCGTCTCGCAGACCGACTCGGGAAATCCTCCCTCATCTCCGACCACCTGGAGTGTCGCCTTGCCGGCCAGTTTCTCGACGGTGAGGGTAAGAGAGCTGAGCAGCGTTACATTGGCCGTACGCACGGCAAAAAGTACCGCTACACCAAGAGAGATTCCGATGATCGTCAGGAGGGTGCGCAATCGGTGCGCGCGCCATTGTTGAAAAGTGACCTGTCCGAGAGCACCAATCATCACCGGCCCCTCTCCATCTTCTCATCGTTGACCACCCGGCCATCCCGTAATCGTACCAGCCGGTCACAGAATCTGATGGCCTCCTCATTATGAGTGACAAGTAGTATGGTCATATTCAGTTCACCGTGGAGCTGGTCGAGCAGATCGAGGATCTCATCTCCGGTCTGAGAGTCGAGGTTACCCGTCGGTTCATCAGCAAGAAGCAGGGGTGGTTCAAAGATCAGGGCCCGCGCAATGGCCATGCGCTGCCGCTCTCCGCCGGACAGTTGATCCGGACGATGATCGAGTCGCCCACCCAGACCGACACGCTTCAGCATGGCCACAGCACGTGGTTCTGCCACACGTCTCGACATTCCATTGAGGCGTAACGGCAGGGCAACATTTTCGATTGCCGTCAGCGTCGGCAGAAGATTGAAGGTCTGAAAGATCATCCCGATCCTCTCCCGTCGCAGACGTGTCCGGGAGTCATCATCGAGAATTCCAATATCGACACCGTCGATCAAAATCGTTCCAGCTGTCGGCTGGTCGAGTCCACAAACCAGGTTGAGAAAAGTCGACTTTCCAGAGCCAGATGGTCCCATCACCGCGACTCTCTCACCGGCCCCGATAGTAAGGTTGATGTTGCTCAATGCGGCGACCTTCGTCAAACCACCATATGATCGTGAGACATCGACCAGTTCAATCATTCTCATTCAGATCGTTCCCAGAATCCTCTCTGCAGAATTTGCCCGTTATTGCAATCTTGGCACATCGATATCAAAGTCTACGGTAATCAGTCGATCCCCGCGCTGGAACTGTGACCAGATCCGATAACGCGAGGGTCTCGGAAAGAAGGTCTCAAAAACAACCTCCGATCCCCCTTTCAGTTGACGCTGTTGAGCAGGGCTCAATCCATCCGGCAGCATCTCAGCGGGATGTGAATGAAGATACTCGGTTCCATCCTGGCTGAGAATGAGGGTATGCCCCCAGGCGGCAAGGTAGGGATGGAGATCTTCGACCGGGCGACCGGTCTTTTGATCAAAGAGTCGATAGCCAAGCTGGAACTCCTCTCCAGAGTGAACCCCGGGAGGGTCAAAGGTCAACTCGAATCTGGTGCCCTCGACAACCTTGATCAGCTTTCCATCGAGGGGCTGATCGGGCTCAAGGGCCGGAAGGGAGGCGACCAGGTCTCCGCGATAGCCGGCAGTGACAAGGTGCTGGTGCGCAACCTGGGGCATACCTCCATCCGGAAAGAAGTCACAGAAGACCAGATAGTAACCGGGCTTCGGCAGGATAGCCTCGAGGATCAGACTACCGTCACGCTGGAGTTCCGGGTGAAGATGGGCAAAGCTCTCGAAATCCTGACTGACAATGAAGAGGTGAAATGGCATGTCATGCAGGATATTGAACTTTCTGATCTGACGGCCATTCTCGGGGTGATAGACGGTAAACCTGAGCTTGAGCGGTTTACCAGCCTGTGGTGGGGAGGGTGAGGTCTCGACACGGACATTGTAGTCACGAAATTCGGCCGTACCGATGCGGGTCAGCTTCATCCGACAGCGTGGACAGATACCTGGGTCCGGACTCTGAATTTCAGGATGCATGGCGCAGGTCCAAGCGGAGGGCAAAGGGCGTGTCGTCAGTTTCATTCCGCATTTGGGACACTTCCCTGGCTGACGCGCGACAACTTCGGGATGCATCGGACAGGTAAGCGTCTCTTGAGACTGTCCACCGGCAAGAAGAGTCGGGGCCACGAAAGATCCGGCTGCGAAGAGAAACCGACGACGATCAAATTTCATAAATTGAACCCTGCATTCTTAATCATATCAGGCCTCTCCCGTCATTTTGGCCATATCTCGTCGAACCGTGAAAGAGCCGGCCAGGAGAACCAGTGACAGGATAGTGGCCACGACGGGAACAATCAAAAAGGCATCGTGGAGTCCGCTTGCCCGATGGGCCTCAGTCAAGACCTGGGCACCACTCGCGAGCATTGCCTTTCGGGCATAATGATCACTCAGAAATCCAACCACGGTGGTACCAAAAGCTCCTCCAAGAATATACATGGCAAAGAAGTAGATCGCCATTGCTGTCGCACGCAGATTTGGTTCGACCACATCCTGAATGGTTGGATAGACAGTCACATAGTAGGCATAGAAACAGGTCCAGCCCGCACCGGTCAGCAGAATGAATGGCAGAATTGCGCCTGGTGGCAATTGAATTGCTGCGGCAATACAGGGGACCATTAGTATCACGGCAAAGGAACCAAGAAGCATCCGGCCCCGCCTGCTCCTATGTTGAACCCGATCGGCAAGAATCCCCCCACCAAGAAGACCGATCATCCCAACTGCACCGAGAACAATCGCACTGATGGTGTTCGCCTGACCCAGTCCCAGCCCATGGTAGCGGCCAAGATAGGCCGGTAGAAAATGGTTGACGGCATAGGCATTGAAGTTGTGGAGTGCACCGGAAATAATGATCCACCACAAAGTCGGAATCGTCAGGAGCCTTCGCCAGGGCGAATTGGTAGCTGATAGGTGTTGAGTCGAATAGTTATCACTGGCCCCACGTTTTGGCTCAACCAGTCGCAACGCGAGAAATGAGAGAATCAGACCGGGGATTGTCGCGATAAAGAATGGCACCTTCCAGGCGTTGGCCGCACCAACCAGTGGCGTCACTCTGACGACGATCAGCCCGGTCAACCAGTAAGAGAGAAATATTCCGACCGGGAGACCGAGCATGAAGACCGAGATCGCCCGCGCCCGTTTCCCTGGTGGATAGAGATCGCCAATGATCGAATTGGCGGTCGGCGCGCAGGCTGCCTCACCGATCCCGACACCAATTCGAGCGAGAAAGAGCGAAGCATAACTCCAGGCCATTCCCGAGGCGGCCGTGAAGAGGCTCCAGACGGCAACACCGATGCTCAGGATTCGCGTTCTTTCACCACGATCAGCCCATCGTCCCAGTGGCACACCAACAAATGCATAAATGAGCGTAAACGCCGTCGAGATCATCCCCATAGCGCCATCACCAAGGTTCCACTGCTGACGGATCGGCTCATTGACGGCGGCGAGAATCTGGCGATCAAAGAAGTTGAGAGTATTGATCGCAAAGAGAACGATGAGCGTGAAATGTGCCCGCTGTCGGGATTCATCAGTTTGATTGTTCATGGACTTGTCAATCTCCCCTGATCGCAGCAACCGGGTCGAGCCGGGCCGCGCGAATTGCTGGCCACATGCCGGCAATCATACCGACGCTGGCAGAAGTGAAAAAACCGACGACGATGGCCCAGAGGGGCACTGCCGCCGGAAAGTTGACCAGAAACTGAATGATGAAAGCAAAGATAAAGCCGACCAGGATGCCCGTCAGCCCGCCCACGCCGGTCAGGATAATCGCCTCAATCAGAAACTGTGCAAGGACATCGCGTTTACGAGCTCCAAGAGCGCGGCGGATACCAATCTCGGAGGATCTCTCGGTGACCGAAACGAGCATGATGTTCATCACCCCGACACCGCCTACGACCAGTCCGGCGAGGGCAATGGGGACGACGACGGCCGCCAGACCAAGGATAATCTGCTGGACGACTTCGAAGACCTGCTCGGCGCGGTTGACGCCAAAATTGTTTGGGGCGGATGGCGAGACATTGCGCCTGACCCGCAGCGTCGTGGTGACCTGTTCAATGACCGGGTCAATCTTCCCCGCCGGGGCGCGGACGACGATGACTGTCGACTCGATCTCCGGGTACTGCTTGGCGACGGTCTCAAATGGAGCGTAAAGGATGCGCTCGTCGAGCTCGTCGCTGCCAATCACACCCTCTCCCGATGCACTCTCAAGGACTCCGACCACCCGGTAGAGTCGGCCATCAAGGCGAACCTCCTGATCGAGCGGATTGCCTTCCTCAAACAGCTGCTTGGCGAGCCCATTGCCAATTACACAGACCTGCGAACGAGTCTCACGCTCATTCGCGGTAAAGAATCTCCCCTTCTCGACGCGCACCGAGACAATGTCAGGAAAGTTCTCCCAGACTCCCAGAAGGAGTGGATTGATGGCCTCTCGTCCGGCATAGGTCATGGTCGGCTTGTCGCCTGTCGGGCCGTAACTGCCACGAATCTTCTGTGGGGAGACATACAGTGGAAGGTCGAGGGAGGCCACTGCCAGAGCATCATCGTACGTCAGATTCTTCCGCTGCCGCTCCTCTGCACTAGGGGTGCGAAATGATGGGCCAATCTTCTCTTCCCTCGTAAAGTAGATGACGTTCGGGGCGCTCCGTTCAGAGATTGCCGCGACCCGGGCCGAGAGCCCTGTGAGGACAGCCCCAACCATGACAACGACACTGGTCCCGATGATCACCCCGAGCAGCGTCAAGGCTGAACGAAGCTTGTGCGCCCTCAATGAATCGAAGACGGTCAGGACGATGTCGAGGAGTAGCTGTTTATGGAGTATCATAAAATGTCCGTCAGGATATGAAGCTGAATGATATCACTCCTTCCGGAGAGCCTCGATCGGATCGAGGCGGGCGGCCCGGCGAGCAGGAAAGACTCCAAAGATGATGCCGATCGAGCTGGAGACGGAGAGTGCGGCAATCAGTGCCCAGAGCGGCACACTGAGTGAAAACCCGGTCGCCAGAGCGGCAATCATCACCAGCAGTGCTGCAAAGATGACCCCGATCATCCCTCCCACAAGTGTCAGGAGGGTCGACTCGAGCAGGAACTGGATCAGAATATCGCTCCGCCGCGCCCCGATCGCCAAACGAACACCGATCTCTCTCGTTCTCTCAGTCACCGAGGCGAGCATCATATTCATGACGACCACCCCGGCTACTGCCAGGGCGATGCCAGTCAGGGGATAGAGTACCAGTGCGACAATGGAGGTGATCCGCCCGGCAAAGGCCTCGATACTCTTGGAGGTTGTTACACTGAAATTGTCATCATCTCCAGGCTGCAGTCCACGCTGGAGTCTCATGGCCACCCGGGTCAGCTCTTCAACCTCGGAGTTGGTGATTGTCTGGTCGGCACGAGCCTTGGTCAGCAGTGTGATCGACCGCGATCGGCTTCCAAAGATCCGCGTGAAGGTTCCGAGCGGAATCTGGACAAATGCATCCTGCGAAGCGCCGATCGACGAGCCAAGGGGCGCGGCAACCCCGACAACCTCGTACTCCAGCCCTCCCATCTTGACAAATCTCCCCAGTGAATCCGTATCTGGAAAGAGGTACTCGTCGACATCCTTGCCAATCAGACAGACTGGCCGCCGGTACTGATCATCAAATTCGTTCAGTATTCTCCCACGATCCAGTTTGACGGTCGTCAACTCGTAGATGTTCGCAGAGCCTCCCTGAACAATAACCCCATCAAGACTTCTGCCACCGCGTCCAATTGGAAGCGCGGCATCAAGGCGAACGCCAACCTCGAGCCGGTCCCTCAATCTTTCTCGCAGACCACGAAAGTCCTCGAGGGTCACATCCGGCCTCTTAGCCCTCGCCTCGGCAAAGGCCTGGGCATCTCCAACAAAGTCCTGAAAAGAGGCCTTATCGATCCTGACAATGCCCGGCCCAAGTCCGGCGGCAGTTTTATTAATAAACTCCTGGGCGCCTTCCAGAAGTGCAGCGACAACCGTGACCACAGCGATTCCGATGACGATCCCCGTCACCGTGAGAAGGGAGCGCAGCCGATGGGCCAGTGTCGCGGCAATCGCCACGCGCAAAGCCTCCCCCCATCTGGACAAGCCGAATGTCATGTCACCTTCCTGCTCCGTAGCCAAGCCCGGAGATAGTGTTGAAAATCGTATATTCGGATAAGATTGCTGAAACTTCGGATCATCTGGATTCTAAGTGTTTATCGTTGGAATTAAAACATGTTTTTCTCACACGTGATTTTTTAGGCTCATATTAAATTATTGGTGACAAATTATTGGACGGTTCGGACTAATGGGTTTAAATTTACCGAAGATCCCTACTCACTGATGCCAATTAAATATAACCTATGGCTTGAGAGCTGGAGGAGCGATGAGAATAGATCGACAGACGATTGGTGTGGTCACTGGTGCAGGGTCCGGTATCGGGCGGGCCCTTGCCCTGCAACTGGCAGCCCGTTGTGGAGGGCTTGCCCTGGCCGATATCGATGGAACGGGACTGGCTGAAACTCAGAGCCTGATTGGCAATAAGAGTGGATGCCGGATCTCTACGCACACACTCGATGTCTCCAGCCGTGAGAAGATGGCAGAATTCGCACGACAGGTTGAAGGTGTGCACGGAAAGGTCAACCTGCTCATCAACAATGCCGGAGTGGCTCTGGGAGGGACAATCGCCGATGCATCTATCGAAGATATCGAATGGCTGCTCGGAATCAATCTCTGGGGAGTCATCTACGGGGTGAAATTTTTTCTGCCAATGCTTCAAAGAGAATCAAGCTCCCACATCGTCAACATCTCTTCGGTCTTTGGAATGATCGCCCCGCCCGGTCAGGGTGCTTATGCAACCAGCAAGTTTGCCGTACGCGGATTTTCGGAGGCGCTTGGTCATGAACTTTCCGGATCAGGGATTGGCGTCTCGGTCGTGCACCCTGGCGGAATACGCACCAATATTGCCCGGCGGGCACGAACAAGTGCCAACACTCCGGTGGAGCAGGTGAGAAAAGCCCAAGAGCTTTTCGACAAAGCGGCGCGAACCTCACCTGAAAAGGCTGCCGCAACCATTATCTCCGGCGTCGAGAGGGACCGGCGTCGAATCCTGATCGGACCAGATGCCTGGCTTATCGATCGGGCACAGAGGCTTCTGCCGGTCAAACACGGCAGACTTCTGGAGATGCTTTTCAAGGGATAATCACCGCAAGGAGTCAACTATGCCCAGTTGGCAGTCACATGTGCTCTCACTGCTCGCACGTACCCTCATCAAACGCAAGGTGATGAGGCGAACATACAGTGTCGACAGCATCATCCACCAGTCCAGAAAGCTGCTCGCGCCGTCACGATGGCAGACCTTTGGACTGCCCTCCGAGGTCAGCTACGAAAAGTTTGACCTTGGGCAGATTCGGGGGGAACGGCTCTGGGTAGATGATCAGCCGGAGGAGACCAAGGGAGGCTGCATCTACTACCTGCATGGTGGCGGGTACATCACAGGCTCACCCGATTCACACCGGAAACTGACCGCGGCCCTCACCGCCTCATCACAAATGCCCACATTTTCACTCGACTACCGTCTCGCGCCGGAACACCCCTATCCAGCCGCGGTTGAGGACGCTGTCGCCGGATATCGCTGGCTGCTCGATGAGGGCTATTCTCCGGAGCGCATCTTCATCGGTGGTGATTCTGCTGGTGGGGGCTTGACGATGGCGACGGTACTCTGGTTGCGGGATGCCGGTCTCCCTCTACCGGCAGGTGTTTTTCTCCTCTCTCCGTGGACAGATCTGGCCTGCACTGGAAATTCTCTTCTGAAAAACGATCCGCACGATCACCTCCTCTGCGGAAAAGAGGTACATCGCTTCTCAAAGGTATACTATGGTGATGGCTCACCATATGACCCTCTTGTCTCGCCGTTGTATGCCGACTTCAGCTCATTGCCACCGCTTCGCATCTATGTCAGCGATACCGAGATCCTGCTCGACGACTCCGTGCGCCTCGCCGAGCGGGCACGCTGTTATGGCGTCGAGGTCGACCTGCGTATCTGGAAAAACCTTATTCACGCCTGGCCAGTCATGATGGGCTTCCGGCTGCCTGAAGCAAAACAGGTGGTCAGAGAGCTGGCTCAATTTATCGAGGAGCGCCTCAAGGCGTCACGGTCGATCGGCAAGGCAGCCTGATTGACAAACACCATCTCCCTTCAACAAAGGTCCTTTTATGAGTGAAAAGAAGAATCGCAGTGGACATCTGGTTGTGACAATCGGTGCCGGTCCCGCTGGTACCTATGGTGTCAGAAAGCTCACCGAGGCTGGTCATGAAGTGGTCATCCTCAACCGGGATATTAAACCTGGGGGGCTGGTCGAATACGGGATCTATTTCAACAAGCACAAACTGAAGGAAGGAGTGCGGAAACAGTTCCGGCAGATTCTTGTCGATGAGCAGATCCACTATGTCGGCCACCTCAAAGTAGGAGCGAAAGCCGATGTGACACTCGACGAGATCAGGGAGATTTTCAATCCATCCGCCACGGTTATTGCAGCCGGCGCTCAGGGAACGAAGGCACTCGGTATTCCAGGTGATTCTGCAACGGGAGTCTACCACGCCAAGGATCTTGTCTATCACTACAATGGTCTGCCGGAATTCACGCGGCGAGACTTTCGGATCGGAGAGCGTGTCGCAATCATCGGCGTCGGCAATGTCATGGTCGATATTGCCCACTGGCTGGTCCACGAAAAGAAGATCGGCGAAGTCATTGCCGTTGCCCGTCGCGGACCTTCCCAACGGGCCTACACGGATGTCGAGATACAATCGGTCGCGGCCAACATCGATCAGGTCGACCTGCAATCTGAACTGGAGCGGATCAGACCCAGCCTGGAGGCCGTGGGCGAGGACCTTGAGACAGTCACAAGGGAGTTGACCAGACATTGTGGAGTCAGATCAAAGGAGGGGGAGAGTCCAAGCAGGATGGTCTTCCGCTTTCTCAGCTCTCCATCTGAGGTGGTGGTCGATGAGAATGGTTGCGTCAAAGCGCTGAGGGTTGAGAATACCACCCTTGTCCAGCGTGGAGACTCTGTCGCCGCCCGGGGGACTGGGACATTTACCGACATCCCCTGCGATACAGTGGTCTTTGCAATTGGCGACCGGGTCGACGAGGATCTTGGAATTCCCTGCATTGGTAACGAGTATGTCCGCAATCCACATCCTGATCCGGTAAATCCTGGTGATGAGGCATACCAGGTCTACGATCCACAGGCCAACCAGGTCTGTCAGGGGCTCTTTGTAATTGGATGGTCACGCTCCGCCTCCGACGGTGTCGTAGGCAAGGCCAAGCTCGATGGGGAACGCGGAATGGCGGTAGTCAATCGTTATCTGCATAATGTATCCCCAGGTTCAGCTGATGGTCTCGATGAGAAACTGGCGAGGCTTCAGGCACTACTAAGTAGCCGTGGCGTAGTCACTGTTGCCTATGGAGATGTCCAGCGACTTGAGGCGGCTGAACGGGAAGTGGCGCAGTCAAAGGGTCTGGAATTCTTCAAGTACATGACCGATGAGGAGATGCTTGCCGCGATCGGACAGCCGGACTGAATGATCACCAAGATCCTGCGCGAACACTCCAATAAAATCGTCGCCAATCCCCGGACGATGGCGGTACTGAACATTCCTGAGCTTGAGCGCACCATTAAACTCTGACCGCCGTTACTGTCGGTGGACCAGGCTGTCTCCATTATCCTGCTCGACCGACCGTAATGGATTGCCAGCTCTCAAAATGGTCATCCCATCTCCCTGCCAGATAACTTCGTGGCTTCGTGTGAGATCTCTCTAAACGATGGACTCCTCGAGGCCACCCCGTAAGTCGCACTGACTCATATAAAGCTCATACGTGGGGGCGGTCCGCAAACCGCCCCTTCACGCCCTTGTCCACGAGGCCGTATCGTCTCTGCAGACTCGATATACCAATGCCCCAACCTGAATGGTCAGGTGTCTAAGCGACATTGAGCTGGTGAGTCAGCAGTCCTCAGGAGAGAAGGATTGCACCATCGACGATTGAACGAAATTATCTGAGTCAGCGGTGTAAAATTACTCAGTTCCACCAAGCTGTATCCACCAAGCTGTATCCAGTTGACTGGAAGATAGGCAGAGCATAAAATTCAGCGTTTAAAGTGCCACTGAACGCGGTCAACAGAATCGTGACCGATAAAATTGCAGACTACAGGGAGGCCAGCTTGATCGAAGTAGATCATTTGACCAAGAGTTATGGACAGGCCCGGGCGGTTGATGACATCTCGTTCACCGTCGAAAAGGGTGAGATTCTCGGGTTTCTGGGGCCCAACGGGGCCGGCAAGACGACCACCATGCGCATCCTGACCGGGTATCTGCCGGCAACTGGCGGAACGGCCCGCATTGCCGGGTACGACGTCTTCGAGCAGTCGATGGAGGTTCGTCGCCGAATCGGCTATCTTCCTGAGACGCCACCGATCTATCCGGAGATGAGCATTCGCGATTATCTCGGTTTCGTCGCGCGGATCAAGGGGGTGTCGGCCGCCGACATAGCGGGGCGGGTCGATCAGGCGCTTCACCTGACCAACCTCAGCGAACGCAAGAACGAACTGATCAAGAGGCTCTCCCGCGGTTTCAAGCAGAGAGTTGGAATCGCCCAGGCGATTGTTCACAATCCTGATGTGGTGATTCTCGACGAGCCGACGGTCGGACTCGATCCAAACCAGATCAAGGACGTGCGGAAGCTGATCAAGGGGCTCGCCGGTGAACATACGATCATCCTCTCAACCCATATCCTGCCTGAAGTCGAGATCACCTGTGACCGGGTGGTGATCATCAACAAGGGGCGGATTGCCGCCATCGATACTCCGCAGAACCTCATCAACCAGCGCCAGACTGGAAGTCAGGTCCGGCTTGCCGTTCGTGACGGGGCGGCGGAGACTGCGCACCAGCTTCAGCAGACTCTTCAGGCCATCGAGGGTGTACAGCACGTCGAGGTGAAAGGGGTCGAGGGAACCGAACTGTTGACCGCGACTGTCGATGTTGGCGGAGGTCGTGACCTGCGCGGCGAGATTGCCGCGAATATTGTCAATAATCGTTTTGAGCTGCTCGAACTGGGAACAATCAATGTCAGCCTCGAAGACATCTTCCAGCGCCTGACGACCGAGGAGATCACCGAGTTTAAAGCAGACAAGGAGAATGACTGA
>CAIOZW010000071.1 GCA_903862855.1 uncultured Acidobacteriota bacterium
AAGATTGATAGGCTTGCGACTATTTATTTGTCCAGTTGTCTGCATTCCTCCTCGTTCAGGCAGCTGTTGCTGTGGTATTTGCATATCATCCGGAGGTACTGGAATTTGGTTATTGTTGGCAATCTCTACTGAGCTGATTCCTGCTTCACCGGCAACCCCTGCAAGCGATCTTACAGGAATACTTGCCAAAATTAAGTTCCCGAATTTAGAGTAGAATTTAATACTACCCTTTTTAATATGATCAATTTTATATCCCTCAACAGTTGAAAGGATCACATTGATTTGTGGATTTGACTCGGCAGGATCAATCTGAAACTCATTTTTAAGCTGCTCATCAGAGTAGATAGCAGTATTATTATCATCACCGCCACGACTTTTCATTTCAAACTGACTCAACAGCAATCTGAGCCGTGGTTCAAGCTTGGCATTTTCACCAGCGCCACGAGTTGTCAGCACCTCACCTGAAAAATCGATCTCTTTTGAAACATACCATTTCTTTTCCTGTGCAGCAGATGCGAGGCTATCGTTGTAGCTTTTCACTGCCATCACCAGAATACCGGGAATGATAAGAAACGCGACCTTCAGAATCTGTTGCCATTTTTTATATCTGATCATACCAATCCTCCACTGTGATGAATGACTTGGTCAATTGGATTGATTAAGAAGGATGCGGCTTCGCCGTCCCAGAATAAAATCGAATAGAGCTGGTTGTTGCGCAGAACTCCTGATCCTGACATCCACATTCAATGTTGACCGGGAGAGGGATCGGCGGCCATCGCGGATATCGTCGTAGATTTGGGGGACACGCAAGATACCGTAACGGAGCCATTCGCGGTCAAGAATCTGCTTATCGCGCGGATTATGGTCAGCCTTCCACTCGATTACCCCATCGACAAGAAGAGCATAAGTGAGTAGACCATGCTCGAGTTGTTCTACTTCAAGTGCAAACTCACTCTTCTGCGCTGCCGCCAGGATGAGCATTCCCTTGTCATATGCCAGCTGACCAAGTCCGCGGCTACCCATTGGACCCGGTTTGAAATCGCCTGACTCGATCGCTGCCGCTGAATGGCACGCATCGACAATCATGATAATTTCGCCGGCATCAACATCTCTGAGCCAGCGGGAAAGATCATCACTTGAAATTGATCGTGAGACGAGGGAGGTCATCTTTTCACCCCGGTCAGGTCCAATGTCTGAGGGAAGCAGGTAGAAGGTTCCGGCATTGTCCGTATAACCGTGACCGGAATAGGTAAAGATGATGGAGTCGTCTGGTGTTGCGGGTCGAATCTGAGTGAATCCAGGTACCGCTGCCGCAAAGTCAGGAAGAACTCTTGATGCACGGCCGGCGAGACGGTCGATTACAGCCTGTATCATTGCTTTTGTGGCATGCATCCTTGTTATTGCACTCAGGCTAGGTGACCCGGATTTCGACGGAGCATCAGATATCAATGGAATCTGGATGACCTGATCATACTCCCCAAGTCCACGCAGTCCTTCTCCAAGTCTCTTCTGGATGAGCAATGCATCATTGGCTGCATAGCGGAGTGAGTAGGCGGAATTTTCACTCGCATTTACTCCAATAGAGATCAGATAGAGATTTCCTTTTCTGCCCCCGGTCGATGACGGATTCTCCCACACTCTCTCTGCACCGAGACTCTTGACACCATCAGCATTAAAGGCATAGGCCGTAAAACGTATCTGGCGACGTTCAGAACTCTGCGGCAGCGAGACCTTGAAGTTTCTGATCGAGCTGCCACCACCCGGCTCAATGAGCTTTCCATCAACATAGCCAACCAGTTGGCCATCTCGGAAAAGACGCAGATCAGCCCCCCCACTCTGAATTGGACGACCTTGTTGATCGAACTGGGTCTGACTTGTCACATCTGTCAGTTTTACAGATACGGCAGCGAAACCTGGCGAGAGTGGTGATACCTCAACTATTTCTACGAGCGGAAGTGAGCGATTACGTGCGGCAATATCCCTGGGCACGTTCAGATTTTCACCCGACACCAGACGCTGAAGAAGGCGAGGCTCAAAAAGCTCGCGCATGAAAAGCTC
>CAIOZW010000072.1 GCA_903862855.1 uncultured Acidobacteriota bacterium
GATGGTCGCGCTGACAGAGGCCGGTCGGGAGGAGTGGGAGCGGCGTGGGTCAGTAATGGTCGAGCGCTCGTCGAAATGGCGGATGGTTGGTCAGCTGCTGGACAAGACGGAAGTACCGTTGAAGGACTTTGCCAGAGAGCTCGGTAAGGCGCGGGCGACGGCGGTGATCAGAGAGCTCGAGCGATCTGGTTATGTTCGGCTGGGACGGCGACGCGTGGAGGCTCAGGTCAAGGCGAAGCGGCAGCAGGCGGTCCGGCGTCTCGACGGGCCGCGGCCCGAGGCTGATGCCCCGGGAAAGGAGCGGCCATTGAGTCCCGCACAGCAGCGACTGCTCGACCTCCTTGATGGACTCTCCGAGCCGCCATCGCTCGTCGAGCTGCTGACGCTCTCAGAATCCGGCCCCTCCGTCGTTCGGACACTCGAGCGACGGGGTTATGTCGAGATCTTCACCCGCGAAGTGCGCCGCGATCCTCTCGCCCACCTCTCCTCGTCGGCTCCGGGAGGCAGCAGGAACGGTGCGCCTCAGCTCAATCTGACACCTGAACAGAGCGGAGTGCTGAACGAGATCACTACTGCGATTGGAGAGAACAGTTACGCAGCTTTTCTTCTTCACGGTGTTACTGGAAGCGGGAAGACCGAGGTCTACATCAGAGCGATGCACGAAACATTACGGCAGGGGAGATCGGCGCTGATGCTCGTTCCAGAGATCTCACTCACCCCAATGTTTGCCCGGCGGTTGAAGGATCATTTTGGCGATGCCGTCGCGATTCTCCACTCGTCGCTCTCGGAGGGAGAACGTCTCGACGAATGGAACAGGCTGCGACGGGGTGAGGCGCGGGTCTGTATCGGTGCGCGGTCAGCCGTCTTCGCACCACTTGCCGAACTTGGACTGAT
The DNA here is from genome assembly GCA_903862855.1 of uncultured Acidobacteriota bacterium. Classification (GTDB taxonomy): domain Bacteria; phylum Acidobacteriota; class Blastocatellia; order RBC074; family RBC074; genus CAIOZW01. Next base: position 895 of record CAIOZW010000072.1, read on the forward strand.
CGTCGTCGACGAGGAGCACGAGGGATCCTACAAGCAGGATGAGTCTCCGCGTTATCACGGCCGGGACACGGCGGTCATGCGGGCCCATCTGGCCGGTGCGGTCGTGATCATCGGCAGTGCAACTCCTTCGATGGAATCGTACCATAATGCCCAGACAGGCAAGTATCGGTACCTGCGGCTGGCAGAGCGGATTGGAGGCCGTCAACTGGCGGCGGTAGAGATGGTCGATATGCGCCAGGTCTTCGCCCGTCACGGCAAGCAGCAGGTCTTCTCGGATGAGATGAAGGCAGCGATCGAGGAGGTCAAGGCACGGGGAGAGCAGACGATCGTGCTGCTCAACAGGCGAGGATTCTCATCCATCACCATCTGTCGAAGCTGCGGGCACACGGCCCATTGCCCGAACTGCGATGTAACCCTCACCTTCCATCGTGAGGAGTCACGACTGATCTGCCACTACTGCAATCATCATGACCGTGTTCCGCAGGTCTGCCCTGATTGCCGGGGACCCTATATCTTCTATGTTGGTGAAGGAACGGAACAGATCGAGGCGCTGCTGAAGAGCCTCTATCCGGAGCTGCGCGTAGCGCGACTCGACCGGGATACGACGCGGCGGCGCGGCTCCTTCGAGAAGGTGCTTGGTGAATTCGGGATGGGTGAGATCGACCTGCTGGTTGGAACGCAGATGATTGCCAAAGGGCACGACTTTCACAATGTGACACTTGTCTGCGTAATCTCGGTCGATGCGGCGCTCGGAATGCCCGACTTCCGCTCCGCCGAGCGGACATTTCAACTCTTGACACAGGTCGCCGGGAGAGCCGGTCGCGGTGACAAGCCGGGTCGGGTCTTGATTCAAAGCTACCACCCTGATCATTACGCATTACAGTTCGCCGCGGCACAGGATTACGATAAATTTTATGAGCATGAAATCCACTATCGACAGGAAATGAGGTATCCTCCCTTCGCTCTGCTGATCAATCTGCTCATCCGGCACGCCGAGCTGCCAAAAGCAGCGGCGACGGCCGCAGAGGTGGTCAGGCAGCTCAAGGCAGCCGATCGGGAGAAGGTTCTGCGCGTCCTCGGACCTGCCCCGGCTCCGCTGGCCAGAATCCGCGGAGAGCATCGCTTGCAGGTGCTGATCAAGACGCGCCATCGTCGCGAAGCACGCGAAGCACTCGATGCCGCCATGAATGCGCTTCGCGAGAATGGCTTTGACAGTCGACTGGTGACAATCGATATGGATCCCGTAACACTGATGTAATGATCCGACAGCAGCAGGACAATAATCATGACAACGACGGAGGAATGTGTATGAATTCGCGGAGACTTTTTCTGGCGCAGAGTGTGGCGCTTCCCTTTCTCAACGTGAGATCGCTGGCGAGCCGCCGGCTCGAGAAGATCAGCGTGCAGCTCTATACTGTACGCAATGAGATGGCAAAAGATTTTGAAGGAAGCTTGCGGAAGATTGCCGAGCTTGGCTTCAAACAGGTTGAGTTTGCCGGCTACTACAACCGGACACCACAGCAGATTCGGGCATTGCTCGACAGCCTTGGCGTGGAGTCACCCTCAGCCCACGTACCAATCCAGGCCCTGCGAACCGATCCAGCCGGGGCGATCGAGACGGCGAAAGTGATCGGACATCGCTACCTGATCTGCCCTTATCTCGAACCGGCAGAGAGGAAGAGTCTGGCCCAGTACCGCGAGCACGCGGCTCTCTTCAACAAGGTTGGCGCGATGTGCCGCAAGGCAGGAATTCAGTTCGGATACCATAATCATGACTTCGAGTTTCAGGCACTTGAAGGTAAGCTGCCAATGGATCTGCTTCTGACAGAGACTGACAAGAACCTGGTAAGGATCGAGCTTGACCTCTACTGGACAGTGAAGGCCAAACAGGATCCGGTCAGTTTTCTGCAGAAGAATCCAGGCCGGGTCTTCGCATTCCACGTCAAGGATCACGACAATACTCCACGCGGATATTTTACCGAGGTGGGTCGCGGGATCATCGACTTTGGAAAGATCTTCAAAGTTGGTCAGACCCAGGGCGTCGACCTCCACATCGTCGAGCAGGATCAGACTCCCGGCTCACCATTTGACAGTCTGAAGATAAGTATCGACTATCTGAAGAGGCTCGAGTACTGATCGGCCTGAAGTGCAGGCGGCCACTGGCGGGATGTTTGTCCGGATATTGATGGAGGGTGAGGAGTTCCCTCGATGAGGGACAGGACATCCCGCCTCTGGTGGGGTAATGCGGACAGTAGTCTTTGCGGCTCGCGGTGGTTTTACTTCAAGGTACCGGCAATAATACGATCTATTTGATGATCAATCAGGGTAAAAAATGGAGAGCGGGGTTACCACCAGTCGCCATGCTGCTGGTGCTTCTCCTGGCCTTGTTTCCACTGCCTTGCCGGGGGCAGTCGGCCGAGGCAATCGAGATGGCCGAGGCTTTCAAGCGTGCCCTGGCCATCGAGGATCCGACAACGCGGATAGCGGCGCTGCGTCGATTCACTGGTCCGGCGGCAACGGTTGAGCAGTCACAGCTGGCGCGTGAGGCGATGGTTGCCAGCTGGGCACAACTGGCTGAAAAACATCTTAACGATAACAGCATCGAGCGGGCCAGCTCCAGCTTTCGTGAGGCGATTGGTGCATTGCCAAAGCAGATCAATGACCGTTTCTTCATCGACACGGTAATCCGAATTCCGCAGGCCACATCGATGCGCGGTTACCGGGTCGAAGCGATCGACCTGGC
>CAIOZW010000073.1 GCA_903862855.1 uncultured Acidobacteriota bacterium
CGGGCCGCCGAGAGATACCGCTCAAGAGTCGCATCCTGCATGAACTGGACGTCGCCAAAGCTGGCAAAGCCCTCGCCACCAACCGAATCGGTGGCGGTATCGATGCCCAACGAGGCGGTATCGAGGGCGATGCCGGTCAAATCGTTGATGGCATAGAAATACTCACCACTCGTCAGCCGCCGGACGGTCACCTCGCCCGGATCCCCTTCGTGGCGGCGTGCGTAATCGGATATGCTGGCCTCGACCCAATCGATGACCTGGCGCCGCTCGTTCTCGTCAGGCTGCGGCATTCCCTTGGGAGGCATTGTCTGCTGTTCGAGTACTGTGACGACCCGCTCCCATTCCTTAAAATGTGCTCCGGTCGCTGGATCAGCCAGCAGCTTCTCGAGGTTCAACCCGGCCTTGGGGGCATTTGCAGCATGGCACGAAAAGCAGTTCTGCTCGAGGATTGCCCGCACACCCGTCTTTGGACTGCTGTCTGCCGCCCGGGGACCAAGGGGCATTACCAAACCTGCCACTCCGACGATGATCAATCCGAGGAGTCTGACCAGACGTACTTTTATCATAGGAACGGGAACCTCTCTATTTTCCTGAACAGAGATACACTTTATCGAACAAGTCGAGAAACCGTTGTAACAGACGACGATTGAGGCTGATTCTCCAAAATCGATCCGGCCCAAAACCGGGCGGGTTAGTAATCTCAGTTAGCTGACCATTATCCTAAGACCCGTAGGACTTAACAGGTCTCAACTCAGACCGCAGCCACCACCTTGCCAACACCCATCATCAATTTTAATTGTATGTCTGATTTAATTGTATGTCTGATCAGACCAGCTAAACTGCCGGATCCGTTAAACTGTCAGTCCGATTATGATATTCAGATAGACCGACCAGTAGAAGAGTGCAGTAAAATTACCACTTTGAAACAGATCAATTCTCTTTACTACAAGTGAGACAGTTTTGAATTTAGCTCAAATTACGCCCAATGCAAAGACCAAATGGTGCAATGAGACAAAGTATTGAGACCGGCACGCCAGACGGACCTGTAAGCCTGTGAACACAAGAAAAAGAGCCGACCTCGGAACAGGCTAAATTGGAACACGTCACTGATTAATGGAGTGTTCAGCGAGCAGCATCCCAATCTGTCCTGCTCCGATTCAGCAGCCAATTGATAATCCTTGACTGACGACCAAGACAGAAGACAAAGCACTCCACAGTTCCCGGCCTTTGGGTCGAAATAATGTGGTTGCCCAGGGGCCAGCACCTCTCCCCGCAACCGTCGGCCGAGGCGAAGATGAGCGAGGAGCCACTTTATACAGGTTGGCCTTGCCCACATCCGGAATTAGGTGGTATAAGCAGCGATGTAAGTAAGGTCTGAAATATTCTGCCTGAATGAGGATCAATCCCATCTCAACCAAGACATACCCAGTCGCTCCGGACAGGGCTTGCGGCTGGTCTGTAAGCGAATCTATGAACCGGCTCAATGAGGGAAGATGGCAGAACCGGCCTTTACAAAATGAATCATCGAACCAATCCGAAATCCGGCATTAAACTCACGCCCTCTTATCGATCGGCGTGATCAGAAGGGAGTCTCTCAAGTGGGATATCGAAAGACTGCAATAATGACAGGGCTAATCATCGCCCTGATAGTGTTCAGCGGATCGATGCTGACGCCCCGGCCACAGGCGCAGGGTAGTCAGGCCCCGGTGGCCGACTGGCTGACCGATGGAGGAGATCTGGAACGAACCGCCTGGCAGCGAAATGAGACCCTCATCTCGACCAGCAGCGTCAAGGGAATGAAACTGCTCTGGAAGACCCGGCTCGACAATCAGCCACGGCAGATGCACAACCTGCTGCCGGTGCTCATTGCCGGAAGGGTCGAGACCGAGAAGGGGCCGCGATCGATCGTTCTTGTGACGGGAGTGAGTGATAATCTATACGGCCTCGATGCCGACAGTGGCGAGATCGTCTGGCATACGAAATTCAAGACCGACTGGGCGCCACCGGCAGGTGGTGGACGAGGAGCAGGCATTCTCTGTCCGGGAGGGATCACGGCGACACCGGTGATCGGGCCGGCTGGCAAGCCAGGCCACTATACTGTCTACGCCGCCGCCTGGGACGGGACGCTGCGCCGCCTCAACCTCGCCGACGGTAAAGAGATTGCCCCACCGGCAAAGTTCATGCCGCCAAACGGCAAGCCATATGCGTTGAGCCTGCGCAACAACGTCATCTACACCCACACGGCACAGGGCTGTGGTGGAAATCCGAACATGGTATACATCTACGATCTGGCGACTGACAAGGTCGGGACCTGGGGTCCGGCAGGTGGTGGAATGTGGGGACGGACGGGACCGGCCATCAGCTCAACGGGAGTTCTCTACACTGGTACGGGCGACGGTCCGTGGGATCCAGAGAATGGAGTCTACGGCAACGGCATCATTGGTGTGCGGCAGAACCCGACGACCAAGGCGGCGGAGCTGGTCGACTACTATGGTCCAACCAATGCCGAATGGCTCTGGAAGCGTGACCTCGATATGCAGGTCACACCGGCGATCTTCAAGTACAAGGGCAAAGAGCTCATGATCGACGCCGGCAAGGAGTGTGTAATCTACCTGATGGATACGGATTCGATCGGTGGCGACGATCACCGGACGCCGCTCCACCGGACACCACTCATCTGCAATGAGGAAGTCAACTTCGCCTCGGCCGGTATCTGGGGATCGATGGCGACCTGGGAGGACAAGGCCGGGAATCGTTGGGCGCTGACCCCCTTCTGGGGCCCCAAGCACTCGAAGTTCAAGGCGCCAATCGAGAATGGTTCGATCAAGTACGGTGCGGTGGCCGCATTCAAGGTGAACGAGAAGGCCGGAAATTACACACTCGATCCAGCCTGGCTCTCACCGGACATGAATCGTGCCGAGCCGCCAGTGATCGCCAATGGGGTGATCTTTGCCTATGGCAGCGGCGAGGATACCGACCAGGCGGCCTTCGACATCGGTCTTGCCTACAACCACGACTCGTCAAACCGGATTCGCAATTCGAAGAAGGCAGTCCTCTACGCTCTTGACGCGCAGACGGGCCGGGAGCTCTGGAACAGTGGCGATCAGATTGCCTCGTGGGTACACTGGGGAGGGTTGTCAGTTGCCAATGGCAAAGTCTACATTAACACCTTCGACGGCTATCAGTACTGCTTCGGCATCGATACAAAGGCTGGAGTCGCCGCGGTGAAAGGAGGCCGTCAGTGAAAAATTTCCTGATTGCATTAGCCCTGACCATGGGGCTTGGCAGTGTGGCCTTCGGTCAGCGGGCCGGTTTTGACTGGCTGACGGAGAGTTCCGATGCGCAGCGTTCAGCCTGGGTGCGGACTGATGGGAAGATCTCTCCGGAATCGATGCAGAGACGCGAACCATTGACCGGTTTTCAGTATCTCTGGAAGATGAAGCTGAACAATACGGCTTCACAGCTCAATTCGCTCCACCCTCCGGCGACACTCGACCGACTGATCGGTTACCGTGGATTCCGGATGCTTGGATTCGTTGCCGGAAGCTCGAATCGGATCTTCACGATCGATACCGATCTGGGGAGGATGGAGTGGGAGAGGCAACTGAAGGCGGCGCCCGCGACCGCACCAGGAACTCTCTCTTGTCCGGGAGGAATGACCACGGGGATTATCCGGCCATTGATGGCCGCGATTCCACCGGCTCCGGGTGGACCGGTTGGGCGTGGTCGGAACACCCCGGCGAAGAGTGCCGTGGGTGAACCTGGTCAGGGTGGAGTGACACTGGCCAACATTCGCCCGGCTCCGGCAGGACCTCCACCGGGAGCGACGCCACCCAGACCAAACCCGGCCAACCCAGCGGGTGGGCAGCTTGGTGCCGGCCCATTCCTGATCCAGGCTCTGGCTGGAGACGGGATGTTCCATTCCCTGCATCTCTCCAATGGGGCAGACTATGAGCCAGCAGTACGGTTCCTCCCGGCAGGAGCGAATGCGAGCGGGTTTGTCCTTGTCGACCAGGTTGCCTATGCGGCAACGAGCGGAGGATGCAATGGGGTCGCCAACGGTCTCTGGGCTCTCGATCTGGCCACCAAAAAAGTGGCGAGCTGGAAGGGTAATGTCGCCGGAACGGTCGGTGCGGCATTTGACGGTTCCGGAACAGTCTATGTGACGACCGGTGGCGGCGGTGACAATGCCAACTCGATCGTTGCTCTCGAACCGAAGACACTCAAGGTCAAGGCGAGTTACAGTGGCGGAGCAGAGTTCACCTCCTCACCGGTCATCTTTGATCACAAGGGACGGACGATGGTCGCGGCATCGACAAAGGATGGGCGAATCCACGTCGTCGATTCGGGCAATCCGGCCGTGGCCGCCGCGAGCAGTGCCGCCGGGAGCAGCAACTTCGCCCCGGGCGCCCTCTCGAGTTGGCAGGATCGTGATGGCACCCGCTGGATTCTGGCGGCAGTTGATGGCCCGCTGCCAGCTGGCTTCACTGCTCCGGAGGGAGGTGCGGCTAGTGGTTCGGTCGTTGCCTGGAAGCTGGTGGAGCGGAATGGTGGAGTCTCACTCGAGGCAGGTTGGGCCTCACGTAACCTGACCTCACCGCTCACGCCAACGATCATCAATGGAGTGGTCTTCGCCGTCTCGAGTGGTGAGCACCGCACCAACGCCAGACTCTCGACAGCCCAGCGCATCCTTCGCTCCGGCAAGGCGGTCGTCTACGCCCTCGATGGGCGGACCGGCAAGGAGCTCTGGAACAGCGGGGCGACGGTCAAGTCCTTTGTCCACGGCGGAGCGATCTCCGGCGGGATGGGTCAGATCTATCTGACAACCCACGACGGCACGATCTATACTTTCGGATTCCCGATGGAGCATTGATCGCGCAGATCCATAAAGCGTGGTGAGAGGGCCAGACGCCACCTGCCCTCTCACCACGCCGCAGAGATTTACCAGCTATGAATTTCCAAAGCCATTCATCATTTGCAACCCGAAACCTGCGGATCATCATCACGCTGCTCTTTCTGGTGGGGATAGCCACACTCAACAGCCCACTGACAATGAGAACCCTTGGTCAGGGGCGCGCCCTGCCGGATGGACCAGGCAAGATTGAGACGCAGAAGCTCTGCACGCAGTGTCACGATCTTGACAAGGCGATTGCGCCGCGGCAGGACAAGACTGGCTGGGCAGGGACCGTCGAGAAGATGGTCGCTTTCGGGATGACGGCAACCGCGGGCGATGTGACCCTGGTAGTCGACTTCCTGGCAACACACTATCCGGCGGATGATGTTCCACCGATCCGGGTCAATCAGGCGACAGCGATCGACTTCGAGAGCGGACTCGGGCTGCGCCGATCGCAGGCCTCGGCAATCATCAGGTATCGCGAGGCCAATGGGCCCTTCAAAACGATCGAGGATCTGAAAAAGGTTCCGGGAATCGATACGGCCAAAGTCGATGCCCGGAAGTCCAGGCTGATCTTCGAATGAGGAACCACGAATGAGACGCCGGAAATACCTGATTATTATTGGACTGATGACTCTCATCGGAGTTACCGGGGCGAGTCGCCCACAGGACTGCACGGCCGTGATCGAGCAGCTCGAGCAGCGTGTCGAAGCGCAGCGACGGATGCTTGCCGACTGGGCAGGTCTGATCCACTATGGCAGCGCCAATGCCGAGTTGCCAAAAGTGAAACCGACCGACGAGCGGATCGTCTTCATTGGTGATGAGATCACCGAGAGATGGGGTTCGGCAACGGGCAGTTATTTCAGCAATCCAGCCCTGATCAATCGTGGTATTGCCGGTCAGACTACGCCACAGATGCTGGTTCGTTTCCGCCAGGATGTGATCAAGCTGAAGCCGAAAGTTGTAGTCATCCTGGCCGGGATGAATGACATCGCCAGCTTCCACGAACCGATCACCGCGGCGATGACGGCCGAGAACATCACTTCGATGGTCGAACTGGCCAGATCGAACAACATTCGCGTCGTCATCTGTTCTCTTACCCCGATCAATGACACGCGCAAGAAACAGTCGCTCGTTCGACCGTTTGGGAAGATCATCAGTATCAACAACTGGTTGAAGGAGTACGCAGAGGCGAGTGGGGCAACCCACGTCGATCTCTATGCTGCAATGGCCCAGGGGCGAAACCTGAAGACGGAGCTCTCCGAGGATGGACTGCTTCCGAACGATGCCGGCTATGCGGTTATGGCGCCGCTGATTTCGGCCGGGATTACCAGAGCCTTGGGTCGTTAGTGACCAAGCACTTCTAACGGTGGAGATGGCGTCTGCCACGCAACGCCATTTGAATCACAAGAGTCAATAGAATCACAAGAGTCAATAATTGATTACCGGAGGATCGTCTTCAATGAGTACTGGGACAAAGAACGCATTTCCAAAGATTCACAACGCCACCTGGCCGGGTCTGGTTGGCAAGGGTGGGCCAGATGCCGAGCCGATCATCGAGTTCGAGAAGATGCTCGATATGACGGCGGCCGCCGAGGTCAACGGGCAGAGGTTTGATGGAGTGGACATCTTTCTCTCGCTGCCGCACACCGACATCGATTCGACCGATGATCAATTGAAGGAGCTCGCCGATCAGGTGGCCTCACGCAATCTGGTGATCGGCTCGCTGGTGGCCCCCGTCTGGGGACCGACCGGTGGAGGATCAGCGATGGGTTCAGATGACGAAAGAAAGGCCTTTCTGACCCAGATCCGCAAGTCTTGTGAAGTCGCCGTCAAGCTGAAGAAGCTCGGGATTCGTCCCTATGGCGTCGTCCGTGTCGACTCATCCTGCAGCCCGAGTGACTGGTCAGCCGATCCGGCGGGCAATACCCGCAAGATTGCCGATACCTTCCGTGAAGCCTGCAACATTGCCGAGAGCCATGGTGAACGGCTGGCGGCGGAGGGTGAGATCTGCTGGGGTGGCATGCACAGCTGGAAGTATCTCGAAGAGCTACTCGAACAGGTCGGCCGACCCGAGACACTGGGTATTCAGGCCGATATGGCACATACCCTCCTCTTCACCCTTGGGTACAATGCTCCGGAGCATCGTCTTCTGCCGGATGGTTATGACTGGGCGGACAAGGAGGTCCTCTACGATGCGCTTGGCAAGATGACGAAGTCGCTGCGCCCCTGGGTGAAAGACTTCCATGTTGCGCAGAACGATGCCACCGTCAAGGGATCCGGATCGCACGACAAGACCGGTCGCCACTGCCTGCCGAATGACCCGAATGGAAAGATGGATATCGTTCGCGCGGCCGGACTCTGGCTGCGTGATGAGACGGGTCAGATCACGCGCAGCACGCAGCATATCAACTGGGATGGCTGTATGTTCTCGAATGAGACCATGACCAGTCCACAGACCTGGAATGATATCCTCGCGTCGATGATCGCGGTGCGTGACGCGCACGGCTGGAACTAGGTGACGGCCTGCGGGCCACTTTATCCGGAAGCAGATATGAGCAAAAAGAATCTCAACATTGGATTAATCGGTTATGGATTCATGGGAAGGACGCACTCGAATGCCTTCCTGCAGGCCGGGCGGTTCTTCGATCTTCCGTACAAGCCGACCTTGAAGGCGGTCTGTGCACGCAATCCAGATCGGGTCAAATCATTCGCCGCCAACTGGGGATATGAGTCGATCGAGACGGACTGGCGAGCAATGATCGAACGGCCGGACATCGACCTGATCGACATTGCCAGCCCGAACGATACCCACGCCGAGATTGCGATCGCCGCAGCCAGGGCGGGCAAGATGGTCATGTGTGAAAAGCCGCTGGGTCGCAATGCCGCTGAGGCACTCGCAATGACCGAAGCGGTCGAAGCGGCCAGTGTCCCGAACATGGTCTGGTACAACTACCGACGCGTCCCGGGAGTCGTCCTCATCAAGCAGCTGCTCGACGAGGGCAAGTTCGGGCGGATCTTCCATTACCGGGCCAAGTTCCTCCAGGACTGGACTATCTCTCAGGATCTGCCGCAAGGTGGCGAGGGGCTCTGGCGTCTCGACGTCGCCGTTGCCGGCAGTGGCGTGACCGGTGACCTGCTGGCTCACAACATCGATACAGCCATGTGGCTCAATGGACCGATTACCGAGGTCTCCGCGGTTACAGAGACGTTCATCAAGGAACGCAAGCACAATCTGACCGGTGACGTGCAACCGGTCGGGATCGATGATGCGAGCGCATTTATCTGTCGTTTCGAGAATGGCTCGTTGGCGACATTCGAGGCAACGCGTTATGCGCGCGGCCATAAGGCACTCTATACGCTCGAGATCAATGGCGAGCACGCTTCGGCGTTCTGGGATCTCCACGACCTGCACCGTATCCAGTACTTTGATCACCAGGATGAGGGGCGTGTCCGTGGCTGGCGCAATGTTCATATTACGGACGGAGATCATCCCTACATGAAGCACTGGTGGGTTCCGGGTCTCCAGATTGGTTATGAGCATACCTTCACCCACCAGTTTGCCGACTTCCTGCAGGCGACCGGTGAAGGCAGATCCTCCGCCCCGACTTTTCGGGATGGCCTGGCGACCGACCGGGTCACCGATGCTGTTCTCAAATCGGCCAAATCACGCAAATGGGAGACAGTCTGAATAACATGAACAATATTATAAAAGTAACCCTTCTCCTGAGTCTGGGCCTCTTGATTGCGGCTCCGCACCTGGATGTACGCGCCGCGTGGCAGGGAGCGCCAGCGGCTCAGGGCCAGGGACCAGCCAGACCGGGCGGGCCAGGCGGGCCGGGCGGAGCTGGACCACGCGGCCCGCGCGGTCCGGGAATCGATCCGGTGACCATCAACGATGCGACCGGCTTCGAGCCAATCTTTGACGGGAAGACACTCACCAACTGGGATGGGAATCCCGAGGCGTGGCGGGTCGAGAGTGGAACGATCGTCGGCGAGAGCACTGCCGAGAAGCCGCTCAAGGCCAACACATTTCTGATCTGGCGGGGTGGTCAGCCGAAGGACTTTGAA
>CAIOZW010000074.1 GCA_903862855.1 uncultured Acidobacteriota bacterium
AAACTGACCCTCAACTATGGTGTCCGTTGGGAGTACAACACTCCGGCGGTCGATATCGAAGGGCTCTGGCGTTCGCTCAGCCTGGACATTCGGACCAATGGATTGCCAACGGTCGTTCCGAACGTCGGGACCGAGTATGAGTTCTACAAGCCACAGAAGGCGCTCTTCATGCCGCGGCTTGGATTTGCCTATCGTCCAAGTGACAACTGGGTCATTCGTGGCGGACTTGGCATCTACAACAACGTCCACCAGCTCAACAACTACACTATTCTCAACCTCAACCCGCCGAAGTCGGGAACGAGCAACTTTGCCAACACGGCGACGGCCGGCAAGATCACCAATTCGGCGACCCAGCCGGTGCTGACCTTTGCCGCTCCGTTTGGCGTGGTCAATCCGACGAGTGCCACCGGTATCAACGCTCTCAATCCGGACAACCCACAGCCGAGTGTTGCCCAGTGGAGTCTCGATGTACAGCGGCGTCTGCCGTTCGACATCGTTCTCTCGGTTGGTTATGTCGGAAACAAGGGGTCGCACATCGACCAGACGGTCGAGCTGAATGCTCCAGCTCCTTCGATTCTGCCCAATCCCAACGCACGTCGTCCGATTCCTTCGTTCGTCGATGGGGTCAATGGTCCGGTACGTCCGCTCAACCGGCTGCGCTGGCTGACCTCGGACGGCAACTCGTGGTACCACGCACTGCAGGTCAATGCTCAGAAGCGCTTCACGCAGGGGCTGCAGATGAACATCGCCTACACCTGGGGACGGGCCATGGGCGAAGGTTATGGTCGTAACGAAGGTGGTGGAGCGGTTCCCAACTCATACCAGAATCCCTTCAACCGTGCGGCGGAGAAGACCCGTTATGGATTCGACTTCCAGCACAGTGCGGTGATCAGTTTCCTCTATGAGCTTCCGACACCCGGAGCGCTCAACAAGGGGATTGGCAAGCAGATCTTCGGTGGCTGGCAGATGAACGGAATCGTCGTTCTTCGTTCGGGGCTGCCCTTCTCGGTGACCCAGACCAACACCCTCAACACGATCGAGGGCCACGTCCGTCCCGACCTGGTTGGCAATCCGAAGCTCTCCAATCCGACGATCAACAAGTGGTACGATCCGGACGCCTTCCGCGTTGTGACCTGCCAGCAGCCAGGGTCGACGGCGACCGATCCCGGCAAGGCCCTCAACCAGTATCTGGCCGGGTTCTGCAAATTTGGCAGCGCGGGCAATGGTATTCTCGAAGGCCCGGGCTTCAAGAATGTCGACTACTCCCTGATCAAGAACATTCAGATCAAGGATGATATTCGACTCCAGTTCCGGGCGGAGATCTTCAACATCTTCAATACTCCGCAGTTTGGTACTCCAAACGCGGGCCTCAATGCGGCGACGGCCTTCCTGCCAACGACTGCCGGTGGAGCGTTCCCGACCCAGGTGACGCCCTCGCGCGGCCCTGGTTCGATTGCCAATACTGTCTCGCCGATGCGTCAGATGCAGTTTGGTCTGAAGCTCATCTTCTAGAGGCGGGGCAGCCTGCTTCATCATCGCGGGGGATCTGGAGAGCATCGTCTTCCCGGATCCCCCGTTTTTATTATGCATTTATAAAAGAAAAGGATTGAGTCATGTCCAATCGTCGCAATTTTCTTCAGGCGATGTCGAGTCTCCCTTTTGTCGGATCGATCTTTGCTGGTGGAGTGACTGCTGCACCAACGACCCGTGATTTCTTCAAGGAGCTCGGGGTTCGCCCGTTTATCAATGCCGCCGGGACGTATACAACCCTGACGGCCTCACTGATGCATCCTGAGGTGATGGCGGCCATCAATTATGCCTCGAAGACATTTGTTCCGCTCAACGATCTGCACGACGCAGTTGGCAAGCGGATCGCCGAGCTGCTTGGCTGTGAGGCGGCGATGGTCACCTCAGGTGCGGCAGCAGCCCTCACTGCCGGGACGGCAGGTGTTGTGGCTGGAAAGAATCCGGAATGGATCAAGCGGATTCCTGATATTGCCGGAACCGGGATGAAGAGTGAGGTGATTGTTCAGAAGTCACATCGGAATGGCTATGATCACGCGGTGCGCAACTGCGGCATCAAGCTGATCGAGGTCGAGACGGCCGAGGAGATCGAGCGAGCGATCAACGAGAAGACGGCGATGATGTTCTTCTTCAACGACGCTGATCCCAAGGGTCAGGTCAAGCTGGAGCAGTTCGTCGCCATTGCAAAGAAGCACAAACTTCCGGTCCTCAACGATGCAGCGGCAGATGCACCGCCGACCGAGCATCTCTCAAAGTACACGAAGATGGGCGTCGACCTGGTCGCCTTCTCGGGTGGGAAGGGAATTCGTGGACCGCAGAGCGCGGGCCTGCTGCTTGGTCGCAAGGATCTGATCGAGGCCGCCCGCCTCAACTACTCGCCAAACAGCGACAGTATTGGCCGTGGAATGAAGGTCAACAAGGAAGAGCTGCTTGGCATGATGGTGGCCGTGGAAGTCTACCTGAAGCGTGACGCCGCCGCCGAGTGGAAAGAGTGGGAGCGTCGCGCAAAGGTAGTGATTGACGCGGCGAAGTCGGCCAACAAGGCCATCTCTGGTGAGGTCTATGTCCCACCCATCGCCAACCACGTCCCGACAGTGCGGATCAAGTGGGAGAAGTCGGCGCTCAATCTGACCGCCGATGAGGTACGGAAGCGGATGAAGGAAGGGACGCCGTCGATCGAGATTACTCCCGGAAATACCCCTGCCGCTGAAGCCAGCCAGTCGTTCTCGGTTGGTATCTGGCAGCTCCAGCCGGGAGAGGTCGATATCGTTGCGAAGCGACTGAAGGAGTCCCTGGTCTGAAGCAGTTTATCTTCAGTGAAGGTGGTGAGGGGTCGAATTCCTCGACTCGTCACCACCTTCCGGTCTCACCAGAATCCCCTCGACGATCAATTCCCGATCTTTGTTCCGATCACCTCACCGGAGACAATCAGTTCAACGCGGCGGTTCTGCTGGCGACCCGCCGGTGTCTTGTTATCAGCGACCGGCATGGTGAACCCCTTGCCGCTCGAGGTGATCTGATCGGCGGGAATACCCTGCGAGAGCAGGTAATCACGGACTGCACCAGCCCGCTGTTCGGAGAGCTTCTGGTTGAAGGCCTCACCGCCGACATTGTCGGTGTGGCCTTCGGACTCCAGTCTCAGCCCCGGGTAGTTGAGGACAATCCCGGAGAGGCGAGCCAGTTTCTCACGGGCGAGCTGACGGAGGGTGAAGCTGCCGGTATCGAAGAGGACGTCGCCCATGTTGACGACGAGGCCTCGTTCGGTGTCACGGGTGTCGAGGACGGCATTGAACTGCTGCAGCAGACGGGCACGAAGCTCAGCCTTTTCACGGGCGGCCTGTTCCGCGGCAAGGCGTGACTGTTCGGCTGCCTTGCGAGCCATCTCGGCGCTCTGGCGGGCCTCCTCTTCACGTCGCTTTGCCTCATCGGCTGTCTTGCGGGCGAGCTCCTGTTCGGCGACGGCACGCGCGCGGGCAGCTTCGGCCTCGGCGCGGCGCTGTGCCTCCTGGGCAACGGCCAGTTCGGCCTTCATCTTCTCGGCCTCGGCACGTTCTCGCCGGGCTGCCTCGACCTCGCGTTCCAGTTCAGCGCGGCGTCGCGCCTCCTCTTCGCGCTTCCGGGCCTCTTCTTCCTCTTTGCGCCGCTGGGTCTCGGCCTCGGCCTCGGCCCTGGCTCGCGCCTGCCTCTCCTGGGCGGCCCGGCGTTCATTGGCGAGTCGTTCCTCATCCATCCGCTTCAGTCCAATCACGCGCGCATCCTCGAAGATCTGGACCGCATCGCGGGCAGTCATCTGGACCGATTTGCGGTTGCTGTCCTTGCGGCTCTGGTAGCCCTCGGCATTCTTCAGTTCGATCATCGCCTTGGCCCACGACTCGGTCGCATACTTGTCGATGCCCAGCCATTCGCCGATGCGGGCGGCATTGCGGGCCTGGTAGAGCTCAAGCGGCACCTTCGGGTCGATTGGCAGTGGCGCGAAGACCCCGCTCTCGTACTTGCCCCGTTCAAGCAGCTCGTACTTTGCATCAACCGCCTCGATCTTTCCGAGAGTCTCCGGGAGGATCGTGTTCTCGACAACGACCATTTCACTGGGAACAGTAATGGCAAAATAGGGTTCGGCCGTCAGCATCAGTCCGAAGGACTGCTGATTGGTCGAGGCCTTGATGCGTCCACTGGTGCCGTTGACAATGATTTCACCGAGATTGTTGACGCTGCCCTCCGGGGTGATCGCCCAGAGTACGTAGGTGAGGAATGGACCACCAAATTTGGTGGCTGGCTCGAGCTTGTTGATCTCGCCCTCGATATAGGTCACGCCCTGCTTGTTCTGGACGCGCAGCTGACCCTTCGCCAGGGGGATGAGTGCCGTGCCCTGCATCCCGATCGTCGTCTGGCCGCTGTTTGGCCGATAGGTGACCGACTTGATCGTCCGTGCGACACGGATCGTGACGACCTGTGGCCGGTCATAGGGCTGTTGCGCATCCGCCACGCCAAGGCCGCCGAGAAGCAGAACCGTCATCAGAAAACCAGATATCTTCATTCAAGCCCTCCATCAGAAAATTGCCCGCTGCAAAATTTGCAGTGGCCATTATACGACAGAAATCGGCTTGAGGTTCAGTATTCACCAGATCTGAGGATTGACGGAGTCGACAAAATGGACGAGCAGGGAAGAGGCTTATCATAATGTCAGGTGTCACGGTTCTCAGTACGCTCAAGGGCAATCGCATTATCCCTCAGGGTCTGCACTTGAACTCCCCCGTCGGGGTGACGCATATTCCTGCTTGGCAGACCTGTCGCAAATGAATCCAGGTGCTTTCTGATGGGGAACTATGCGGCGTTCCTTCAGAACGCCGGAATGGGGGGCTACGCCTACCCAGGGTTGCACCCTGGGCTGGTATGCGGCGCCCCGTTGGGGCGCTGACTGACTGGTCATTGGTTGGGACCATATGTCAAAAGTCCAGGGGCCGGTTCACGAACCGCCCCTCCATTCGTTGTAATCTCGACAGGGCCAGTGATCGTTTCAACGGGATGGGGTAATTTGTGGCGGGTGTCGGGGCGGTTCGTGAACCGCCCCAGTCTGTCGCCAGGTACGACTC
>CAIOZW010000075.1 GCA_903862855.1 uncultured Acidobacteriota bacterium
CATCTCCGATTTCTTGCCCCGCTGATGTTGCTCAGTTGGTGGCTGGCCTGGAAGTTTCAGGATCCATTCATCTCCGACTGGGACGGTTTTGACTACACGGTAAGTATCGTTCGCGGCCTGCCATCACCTCTCGGACTTGGTCGGGCACTCTTCATTGGATTCTACCACGAAGTGTGGCGCCTGCTCCGCCACTTTGATCTACTCAGAAACGAAGAGTCCTACCTCATACTCCGCTATGGATCGATACTTCTCAGTGGACCAGCCGTGGCTGGCATCTATGCTCTGACGCATGAACTGACCCGCAACAGGCTTGCCGCTCTCCTGGCCGGGCTTTTACTGGCACTCTCCCCATACTTCATCATCTACAGTGGACGATCGATGAGTGAGACACCTGGTCTCTTCATCCTTGCCTGGTCTCTCTGGGCGCTGGCACGAAGTCTTCATAGTCGCAGTCAACCGCGGAGAAGATTCTTCCTGATAATGATTTCGGCGATACTGATCGGTCTGGCGGCCAACGTGCGTGAGATTGCGATCTTTTATCTTCCCTTTATTCCTCTCGCGATTCTGCTTGCCGGGGAGAGATTATGGATCGCCGTGGCCTCGATTTCACTGGCGACCCTCTCTTCATTGAGTGGTATGGTCTACTGGATCCTCAAACGCGGATACCTCTATTGGGATGAAGTTATGATCTGGTATAGACTGAGTGCCATTGAGAGGCGCCACTATCCAGTCACCATTCGTAATTTTACACTCTTCAGTGAATATGCATACGAGTGTTCGGTCGCGACAGTCATCCTCGTTCCACTTGCCTTTGCGCTTCTCTGGCCAAGGAAGGAGCGACGCACACTGCTCATACTTGGCCTGATTGGTCTGGTTGCCAATATGACGATGCTCATCAATCATGACCTCTCCGTCAATCCACGTTATCTGCTGACAGGAATGGTTGGACTGGCTCCGGTCTGTGGATGGGCACTTGCGGACCTGTACGACCATACACCTGTGCGGGCACGACTGCTCCTGGCAGGTCTGCTGACCATCACACTGGCCAGTCTGATTCGGATCTGGCCTGATTACCATTGGCAGTCACGAAATGCAGTTGCTGCAGCGGCATATCTCAACCGTATTCGAGATTTCCCCTGGAACTCAGGTTTTATTGTCGGGGCACGTTCCCCGCTTATCAACTTTTACATGGGGATCGAAGCCCGTCCGGAATGGAAGACGATCTCTCCTGGTTCAGGCTGGCCTGACGACAGACTTGGTCAGGCCGTCGACGATCTTCTACTTGCTGGGCGGTTTGTCTATGTCGACTTTGATCCTGAAATATGGCAGTACGGCGAACGTGGAAGTAGTCGTGAGGAGAAGGGGCTTCGCATGATCCGGCAGAGATACTGCCTGCGCCATATCGACAAGCAGCTCTATCTGATCGATGAACCGCAAGTATTCACGGGCGCTCAGGATAAGATTGCGGGTTGGGAGAAGCCGTAACCCACATTTCCTGACGAGACGAGCGGCCGCGGGTGCAATAGGATAAACCCACCTTTTGCTTTTACTTCAAATTATCGTTAGATTCATTCCTGATCACTTCAACAATTCCGGAGGCAGAACTGATATGGGAAGAACTCTGACGAGAACTCTTTTGATCATCCTGTTTTTAGTTGCCGCGACGTCGGTCAAGGCACAGACGTCGGGTACATTTGAAAAGCTTGAGTGGCGTTCGATCGGACCAGCCATTTTTGCCGGTCGAGTTACCGATGTAGAGGGGATTCCCGGCAATCCAAAGATAGTCTATGTTGCCTCGGCATCCGGCGGGCTCTGGAAAACGACCAATGGTGGCATAACCTGGCGACCGATCTTTGAGCGGCAGGGAACCATTTCACTTGGAGATGTGGCAATCGACCCGCGCAACCCGGAGGTGATCTGGGCCGGCACCGGTGAGGGAAATCCGCGCAATAGTGTCTCTTTTGGAGATGGTGTCTATCGTTCAAACGATGGTGGGCAGACGTGGCAGCATCTGGGACTGAAGGATACGCGACACATCACGCGAATACTGATTCATCCGCATAATTCGGATATTGTCTACGTTGCCGCCCTGGGTCACGCCTTTGGCCCCAATGATGAACGAGGTGTATTTGTCACCTTCGATGGTGGGAAGACCTGGCAGAAGAGTCTTCATCTCGATGCTGAACACGGAATCGCCGACATGGATCTGGATGCACTCAATCCGAACATTGTCTACGCGACGACCTGGCGGTTCGAACGCAAACCGTGGACATTCGTCAGTGGAAGTGAAAAGAGTGGAGTCTACAAGTCGATCGATGGAGGACGAACCTGGAAGCGTCTCACCAATGGACTTCCCAAGCAGATGGGGCGTGCAGGTATCAAAGCCGCACCTGGCAGATCCAACGTAGTCTATGTCATCACGGAGAGTAACGAGGGTACGCTCTATCGATCTGACGATCATGGTGAGAGTTTTCGTCTTATGACCAAACAGACGGATATCGTCTCTCGAGGTTTCTATTACACCGATCTGAGGGTCGATCCGGTCAATGAGAACCGCATCTACTCGATATCATCACCGCTATTTGTTTCGATCGATGGCGGGCGTACACACCAGGTAATTGCGCCGCGAGTGCACATCGACTACCACTCTCTGTGGATCGATCCGCTCAATCCGGAACGGATCTGGGCTGGAAATGACGGTGGTGTAGCAGTCAGTTATGACCGTGGAGAGACCTGGGAGAATGTCAACAATCTTCCGATCGGTCAGCCATATCACGTCTTTGCTGATCAGAGCCTTCCCTTCTACCAGATCATGGGGGGCATGCAGGACAACGGAAGCTGGACGGGCCCGAGTCGGACACGCGAACCAGCCGGCATTCTCAATGATGACTGGCGGATGGTCAGTTTTGGCGACGGCTTCAAAGTGATCAACCATCCGGATCATCCGGACCTCTACCTTTCGCTCTCACAGGGGGGCAACGTCGTTCTGACTGACATGCGAACCCGCGAACAGCAACTCGTCAAACCGTGGGTTGGGGGTGGCGGTGGAGCAGCTGCCAACCAGAAGTACCGTTTCCACTGGAACTCGCCACTCGTATTCTCTCCAAACGAGCGGACTACCGTCTATCTTGGCGGCAATGTGCTCTTCAAGTCGACCGATTTTGGAAAAACCTGGTCAAGGATCAGCGATGACCTGACGACCAACGATCCGGCCAAATTGAAGGATGCCGGTGGCCCGATTGCGGTTGAGAATACCACGGCTGAGTATCACTGCACGATCATCAGCGTCAATGAGTCGCCCCGCCGCCCCGGCACGATCTGGGTTGGAACGGACGATGGAAATCTACAGATGACAAGCGACGGAGGAAAGAGTTGGAGTAACCTTACTTCACGAATTACGGGTCTGCCAAAGTTCTCCTCGGTGTCACACGTTGAACCATCTGCTGCTGCGGCAGATACGGTCTATGTCTCTTTCGATCGACATATGCTGGATGATCTGAAACCTTACGTCTACAAGACAAATGACGGCGGAAAGAGTTTCGTTGATATCTCTGGAAATCTGCCTGGCAACGCATATGTCCATGTGTTGAAGGAGGATCCACGTCAACCCAATCTACTCTACGCAGGCACAGAACTTGGGCTCTTCGCGAGCTACGATGAGGGACGAAACTGGATCGATCTTGGCCTGAAGAATCTGCCACGAGTCGCAGTGCATGACATTGTCGTGCATCCACGCGAGAACGATCTTATCCTGGCGACCCACGGTCGCAGCTTCTGGATACTTGACGATGCAGCGGTCATACAGCAGACCAATGCTGAGTTGCTGCAGAGAAAGAGCTATCTCTACGACCCGCGCCAGGCGACACGCTTTACGACCAGATTCACGCGTTATGGAATCGGTGACAAGCCCTTTGCTGGTCCAAATCCCCCATCAGGAGCATTGTTGACCTATTACCTGAAAGACAGACCGGACCAGAAGGTTCGTGTAGCGATCCAGATTCTTGACGAAGCGGGTAAGACAATTCGCGAACTCACCTCCATTCCTCGCGAGGCTGGTATCAACCGTACTTCGTGGGATCTTGGTGTCGAGGGACCGACGCGTCGACGCCCGATGACAGAGGGTGAAAGTTCACGCGGTGGTGGTGATCGTGGTGGATCACGTGGTCACGCTGTTCTGCCTGGAAACTATACTGTCAGATTGATCGTTGGAGATCAGTCACAGGATCGAAAGATCCGTGTTGTCATCGATCCAACCGTCACCGTCTCGGCCAGTGCACTGCGCGAACAGTATGAGATGTCGGTCAACCTGCGCGAGCTTCTCTCCTCCGCCAACCGTACATTACGCCGTCTTGACGGGATTTCTGAACAACTCAAGCAGATTGAGAAGACGATCCGAGAGCAGATGACTGATCCGCCGGCAGCTCTGCTGACGGCAATCAAGACAGAGACAAAGAGTGTCGATGAAATGATTGGGAAGATGGCGGCACCAAGGGCAGAGGGTCTCGGATACCGCGAAACCTCACAGATTGTCGATCAG
>CAIOZW010000076.1 GCA_903862855.1 uncultured Acidobacteriota bacterium
GGTGATCGCATCAATGTGGCGGCGTTATTTGTATCCTGTTTAAATTTTCCCAATGCCTTGCCTTGGGCTGGTATGCTGGGCTGGTATGCGGCGCCCCGTTGGGGCGCAGGAATCATCTGCCTTTCCCCACATGAAGCATAGATGCCATTCTCGGAATAATCCCAATCAACTCACATTTTAAGGATCGAGCTGAGAGACCAGAGACTCCATCCCGAGGTTTTTGAATTACTGGCGAATAGCGGTTCCAGCATCTCCTATCTTGCCAAGTCTCTTCATAATGCGATTGCCCTGCTATGGGGAGTTCAGCATGGCGCAGGCTTGGAGCAGACTCTTGACCCGATGCTGGTGATAAAGTTATAAATCTAACTTCACACCCGTAATGCGTTCCGTTGACAGCGATTATTCAGGATACTCTTTTTCCAGTCTCTATTTTGCAATAATTTGACAGGCCAAGGTGTCTGAACACATTCTCACTCTGGAGGGGCTTCATGCCGACGTTCCACAATCGATTCAAACTACTCCTTCTGGGTCTGGTGCTGGCTGGTTCCGCGCTTTATCTGCTGCCGCTCGATAGAACCAGTGCATTGGAGCAGGAACCAACCTCTGCCCAGATCGAGTTCTTTGAAAAAAGAGTCCGCCCGGTGCTGATGACCAATTGTGCCAAATGCCATAACCCAAACGCGATGGTTGCCGAACTCGACCTGACGACAGCCGAAGGATTTCAGAAGGGTGGCGAGAGTGGAAAGCTGATAGATCGAGATCATCCGGAGAAGAGCCGAATACTTCTGGTCGTCGGATATGAAGAGAAGCTGAAGATGCCGCCGGCTGGCAAGCTTCGCGATGATGAGCTGGAGGCACTGGCGGCCTGGGTAAAGATGGGGGCTCCCTGGCCGGGGGGGAGTGTGGCCGGTGTGACCACGCCGGCACCACCGCGTTCGACAAGATCATTCACCGATGATGAGAAGAGATTCTGGGCCTTTCAGCCGATGGCTCGACCGGTGCCGCCACCAGTGGCTGACACTTCGTGGGGTCGAAATCCGATCGACCGATTCATTCTCGCCCGGCTGGAATCGAAAGGGCTTGCACCCGCCCGTCCGGCTGATCGGCTGACATTGCTCCGACGCGCAACCTACGATCTGACCGGACTGCCGCCGACTGAGACAGAGATCCGTGACTTCCTCGCTGATCAGTCGCCCAATGCGTTTGCCAGGGTCGTCGACCGGTTGCTCGCCTCACCGCGCTATGGTGAGAAGTGGGGGCGTCACTGGCTCGATGTTGCACGCTATGCTGACTCGACGGGAAATGATGAGGATCACCGTTACCCCCACGCCTGGCGTTACCGTGATTACGTGATCGAGTCGTTCAATAACGACCTGCCCTATGACCAGTTTGTGCGCGAGCAATTGGCGGGTGATCTGCTGCCGGATGGCAAAGGCCACGAGGTAAATCGGCGGGGAATTGTCGCGACTGGTTTTCTGGCGCTTGGTCCGAAGGCGATTGCTCAGCAGGATAAGGAGCGAATGCTCTATGATGTCTATGATGAGCAGGTTGAAGTGACGGGGAAGGCCTTTCTGGGCCTGACCATCTCCTGTGCTCGTTGCCACAATCACAAGTTCGACCCTCTGCTGACCAAGGACTACTATGGCATGGTCGGTATTTTTGCGAGCACCCGCAGTTTCAGCGCACCAAAAGCATTCGTCTCCCAGGCTCTCACCAAGCCACTGGTGACTGGGGCCGCGTACGGCAGCTATCAGAAGAGTCTGGATGCCTGGAGACAAGAGGATAAACGGCTCAAGCTGGCTCTTGAGACGATTGTCGATCACCAGAAAGAGTCACGCATTGCGACACTGAAAGACCGGCTGGCCGACTATATGTTGGCCGCGCGTCAGGTCTACCATTCCGGTGCAAAGGTCCCCGAGCTGGCTGCTTCACGAAATCTCGATCCGACCATCCTCACGAAGTGGGTCACCTATCTCAAACCTGGAGATGATCCGCGTCAGCATCTTCTTGCCTGGCACCAGGCTGAGGATCCGGCGGCTGAAGCCCGAATCTATCAGGCCGCCTTGATCAAACGCCTTGGTGAGTGGCAGCCTCGTCTCGCCGAATGGCGTTCAAAATACCAGAAGGCAATCTCCGATAAATCAATGCTGCCCGATCGGCCTGCCTTCATCGATGGTGAGGATCGGTTCTTTGCCGAGATCTATCTTGGCAAGAAAGGACCGTTTTCAGTTGATGAACAGGAGGAGTCCCACTTTACCGCTGCCGAGTGGGTTGAGGTGACCAGGTTACGCAAGTCGATTGCCGATCACAAGACCCGGACTCCCGCCGAGCCGGAGATGGCCTGTGCCGTTGAGGATGGCGAGCCGGTTCGTCAGCACGTCTTCATTCGTGGCGATATCAACAATCCCGGGGAGGAGGCGCCAAAGACAGTTCCAACGATTCTTCTTCCGGCGACCCCAGCGGTCACTTTTGGAGAGGGGAGCGGGCGACGCGAATTTGCCCAATGGCTCACCGACCCTGAGCATCCATTGACTGCGCGCGTCATGGCCAATCGCATCTGGCTCTTCCATTTTGGAGAGGGACTGGTGCGGACTCCCGACAACTTTGGCAAGATGGGGGAGCGTCCCACCCATCCAGAACTGCTCGACTGGCTGGCCCGAAACTTCGTCTCCTCTGGCTGGTCGGTCAAGGCGCTCCATCGCCAGATCATGCTCTCCAACACTTACCAGATGGCCTCGAGTATCAATGATTCTGCCTGGAGTATGGATCCGGAGAATCGACTCTTCTCCCGTTTTCCACGGCGGCGACTGACTGTCGAGGAGATGCGTGATGGTCTTCTGGCAATCGATGGAACGATCGATCTGACGATGGGTGGAACACTTCAGAGCGGCACCGGAACCGATGGCGAGAATGACAACAAACGGCTCAGTCTCAACCCGGAGAAGATCAGTCGCCGCTCGATCTATGTGCCATTGCGTCGGGCCAATCTGCCGACACTTCTCAACCTCTTCGACTTTGGAGATGCAACGGCGATGAGCGGCAAGCGTCAATTGACCAACATTGCTACGCAGGCACTCTTCTGGATGAACAGTGAATTTGTGACGATCCGCTCACAAAATCTCGCCGGTGAACTGCTCAAGATGAAGGGCGGGCAGGAGTTGCGAATCAGGTCCGCCTATCTGCGCATTCTCAATCGCCCACCGACGGCAGATGAGATCTCCTCGTCACTGCGCTATCTGGCCGAATTTGGTTCCCGCCAACCAAAGATGGATCCAGCTCTCCCCTGGCAGAGTCTAACCAGGGTGCTGATGTCCTCCAATGAATTTATCTATGTCGATTAGTGAGACTGGAAGATGAAACATATTGAAACACTCGATCAGATCGTCAATCTATACCAGCGTCGGCAGATGCCGGTCTCCCGTCGCGCCTGGCTGCGTGCTGCCGGTCTTGGGCTCGGCTCGATCGGCCTGACCTCGCTTCTGGCTGACCAGGGCCTTGCGCAGGCACCTGGCAATCCTCTCGCCGCCAAGGCTCCACATTATGCTCCGAAGGCGAAACGGGTCATCTTTCTCTTCATGCACGGCGGTCCATCGAGTATGGACTCCTTCGATCCTAAGGAGAGGCTGATTCGTGACCACGGTAAACCACTTCCATTCAAGCGTCCACTCGCCTTTGACAAGTCTGATCCGGGACCACTCATGAAGTCTCCCTGGAAGTTTCGTCCCGGGGGGAAGAGCGGGATTCCGGTCAGTGACCTCTTCCCGTATGTGCGTGATTGTGTCGACGACCTCTGTGTCATCCGTTCAATGGTTGGGGAGGGGGTCGATCACGGAGCCGCGCTGCTCCAGACCTTTACCGGTAGTTCGACCTTTGTCCGACCAAGCATGGGTAGCTGGGTCGTCTACGGGCTCGGGACCGAGAACCAGAATCTTCCCGGTTACATCACGATCAAACCCGCCCTCTCTCACGGTGGGGCGAAGAACTGGAGCTCGGCCTTTCTTCCAGGAGCGTTTCAGGGCACTTCGATCGGCAATGCCGGTCTGAAGGTCGAAGACATCAAGGGCGAGCCGATCGAGTACCTGCTCAACAAGCACCTCTCACCCGATGCGCAAAGATTTGAACTTGAGATGCTGCGTAATATCAACCAGCGTCACGAGGCCCTGCGCCAGAACGA
>CAIOZW010000077.1 GCA_903862855.1 uncultured Acidobacteriota bacterium
ATAGCAGCCCAGAACTTTTACTCCCATTGCAAATTCACGGAGGTGATCGAGCGCATGGCGGACACGATCCTCTCCAGTATGTCCAAGAAAGTCGAGATAGAAGCTGTACTCCCAGGGCCTTCCGTGAATCGGTCTTGACTCAATCCTGGTCAGATCGATGTCACGAAGAGCAAAAACAGCCATAGCTCGGTAGAGGGAGCCGGTCCGGTTCTCGAGAGTAAAGACGATCGAGGTCTTGTCCGCAGCGGGGATCGGAGGAGCGGTCTCCGTTGTCCTTGATAGAAGGAGAAAGCGCGTAAAGTTTCGCTGGTCATCCTCGATTCCGGTGATGAGAATCCCGGCACCGTAATAATCTGCCGCAGCACGACCTGCAATGGCCGCGGCCCCGGCTTCACGAGTCTCCATGACCATCCTTACGCTTCCAGCCGTGTCGGCGGCTACAACCTGGTGAAGTTCAGGATGGGCAAGAAAGAACTGCCGGCACTGACCAAGCGCAACCGGATGTGAATAGACCCTCTTGACCTCGGCAAGACTGGTCCCCGGCGGGGCAATGAGATTGTGGACGATTCGCAGATAGGTCTCCCCAACAATCTGCAGGTTATGTTTAAGAAGCAGATCATAGTTCTGGTAGACAGAACCGTAGAGGGTGTTCTCGATCGGCGCGAGGCAGTAGTCGCACTGCCGGTCTTCGACAACGGCAAACATCTGGTCGAAAGTCTCGCAGGGGTGGAGCTGGATCGACTCACCGAGCAGGTGATAGGCAGCCTCGGTGCTGAAGGCGCCCATCTCTCCCTGGAAGGCGATCCTTATTGGTCGACCGATTCCCGCGCCACTTCCTTGAATGATGGTTCTGGTCATATTGATCATCCTGTCATTGGGTCTCTGTTCGATAATTGACGGACCCTTCAGGGCAAAAATCAAAAGGCCCCTCGCGGTTAACGAGGGGCCTTTTGATCTCAGTTCTGTCTCTTGTCTCTCAAGCTGCAGAACTCACGGCCCCTCCCGGCGTGCTAAAGTAAAAGCTGAAAAAGCTAAAATAGGATCCGAACGGACTGTTGAGTCTGTGTATATTTGGCATATTGCGCATACTGGCAACCAGACGCATTGAAGGCCCGGGGCAGGATCTGTTCACGATGTGATCCATCCACTTGAACACGTGATTTACGACCAGTCCTAAATGAATGCTACGGCGACAGTTCATGAGATTGAATAATTATCTTCGATCTGCCCGATCTCTCACCAGATGTCTTCCGGTATATTATTGATTAAATGCCCGGCAACCCAAGTGACAACTGTATGAAACTGATGCTCCAGTCAGGACAAATATCCTGTACAAATAGCCTGTGCAACCAGGCTGAGCATTAAATGGATATTAACGAGACAATGTTACTGACAGTAAGTAACAAAACAGAAATTGCATTATGGGGATGGTTGTCAATTGAGTCACGGTTAAATCGGGCAGCCTCCCCGGATGGCCATTTCAGACGCCAGGGCAATCGCATTATGAAGAGACTTGACAAGATAGGAGATGCTGGAACCGCTATTTGCCAGTAAATCAAAAACTTTCGGGTGAGGTCTCTGCTACCTCAGCTCGATCCTTAAAATGTGAGTAGATTGGGATTATTCCGAGAAAGGAATCTATGCTTCATATGGGGAAAGGCAGATGGTTCCTGCGCCCCGTTGGGGCGCTTCAAAACGCGCTCGTGCAGATCCTATTGGAAAATGAGTACACGTTGGTGTCTAACGTCCTCTCATTGGTACGGCTGGCGGGCAGACTCCACGCGTTGATATTAATTGACAGCGATCAGAATTACGGAGGCTACCCGACAGGCTGTCCATCTGGAGGGGAGCGTTTCTCTATCAGTTCAGCTGGTGGTGAGATACGAACATTGAACCAGGCTTTGAACTCAGCCGCAACCTCGCGGAGATTGAGGTATCCAAACTGGTTATCCAGTTGAAGATCGCCGGCCATACCGATCGAATCGATCCCCAACTCATTGGCGATAAAGAGTGCTCGAGGAAGGTGGAATCCCTGGGTGACCAGCACCGCCCTGCGCAGACCGAAGACCTGACGGGCGCGAAGGCAGGTCTCATAGGTGGAACGCCCGCTATTGTCAATAAGGATATCGCGGGACGGGATCGAACGGGAGACAAGATAGTCGTACATGGCCTTCGGCTCATTGTAGGAGGGGTGCCGGTTATCTCCCGAGACAAGGATCTGATCGATCTTTTTTGACTGATAGAGATCGATGGCGGTTGTAACCCGGTCGGCCAGTACCGGAGAGAGCTCGCGGTTTCCAAGAACGCTTGCCCCAAAGACCACCGCAACCCGCGGTCTCTCCCAGTTCGATGTGTCAAAATGAAGTGGTTTCGTATGAATCAGGTCGTCATACCTGTGAATATCGTAGCGGATGACGAGAAGGCATCCGATTACCAGGCTGATGACCAGAATTAGAAGGCGGAGGATCGTAATCATCGAATTAATCTGCGCTTCGATAGATTGATTTGAAGTGGCCTGAAGCGCTTAAGTATCAAACTATCAAGTAGCGACTCTGTCAAGTAGTCCCGGAGAATGATTGCAGCATTGTGAATTGCGACATGTCCACCTGGAACAAATGGTGTGGGCAGATCTGCGGGTCGATGGAGGCGTTGCACGCGCCGACCCCTTTTCGGGAAAAGTACCACCAGCACTCTTCATGAAGGACATTTTGACTCGCAATTCCATATGCGCCTGTGCTATTCTCCCGATTTGCGTTGAGATAAATCAGGAGGTAAGCAGATCATGCCAAGAAAATGTCAGGTGACAGGGAAGCGCGCGATGACCGGAAACAATGTGTCACACGCCAACAACAAGACGAAGCGTCGGTTTGAGCCGAACCTGCAGTATCATCGTTTTTGGGTTCCGAGCGAAGGGCGCTGGGTCCGTCTTCGTCTCACGCCTCGCGGTATCAAGACGATCGACAAGCAGGGAATTGAAGCAGTGCTGGCCAGCATCCGCGCACGTGGAGAGAAGGTCTGATCGGCTCATCCGCACAGGCTCTACCCACCCATTCAGATCAGCAGCGTAACAATTTCAAAGACCCGGTAAGTCCGGACACCCATAATCAGGGCGATCGATCGAGTCGATCAGCCACTCGAGGTGACCGTTACTAACCGGGCCTTTCGTGTTCTGCCTTCCATTATATCTATGACGCGACAGGCTTTGATATTTCCCTCCCCAACACTTGGTGGATCTCGATCCTCTGTTAGAGTCCAGTTGTATTGAACCCTCCTTTTGGCAGACTCCATCCACTTGACCTGAATCCTTGTGATTCGGTTCCTGATTACGAGAATCAAACAAGAATTTAATCATCCTCTATCTGGCCGGCGAAGTATTTCGGGTGGGTGCCCCCTTCAAAGCGGTGTCGACAGCGTAGAGTCTATCGATAATGGCCAGCAGTTGCCGATCATTGACCGTTTCACCAAGCAGTATCAGCTCGGCTTCAATCATTGTTTGACGGAGCAGCTCCGCAGAGATCGGTATTTTGATGAGCTGGATTCTTGCCATGATCTCGTTATTTTTGGCGCGTGAAGAGAGTCCGAGTCTTTTGCAGAGGCGATTACGGAAGCGTGGATAGATATTCTCTATGGCGAGGTCGCGAGCCTCGGCTGTCTGCTGCAGGTTGGCCATTGAATCGACAAATTCAAGTGGTGCGTGACGATCGACCTCTGGAAGCGGAATTGGACGGGTGAAGCGGCGTGATCGAGCGAACCAGAGCAGGAAACAGATCAAGCAAATCTGACCAGCCAGGCTAAGCAAGAGGACAATTGCAGGTCCGGATGTACCTCGAAGCAGGGCGACAAGCTGGTTCGAATCGTTACGGAATCCGTGGTGATATTCGTCAAAAAGAATAAGGCGAGATTGACTGGAGACCTCATCATCTAGTTCGCGAATCAAATTGAGTGC
>CAIOZW010000078.1 GCA_903862855.1 uncultured Acidobacteriota bacterium
CCTGCTGGCAGTGTGCCTTCTGATGGGAGAGCCTGTCGGCTCACACGTGCCGATCACGACCAGGATAACCTTCAATCGCGAAGTGGTGCGTATCCTGCGCCAGCACTGCCACGATTGCCACAGCCCGCGCGGAGTGATGTCGAGTCTGCCGCTGCTCACCTATGCCGAGGCACGCCCCTGGGCCAAAGCGATCAAAGAAGAGATTCTCAACCGGCGCATGTCCCCTCACCAGGTGGTGAAAGGTTACGGGCTCTTCAGGCACGACTATCTGATCTCCGCCCGGGAACAGGATCAGCTTGTCTCTTGGATCGATGGGGGCGCACCAAAGGGTGATGAAAAAGACTTCCCGGCAGGGCTGATCGCCGAGATGAATGGTCCGCCAGGCTGGTCCCAGGGAGACCCGGATCTGATACTTCAGCCGGCGGAGACGACTCGTATCCCACCAAACACGGCTAACTTTCAGCGCTGCCTGACCATCCCGGTTCGCAATCAGAGGCCGCTCCACGTCTCACTCGTCGATTTCATTCCCGACAATGGCCGGGCCATCCAGCGCGCATCGATCTACCTGGCCCCGTCAAGAAATGGCGCCGCGCCGCAATCTGCCAAAGCCTGTCGTCTTGCCGCAGCGCGGCTCACCCAGCTCGGCGAATGGGTGCCTGGCCAGAGGTCATCCATACTGCCGTCAGGTATGGCGAGGCTCCTCCCGGCAAGGGCGACCATTCTTCTGCAGATCGAATACCGTGGAGTCGATCAACCCACTACCGATCGCAGCAGGCTTGGAATATACCTTGCCAAGGGCGATATTACCCATCTCATCGAGACTGGAACTCTCCGCGGATCATCACCCTCTGGTGAGACAAGGATCGCCATCGAGGAGCCGATCAAGGAGAACCGGCAGATCGTCGGTATTCGCCCACTTCTTCCCTCGGGTGCCCTTTCACTTGAGGCCCGCCTTCTCCAGCCCGATGGATCGAGCGAGGTGCTCATCTTTGCCAGAAACTTTCGTTTCGACTGGCGTCCAACCTACTACTTTCGCGTCCCCCGACCAGCTCCAGCCGGTGCACGCCTCTCCATCACCGCCTACACTGGCCTCCGGCCGACACCTGTTCTCTGTCAGATCGTCCTGGCAAGGGCCATCAATCCGTCTCTAATGTCAACATTAGAAGACAGCCGACCTTCCGGCACTAAACAAAAGTTGTCAGAGTAGGGTTGAGTTGAAAGGTCTAAAGGTTGAGGCTTGCCGCGCCAACTCGTCAAATATTGTAATCAGGAGACTTACAGATCTACTTTCAACTGGTCAGACTGTGGCACGGGCGTTGCATTGATCAAGTGCAGGATAGACGAAGCGGAAAGAATTTCTGCTTTGGATCTTTGAGACTGGTCAGGTGAATGAGCGAGGCTGAGAGAGCCAGGAGTTCCGATGACCAGTAAGATATCTGATCTCCCGGTTGCACATCGAGAACTGCTACTCGCAGGCCCGCACCACCCCCACCAGTCGCGTCCCGCTTCGACCCCCGCCATAAACCTCCAAAAAGTCTTTGTGTAACCGGGAGAGTACCACCAAACACTACTGCTGCCAAGTAGTTTCTTCACTCAATGTCATACCAAGATAGAAATGTCCCCTTGTCCCCAAGATAGAAATGTCCCCTGTTAAAGTGGTCCTACCCGAAGGAGGTGGGCCAGGAAAATGGGGCATTTGACGATGAGCGCAAAGGAAAGAGAAAGATCG
>CAIOZW010000079.1 GCA_903862855.1 uncultured Acidobacteriota bacterium
GACCGAAAAGCCGATCAAGGCCAACGGGGGCCTGGTGATCCTGAAGGGCAATCTGGCACCCGAGGGTGCGGTCGTCAAGATCTCCGGTTTTGAGCGCAAGGTTCATCGTGGACCGGCCCGGATCTTCAACCGGGAAGAGGATGCCATGGCCGCGGTGACCAAGCACGAGATCAAGGCTGGTGATGTCATGGTGATTCGCTACGAGGGGCCCAAGGGCGGACCAGGCATGCGGGAGATGCTTGGCGTGACGGCGGCGATCGTTGGCGAGGGGCTTGGTGAGAGCGTCGCTCTCCTGACCGATGGCCGCTTCAGCGGGGCGACACGGGGGCTCATGGTTGGGCACGTGGCGCCGGAGGCGGCGGCTGGCGGACCGATCGCTGCTCTTCGGGATGGTGATATCGTCAACTGTGACATCGAGAAGTGTGAGCTCTCGGTTGAACTCTCGGATGACGAGATCGCCCGGCGCTTGGCGGACTGGTCTTCGCCCGAACCACGGTACAAGACCGGCGTCTTTGCCAAGTATATGTCGCTCGTCTCATCAGCGGCCGAGGGCGCGGTCACAAATCCGAAGCAGAACAAATAGTGACGGTAGCATGGCCGGATCGGGCAGACTCGCCCCTCCGGCCATCAGCTCCGTTCATCAATGGCATTGGTATATTTGTCGAGTCACTCCTATGAAAAAACTCCTGATACTTGTATGTGCGTTTTTTGTACTCTCGGCAACACTGGTTCTCATGGCCGTGAGGGCCGATAACTGGCCAAACTGGCGTGGACCATCATTGAACGGAGTGAGCAGTGAGGTCGATCTTCCGACAAAGTGGGGTGAGGCAGAGAATGTCTCGTGGAAGATCGCCATGCCTGACCGCAGCGGTTCGACACCGGTGATCTGGGGAGAGACCATCTTTCTCAATGTTGCCGAGGGGACAAAGACAAGCGGTGCCCTCTCGCTCTGGGCCCTCAATCGGAAGAAGGGCGAGCTGCTCTGGAAGCAACCGCTCGGAGCTGGCGATGAGATGCGTCGCAAGCAGAACATGTCCTCGCCGTCGCCGATAACTGATGGGCGGACGGTCTGGGTGATGACCGGCACCGGGGTTCTCAAGGCCTTCGATTTCAAGGGGCGTGAGCTCTGGATGCGCGATATCCAGAAAGATTACGGCCGATTTGGTCTGAACTGGGGCTATGCGTCGACGCCCCTTCTCTACGACAATGCACTCTTCGTGCCGGTTCTCCACGGGATGAAGACGGATGACCCGTCTTTTCTCCTCAAGCTGGATGCCCGGACTGGAAAGACGACCTGGCGGGTTGAGCGACCGACACCGGCGCAGGTCGAGTCACCCGATTCATACATCACCCCGGCGCTGCTGCGTGAGTCCGGGCGCGTACAGGTGATCCTGAGTGGCGGCGACTGCGTGACTGCCCACGACCCGCGGACGGGGGCAGAGATCTGGCGGGCATATGGGCTCAATCCGACCAATATGCAGTTCAACCGGATCGTCAACTCCCCGCTGGTTGGTGATGGAATGGTCTTCGCGGGGAGCCGGAGCAATCCGTATCTTGCCGTCCGCACCGGAGGACAAGGCGATGTCAGTTCAAGCCACGTTGCCTGGACGACTCCGAATGGCCCGGATGTCGCGACACCGGTCTCGGATGGGCGTTACATCTATCTGATCCGCGAGAATGGCGCTCTCTTTGCGCACGATGTCAAGTCGGGAGCTCTGGTCTATGGTCCGCAACGACTCGCGCCGGGTACTTACAGCGCTTCGCCGATCCTTGCTGATGGGAAGATCTATGTGACCAGTGAGGATGGTGTGACATCGGTCTTCAGGGCCGGTCCGAAGTTCGAGCTGCTGGCGGAGAACCAGGTCAATGGGTATTGTCTGAGTACGATTGCCGTCTCGGATGGTCAGTTGTTTCTGCGCACCGACAAGTTCCTCTACTGTGTTGGTTCCCGGAGAGTAAAATAGGAGATAAGTGGTGAAAGAAGGATGGGAAGCAGTCATTGGCCTTGAGGTCCATGCCCAGCTCAACACACAGTCGAAGATCTTCTGTTCTTGTTCGACCGCCTTCGGTGAAGAGCCAAACGGTAATACCTGTCCGGTCTGCCTGGGACTGCCGGGAGCCTTGCCGGTTCTCAACCGGCAGGCGGTGCAGTGCGCAGCGCGGGCCGCGCTCGCCCTCAACCTGGAGATCAATCCGGTCTCGATCTTTGCTCGCAAGAACTATTTCTACCCTGATCTGCCGAAGGGATACCAGATCTCCCAGTATGACCGACCCTTCTCTGAGCGGGGAGTGGTCGAGATTCTGACAAGTGAGCGGGATGAGGGAGGGCGTCCGATCGAGTGGCAGCTGAAGAGTTTTGGTCTGACCCGCGCCCACATCGAAGAGGATGCCGGAAAGTCGAGCCACGACATCGGCAATCCGGAGAAGTCGCACGTCGATCTGAACCGGGCCGGGACGCCACTGCTCGAGATCGTCAGTGAGCCGGACTTCCGGTCGAGCTGGGAGGCCTATGACTACGTCGGTTTCCTTCGCAAGACCCTTCAGTACGTCGAGGTCTGCGATGGCAACATGGAGGAGGGCAATCTCCGCTGTGATGCGAATGTCTCGGTGCGGCGCCGTGGAGAGACGCGGCTGGGGACGAAGGTGGAGATCAAGAACGTCAATTCGCTGCGCTTCCTGCAGAAGGCGATCGATTATGAGATCGACCGTCAGGTGACGGTTCTTGAAACAGGAGGCAAGATCGTTCAGGAGACCCGGCTCTGGAGTGAGCGTGAGAACCGGACCTATACGATGCGCACCAAGGAGGATGCTCACGACTACCGGTACTTTCCGGATCCGGATCTTCCGCCACTCGAGGTGAGTCCGGAGTGGGTAGAGCAGTTGCGAGCGGCATTGCCAGAGCTTCCTGAACTGCGCCGGCGTCGTTTCATGCAGGACTTTGAACTGTCGGCCGATGAGGCCGCGACGCTGACGGCCCAGCGTGACCTTGCCGACTATTTCGAAGCGACGGCAAAGGCCGCCGGAAATCATCGTGCGGCCGCCAACTGGATTCTCACCGAACTTCTCCGTGAACTCCGCCAGGCAGGCGTCGAGATCGTCGATTGTCGTATCAGCGCCGGGGAGCTTGGATCCCTGATCAGGTTGATCGATGAC
>CAIOZW010000080.1 GCA_903862855.1 uncultured Acidobacteriota bacterium
GGGGACAATTCCCGCGGGGCCGATCTCGAAACCCTCTATCGTGAGCATCATGGGCGGGTCTATCGCCTTGCCTACCGGATCACCGGGAACCTGATGGACGCGGAAGATGTGCTTCAGACAGTATTTCTGCGCCTATCGCGTCGGGAGAGAGTCGATCTGGAGCCAAATCCGGCCAGTTACCTCAATCGGGCGGCAGTCAATGCCTCGCTCGACCTGCTGCGACAACGTGGGCGAACACCGCTGGTGCAGATGGACGATCCAGGAACGCTACCCGTGCGGAGCAATCAGCCGGATCCGGAGGTCGGACGAGCGCGTGAAGAGTTGCGCGAGACGATTCGCCGGGCGATCGGTCATCTGGGTGAGAAGAGTGCCACCATGTTTGTCCTCAAATATTTTGAAGGGTACGGGAACCAGGAGATCGCCGAGGTGATGGGAACCTCGGCGATGGTGGTCGGAGTGGTTCTTCATCGCGCGCGGGCGAAGGTTCGGCGTGAGCTTGGCGACTACTTGGGAGACTTGACGGAATCTGAAGAGCAGCAGGAAGGGGGAGCAAGATGAAGCGAACTGAGCGTGAGATCGATCGACTGTTGGATGAGGTGGCCGGGGATATTCGGGCCGGGCAACTTGCGGACTCAGTGGTCGAGAGCGCGGCGCAGCGCGTCTGGCAGCGACTGGCGAGCGAGCAGGTGGCACTGCAGACCGGCGTTACTCCGGTCGAGCATCTGCGCGGCTGCGAAGATTTTCAGTCCCTGATTCCCTCCTATCTCGAGGGAACCCTTACTGCGGCGCGGACCCTGCTGCTGGAGGACCATTTCAGCGAATGTGTGCCCTGCCGGCGTGCGCTGAAGGTGGCCCGGCACGGTAATGAGACAGCCCGACAAATGGCCTTCCAGAGAGTGAAGATCGAGCGCCGAGATTCACGCCTGGCCGCCCTTAAATGGGGGATCGCGGCAGCCGCGGTGCTGGCCGTCGGGCTTCTCAGTTGGCCGATCTGGCAGCGGTTCAACAGCTCTTCCGGAGTGCTGAACGGAGTGGTCGAGGCGGCGGATGGTGAGGTCTACCGGGTGACCGACAACCGAACCGAACTGCTGCGGAGCGGTGAGAAGGTCTTTGCCGGCGAGAAGTTGCGCACAGCCCGGGGTGCACGGGCGATGGTTCGACTAAATGACGGCTCGACGGTCGAGCTTGGTGAGCGCGGGGAGTTTGGTTTTGCCAGCCAGGCCGAAGGTCGTGGTGACGAGACAACCCTCCGTCTCGACCGTGGGGCACTGATCGTCGAATCCAGTCCTGGAGCGGGCAGCCGGCTCGTCGTGACAACCGATGAGTCACGAGTTGGCGCTGCAGGGACCATCTTTGCGGTCAATCGGGGCACGAAAGGGGATCGTCTCTCGGTAGTCGACGGTCAGGTCAGTCTCGACAATCGCGGCCGAGCCCGGACGCTCAAGCCGGGTGATCAGTTGACGACCCACACCAGCATCGAGAGAGTCCCGATTGCTCAGGAGATCTCCTGGAGCCGCAACTCGGTCAGGTACCAGCAGATGCTCGATCAGGTCGCTTCCCTGCGGGCGCAGATCGATGAGCGGGTCTCGCTGCCTGGAAATCGCTATGCGACACAACTGCTCGATCTGATGCCTGCGCGGACTGCACTCTACATCGCATTGCCGAACATTGCCGAGACTCTGACAAAAGCTAACGATATCCTCAATGAGAATATCGAGAAGAGTCCGGAACTGAAGGCCTGGTGGGAGCAGGAGCAGGCCAATGGCAAATCCAGCCGTCGCGGCATCGATCAGGCACTCGCTTTTGTCCGTGAGATTGGCAGCCATCTTGGCAATGAGGTCACCTTCGGAGCCGAGATCGATCCGCAGCGCCGGGCTCCGGGAGATCTTCTGCTCCTCGCCGATCTGCGAGACGCCGCTGGTCTGCGCACCTTCATCGAGAAGAAGCTGGCCACTGCCGGTTCCAATGCCTCAGCGGTGGTGATCGTCGACGATCTACGTTCAGCTGTCGCACCAACCGTCAAGACTGGCAGTCCCGAACGTATCTATGTCTGGCTTGGCCAGGATATGCTCGCCGCTTCACCGCGTCCTGAGGCCTTGCAGCGCCTCGCCAGTCGCCTGGAATCGTCCTCAGCGCGTCCGTTCTCTGCCAGCCCCTTCCATGCGAAGATCTCCGAGCTCTATCGCGATGGAGCAGGCCTACTGATCGCGGCCGATCTCGAGAGCCTGATCGTTCCGGCACTCGAGGCTGACCAGAACAGTGCCGACGAGACGGCCTTTGTTCGCCAGATCGGCTTTGACAATCTGCGCTACTTCATCGTCGAGGTGAAAGAGAAGGATGGTCGACCATACAGTCGGGCCGTCGTCAGTTTTCGCCAGAATGATCGTGGTATCACCTCCTGGCTTGCCCGACCGGGGCCAATGGGGACCCTCGAGTATATCTCTCCCAAGGCCTCCCTTGTCACAGCTTTTGTGGTCAAGGACCCGACGGCAATTGTCGACGATCTCTTTGCAACACTCCGCTCGACCAATCCAAAATCGTGGGACGAGTTTGTCAACTTTCAGACCGGGCAGGGCATCGATCTGCGTCGTGACCTCGCCGAGCCTCTCGGCAGTGAATACGCCCTGGCCATCGATGGTCCAATCCTCCCCATCCCCTCCTGGAAGGCGATCTTCGAGGTCGATGAGCCGGAACGGCTCCAGCAGACCCTCGAACTGCTCGTCACCCGGTTCGACCAGCAGCTCAAGGCGGGCGGCAAACTCGGTCTGGCTTTGAGCAAGGAGGTCGATGGCGAGAAGACCTTCTACAAGATCAAGTCCCTCGACTTCGGACTCGAGGCCGACTACCTCTTCACTGGCGGCTATCTTGTCGCGGCTCCCAGCCGGACCCTCGTCGAGAACGCCCTCAAATTCCGTGAAAGCGGCAGCTCGATCCTCCACGCTCCAAAGTTCAAGGCGACTCTGCCTGAGGACAATCAGGCCAACTTCTCGGCCATCATCTACCAGGACCTTGGTCCACTCAGCAAGACCATCAGTCAGCTTGCGGGTGGGAGAGGCGCGGCCATCAACGCTCTGCTCAATGGCAAGGCCGGTCTCGCCTATGTCTATGCCCTCGATGATCGGTTCATCTTCTCGTTCAACTCCGAGGATGGCCCGATTGGTATCAGCGCATCCGACTTTCTCGCCCTCCCCGGTGCAACCGGTCTCGGGGCGATCTTCAGCCCGAAGAGATGAGTCTCTTCCTGCATCATAATATACCTTTATAAACTTTCCGGGCCGGGAAGGGGCGACCCCCCTCCCGGTCTCTCTTTGCCAGACTCGACCAGGTACTCCACCTTCAAAATGAGTTGGAACCTTTCTCAATTTTTCTGTTGTATTAATGCTATGTAGCATTTATTATACAAAGCATGAGCAGACAAAAAGAAGAGCCAGTATTCAATCGGGTTGAGGAGTTGCGGTTGGCGCAGGGACTGACGCGGCAGCAGATGGCCGTGGCAGTTGGTGTCCATTACCAGACGATCGGCTATCTGGAGCGTGGTGAATATTCACCAAGTCTGGTGCTGGCACTGCGGATAGCCGCAGTACTTGAGCAAGAGGTCGGTGAGATCTTTTCGATCGAGCCATTCAGCAAAGAGAAAGGAAAGAGAAGATGAGCAGAAACGGAGAGAAGAGGTTCTATTGGGTGGAGGGCGTGACGCGGGACGAGGTGGTGAAGAGTCTGGCGGATCAGCGGCCAACAAGGTTACGTAATCAGAGAGTCCGCCGTGGGTTGGTATCGCTCAACTCGCTGGCGGCGACACTGATGGCGTTGAGCAGTCTCATCGTTGGGACAAAGTTGCGCTCCTATCTGGAAGCATTGATGCTGCTGGTGCTGTTATGTCTCTATTTCACATTGCGTCGATCTGTTCGTCACATCGCCGATGCACCGGATGAGCTGCTGGATGAGCGACTGATCGGATTGCGGAATGCGGCGTATCTCTCCGCCTACCGGTATATGTGTTGGGCAACGGTCATGCTGTTTTTACTCGGATATTGGGTGTTGGGCGATATTCTGCGGGTCTCATATGCGGAGTCCGTGGAGTTGTGGCTGGGGCCGATCTACTCATTTCTCATGCTGGCCGCGAGTATGCCCTCGATGGTTATGGCCTGGAACCTGCCAAGTGAGAAAGTGGAAGAGCAAGAATTATCTGCGACTCGGTTGGAACAATGATGGCCTGTTCGACGTACAACTGGTGCACAAAAAGTCAGGCAGCAGCAGTCTCTATCGATGACGGTCGAAGGCCGATGGAGACGGTCAAGGAGGGAGATCGATTTATGAAGACCATCAAGAGTCTTTTGTTAGTGGCAGGAGTGGCATTGTTGCTCGCCGGAGGACTGGCCGGATGCCGGCGCAGTGAATCGGCGGCAGCGAGGTCAGAGGGTGCGGTAACAGCGGCCGCGGCCGGGCCAGCCGAGACGATCCAGAGCGAAGGTAACGACGCGACGGTGACTATCCAGGTGCCGGACACGGAGGGCTACGACCTGCCGGTTCGCGAGGAGATCAGGCGCAAGTTTGTTCTGAAGCCGCAGTCGACCTTCCGGGTCTATGCGATCAACGGTCCGGTGCGGGTCGAGAGTGTCGATGGTGACACGGCCGAGCTGGTGGTGATTCGTTCGGCGAACCGGAAGGAGGATCTCCAGTACAACCGGATCGCGATCCGCCATGAGCCGGAAGAGTCACGGTTGCGGGTCTATCGTGAGGATGACCACAAGACAATCTTTTCGGCCTTCAAGAAGATGCCGGAGGGGCGGCAGCGGGTGGTGGTGAGATTGCCGAAGAAGATCGACTTCATCGGGCGCGGAGTCAATGGCGGAATCGATCTGGAGACGGTCGAGGGGAGCCTTGACGTGAGAGGGGTGAACGGCCACCTGCGGGTGGCAAGTCAGACGGGGCCGGTAAAGGTGAACGGGCAGAACGGCCAGATCGATATCACCTTTGCCCGTTTCACCGGCAGCCCGATCGAGATGAATGGGATCAATGGCAAGATTACCCTGCGTTTTGCGGATGAGGTGGATGCGACGGTTGTTGCGCATGGCAACAACGGGGAGGTAAGTTCCGATCTGCCGGGATTCCAGATGAAGAGTGACGAGGCGGGTCCAGGAGATTACAAGGCCCAGATCGGGGCAGGGGGGGCAGAGATCGAGCTGCACGGGATCAATGGTGATATCCATCTGCTCAAGGCCGCACCGCAGACCTCGGTCAAGGGTGTTTTGAATGGAAGCAGAGCTGAAGAGAGCGGTCAGAAAGTGACTGCCGGTCGGAGAGTATCTGAATGATCGATCAGAGTGGAGACCAGAGCCGTTCAGCATTGATCGAACTTGATCGATTGCGGATCGACTTTGGCAAACGGACGATTCTGAAAGAGCTCGAGGGGCGGCTGCGTGGTCGGTGCATCGGGCTGCTCGGGCCGAACGGGGCGGGGAAGACGACGCTCATCCACACGCTGCTTGGTTTTTATCGACCTCACTCGGGAACGGCGCGAATCTTCGGGCTCGATATCCGGACCGCGGCGCGGGAGATCCGCACTTCGATTGGTTATATGCCGGAGCGAGATGCCTATCTTGCCGAGATGACGGCCGTCCATTTTGTCCGGTTGATGGGGGAGCTGTCGGGGCTGCCGCGTGAGGCGGCGCTGGAGCGAGCGCACGAAGCGCTCTTCTACGTTGGTCTGGGCGAGGCGCGTTACCGGAAGGTTGGCACCTACTCGCTGGGAATGAAGCAGCTGGTGAAGCTGGCGCAGGCGATCGCCCACGGGCCACGGTTGATCTTTCTCGATGAGCCGACCAACGGGCTCGACCCTCCGGCACGAAAGCGGATGCTCGAGCTGATCCGTGAGATTCGCGATTCGGGCCGGACGCAGATCGTCCTCTCCTCGCACCTCTTGCGGGATGTCGAGGAGTGTTGCGACGAGATCCTGATTCTCAAGGATGGGCGGATCGTGGCCAACTGTGATCTGGCGGCGGAGCGACAGGCCAACCGCAAGTTTGTCGAACTGGAGACGCGCGGCGCAAGTGCGGATTTTCTGACGGCGATTGATGACCTCGTGGGCGGTGAGTATGCACAGACCGGGCCGCAGCGCTTCAAGTTGATTATGCCGGAG
Organism: uncultured Acidobacteriota bacterium; assembly: GCA_903862855.1. Lineage (GTDB taxonomy): Bacteria > Acidobacteriota > Blastocatellia > RBC074 > RBC074 > CAIOZW01. The sequence goes on from CAIOZW010000080.1 coordinate 6,140, forward strand.
GGTCGGGAAGTCCGCGACCTCTACCAGATTGCGGCGGAGAAGAGTGTCCAGATCCGCCGGTTGAACTATAAAAGAGATTCCCTTGAAGAGATCTTTTTGAAGGCCATGGAGCAGTAACAAAGCCAGGGCCGATTGAGAGGCTGGTGGGGAGATCTCTCCGCCAGAGATTGAGAAGGAGAAGCCAGCAATATGATATTGAAAAGAGTGATGATGATACTCGGTCTGCTTCTGATGAGCATGCCGGTCTACGGACAGGGGCAGGGGCCGCTGATCGACCGGGAGCTCTTCTTTGGCGATCCCGAGATCGGGGGAGCGCAGATCTCACCTGATGGAAGATTTATCGCGTTTGTCAAGCCTTATCAGGGGACGCGGAACATCTGGGTCAAAGGGGTGGCCGAGCCTTTCAGTGCGGCGAAGCTGATCACCAACGACACGAAGCGGCCGATTCCGGCCTTCTTCTGGAGCCGTGATGGAAAGTTTATCCTCTTTGTTCAGGATCAGGGTGGTAACGAGAACTTTAATGTCTTTGCGGTCAATCCGGCGGATGCCAAGGGGGCAGGACCGGAGGTGCCGGCCGCCCGTAATCTGACCGATGCGAAGAGTGTCCGGGCGATTATTTATGCTCTGCCGAAGAGCAATACGGATCTGCTCTATGTCGGGATGAACGATCGTGATCAGGCGTGGCACGACCTCTACGAGGTGAAGATCTCGACGGGGGCGCGAAAGCTGCTGCGCCAGAACACCGAGCGGCTGACCGGCTGGGTCTTTGACCAGAAGGATCAGCTGCGACTGGCGACCCGGGCAGCCGACAATGGCGACACCGAGGTGCTGCGCGTCGATGCGGATGGCTTCAAAAAGGTCTATTCCTGTTCAGTCTTTGAGAATTGCGGTCCAGTGCAGTTTCACAAGGACAACCAGCGGGTCTACATGGTCTCGGACAGGGGAGCGACGGTCGAGCGGATCGGTCTGATCCTCTTCAATCCGGCGACGGGAGCCGAGGAGCTGGTCGAGAGTGATCCGCAGAAGCGGGTCGACCTGGCAACGGCATCATTCTCCGATAAGACGGGTGAGCTGATTGCGACGGTTTATCAGGATGAGCGGACGCGCATCTACTGGAAGAGCAAGGAGTGGCAGGCCGATTACGAGTATCTCGAGAAGCAGTTCCCGGGGCGCGAGGTCGGTGTTGGCTCGATGACGACCGACGAGAGTCTCATGATCGTCAGTGTCTCGAGTGATACGGAGCCGGGCGAGAGCCATCTCTTCGATCGGAAGACGCGCAAGCTGACGTTACAGTATCGTCTTCGCGAGAAGCTGGTGCGCGAGCAGTTGGCGAAGATGGAGGCGGTCAGCTATCCGTCATCGGATGGGCTGGAGATTCCGGCATTTCTGACATTGCCAAAGGGGGTTCCGGCAAAGGGACTGCCGGTGATCATCTTCCCGCACGGGGGACCGTGGGCGCGTGATGGGTGGGGATATGACAGTTACGCGCAGTTTCTGGCCAACCGGGGTTATGCGGTGCTGCAGCCCAACTTCCGTGGTTCAACCGGCTACGGGAAGAAGTTCCTCAATGCGGGGAATCTCGAATGGGGTCAGAAGATGCAGGACGACCTGACCTGGGGGGCGAAGTATCTGATTGGGCGTGGAATAGCCGATCCGAAGCGGGTCGGGATCATGGGTGGATCGTATGGCGGGTACGCGACGCTGGCCGGGCTGGCCTTTACGCCGGATACCTATGCCTGTGGAGTGTCGATCGTTGGGCCGTCTAATCTGTTGACGCTGCTCGACTCGATCCCACCCTACTGGGAAGCGGCGCGGAAGGTCTTTCACGAGCGGATGGGAGATCCGAACACACCCGAGGGCAAGGCACGGCTCGAGCGGCAGTCCCCGCTCAATTCGGCAACGAAGATCAAGTCGCCGCTGCTGGTGATCCAGGGGGCGAACGATCCGCGGGTCAAACAGGCCGAGTCGGATCAGATCGTGGTCGCGCTGCGGGATCGTGGTTTTCCGGTCGAGTACCTTGTTGCGCCGGACGAGGGGCATGGGTTTGCCCGCCCGGTCAACAATATGGCCTCCTTTGCGCTGACCGAGAAGTTTCTTGCGAAGCATCTTGGTGGGCGTTATCAGGAGGAGCTGAAGCCCGAGCACGCGGCTCGTCTGAAAGAGATCACGGTCGATGTGAAGACAGTCGTCCTGAAGAAGGCGCCAGTCGTGGCCGCTGCGCCACTCAAACCGGTGGCCGATCTCAAACCGGGAGTCACGAAGTATTCCGGAAAGATCGAAGTGGCCGGTCAGTCGATTCCCTTCACGGCGAAGACCGAGATCGGTGAAGATGGTGGAAAGTGGGTAATCACCGAGGCGGTGCAGTTGCCGCAGGGTGAGATGACCGACAAGACGACCTACGAGAAGTCGACTCTCGTGCCCGTTCGGCGGCAGCTCAACCAGGGACCGGTGACGATCGAGGTCACCTACGAGGGGAACAAGGCCAAGGGCAGTATGGCGATGAATGGCCAGTCACGCCCCTTTGAAGTCGACCTCGGCGGAGCCGTCTTTGCCGATGGCGCGGGGACGGCCGAACTGCTGGCGACGCTGCCCCTTGCCGAGGGTTTCACCACGGTCTTCCGCAACTTCGACCTCAACACCCAGAAGCCAAGCGTCAAGGAGCTGAAGGTGGTCGGGATTGAGAAGGTGACGGTTCCAGCCGGAACCTTCGAGGCCTTCAAGGTTGAAGTGGCTGACGCCGAGGGTGGTGGTCGAACTGCCTACTGGATTGCCAGGGATGGCCGTCGGTCGCTCAAGTCGAGTGCGGTCATGCCGCAGTTCAACGGGGCGGTCATGACCATGGAGCGTGTCGAGTAGTCAGACTCACCGAAAAGGGTGGGCGGCTTGTTGAACGGGCCGCCCGCCACCTCACCATCGCACGATTCGCGCTGAATTATGGCCGTCTACGAACATCATTACAAACCATACACTGGGCCACTCTCCAAGGCCTGGTCACGATTTCTGGTCATTCCCCGTTATGCCTACGAGGATCTCTTCCAGCTCCGCTTCTTCATTGCGCTCTATGCGCTCAGCTTTGTCGCGCCGCTGATCTTCACGATCCTGATCTATCTTCATCACAACGTGACGGCGCTGGCGGTCTTTCAGATGGATGTGGCAAGCCTGATTCCCGTCAATGGCACCTTCTTCGAGATCTTCATAAGTCTCCAGTTGGCGCTCGCTTTTCTCATGACAGTGATCATCGGGCCGGTGCTGATCTCGCGTGATCTGGCGAATAACGGATTGCCGCTCTACCTCTGTCGTCCCTTCACGCGAACCGAGTACATTCTGGGCAAGATGGCCGTGCTGGGCCTGCTGCTCTCGTCATTTACGTGGGTGCCGGGTCTTCTGCTCTTCCTCTTTCAGGGATATCTTGCCGGGGGCGGCTGGATGATCGACAACTGGTGGATTGGTGGAGCAATCCTTGCGGTATGCTGGACGCAGATCATTCTTCTTTCGATGCTGGCCATGGCCTTCTCGGCCTGGTTGAAGTGGCGGACGGCGGCGAGTGCGGCGCTCTTTGCGATCTTCATCATTCCGACGCCGATCGGACTGGCGATCGAAGAGATCTTCCGAACCCGCCTCGGCCATCTCTTCAATCCGGGCATGGCGATTGCTCAGTTGACCCGTCACCTCTTTCGAACCTTTGGTTCGACTGAATACATTCTCTCATTTGGCGAGTCCTGGCTGGTCTGTCTGGGTTATGCCCTCGTCGCACTCTGGATGCTCTCGAGGAAGCTGCGGGCTTATGAGGTGATATCGTGATGCGGGTTGAGTATCGGCCGGAAGAGTTGATCGTCTTCGAGGATGTCTCGAAATTTTACGGGGAGATTCTGGGTGTCAACCGGATCAATCTGACAATTGAACCAGGCATTACCTCACTGGTTGGACCGAATGGTTCAGGCAAGACCACGCTCATGAACCTGATGACCGGACTGATCCAGCCGACGCGGGGAGAGATCCGGCTGCTGGGTATTGCGCCTACTGATCCGGAGCAGCTCTTTCGCCGCGTCGGATACTGCGGCCAGTTCGATTCCTTCCCGAGGGGAGTGACTGGCTACCAGTTTGTGAACTCGTTTCTGCGTGTTCACGGTTATGAAAAGCGGCAGGCAGAGGAGAAGGCCTGGCAGGCGATCGAGCGGGTTGATCTGGTCGAGGCGGCGAGCCGCAAGGTTGCCGGATACAGCAAGGGAATGCGGCAGCGGATCCGGCTGGCCCAGTCGATTGCGCATGAGCCGCAGGTGATGATCCTCGATGAGCCGCTCAACGGGCTCGATCCGATGGCGCGGGCGGAGACGATCAGGATCTTTCGTGAGCTGGCCCGCGAGGGGATGCACCTGATCATCTCCAGCCACATTCTGCACGAAGTCGACACGATGTCGGATCGGGTCGTGCTGATCAACAACGGTTATATTCTTGCCGAGGGCGGAGTGACCGGAGTGCGTGAAGAGATCGAGGATCACCCGATGCAGGTCATGATCAGGTGCAACCTGCCACGGGAGCTGGCGGCACGAGTCTTCGCCGCACCACACGTTGTCGAGGCGCAGCTCCATCCGGACCGGCAGGGGCTCTTTGTGAAGACGACTGACCCGGATGAGTTCTTTCTGATGATGAACCGGCTGGCGATCGAGAGCAGTGTCGTGATCGAATCGGTCACTCCGGTCGATGACGATCTGGCGGCGGTCTACCATTACCTGATCGGTTCGAGCGGCGGAGGCGAGGTATGATATTCGCGAAAATCAAGACATCGTTGATCGGGTTGACCAGTGTCGACCGCGCCAGTCTGTCACTCTGGCGGTGCCAGATCCTTGCGATCCTGCGGATCGAGTTGAGCAAGAACTTCTGGGGACGGCGGGCGATGCTGCTCTATCTGCTGGCACTGGTGCCAGTGGTGATCCTCTTTCTGCTGGCGATTGTCGATCCGGATGGGGCGAGCGACATCTCCCGTGACTGGAACAGCTCACAGCAGGCTTTCGTCAACATCTTTGACGCGCTGATTCTGCGCTCGGTCGTCTTTTTTGGTTCAACCTGGATCTTCATGAACCTCTTCCGGGGAGAGGTGGTCGACCGGAGCCTTCACTACTATTTTCTTGCCCCGCTGCGTCGTGAAGTCCTCGTCGCGGCCAAGTATATTGCCGGAATGGTGGCGGCGGCAGTCCTCTTCAGCTTCAGCACTCTGGGCTCGATCTTCTTTCTCTATTACGCGCGGGGTTATCCGGCCAACATCGACTTTCTGCTAGATGGTGGTGGATGGCAGCAGATACTGGCCTACGAGGCGATCACGCTGCTCGCCTGTCTCGGTTACGGAGCCATCTTCATGTTCATCGGCCTCTTCTTCCGCAATCCGATCATTCCCGGACTGGTGGTCTATGGCTGGGAATGGATCAACTTTCTGCTGCCACCGTTACTGAAGAAGATCAGTATCATCCACTATCTCGAGTCGCACCTGCCGATCCCGGTCGATGAGGGGCCTTTTGCGACGATCGTTGCGCCGACAGCGGTCTGGATCTCAGTGCCGAGTCTGCTGATCTTTACCGGATTGGTGCTGACTCTGACAGCGATCAGGATCAGGCGAATGGAGATTCGTTACGGCATGGAGTAAGTGGGAGCAGCGTCACGGCGCGAGGGGGAGAAGAGAATGCGGCGGTGTGGAGAGTCCTCTTCCGCACCGCCGCATTGCTGTTTGGGCTGCGGCTACTTGCTCAGTTCCGCGAGCTTGACCGGACGTTTTTCGGCAGCCGAGAGATCGGCGGCAAAGACGACGCGATGGCTCTCAAAGGCCGTCTCGAAGTCGGTCAGGGGCATGTTCTCGCCCTTGCGCAGGCTCTCGATGAAGGCGGTGAACTGGGGCAGATATGGATGATCGTGGACATCGCCCGAATCGATCATGCCGGTCTCGAGAGAACTCCAGCGCTGTTTGCTCATCCCCTTCAGCTTTGCACTGTAGAGTTTGTTGTCGAGAATGCTGCCCTCACTGCCAACGAGATGGATGTGGAAGTAGTAGGGTTGCAGACAGTCGACGACCGAGGCGACCTTGCCGATCCGGCCATCCTTGAAGCGGAGGAGGGTGACGGTAGTCGTGTCGTACTCGTATGGTTCAAAGATCGGATTGGAGGAGCGGTTGCTGTAGCTGGTGACCTCTTCGACCTCGCCATCCATCATCATCAGCAGCAGGTCGAGGGCGTGGCAGCCGGCGGTGAGGAGGCTGCTGCCGCCAAAATCCTTCTTGACGTTCCACGGAAACTGGCCGTACCACGGGCCGATGCCGTGATAGTAGTCGACTTCGGCATAGTGCAGCTCGCCGAGCAATCCCTGGTCGATCGTCGAGCGGAGCATGGTTCCCTGCTGGCTGAAGCGGACCTCGAAGCAGACGCAGCTCTTCACGCCGGCCTTATTGACCGCTTCACGGATGGCGACGGCATCTGGATAGTTGATGGCAATCGGTTTCTCGATGATGAGGTGCTTGCCGGCTTTGGCCGCGGCGATTGCCTGCTCGGCGTGGAATGGATGCGGCGTGCAGATGTCGATGACGTGGATCGACGGGTCCTTGAGCATCTCCGCATAGTCGCGGTAAGCCTTGAGCGGTGTGCCGTACTGGGCAGAGATCTCGGCCTCGTTCAGCTCACGGCGCGAGCAGACGGCGGTCACCTTGACACCGGGAATCATGTTGAAAGCCGAGATGTGCGCACCGGCGACCCATCCAAGGCCGACGATGCCGATATTGATCTGTTCCATCGTTTTCTATCTCCTCAAAGTTATTGTCTGATCTGACGATTATGAAAGTTGCTCAATTCTGGTGCCGGATTGCACTGCCCAGCAGATCCTGCAGAACCGGATCGTGTGGATATCCATGGCCACGATGCTGACGGAGCCCCTCGGCATACTCGACGCCGCATTCCTGACCATAGATCGCCGCCCACTCGGTCATCCGGTTGAGGTATTCGTCAACGCCGTGATGAGCACGCAGCCAGTCACGTTGGGTACGATGGCGACTGAGCAGTTCACGTTTGGCCTCGATGACGCCGCTGATATTGATGAAGAAATCTGGCCGTATCCGGGCTCCGAAATGATCGGTTCCCTCGACTGGATCGGCATAGTAGAGAGCCGGAGTCCCGGATGTTGGTCCGGCTGGGGCAATTTCGCGGGTCTCGTAGAGGGGCATGGCCAGCGCGAAGGTCGCACCACGGACGAGGCGGGTCGTCTCTTCGTGATCGAGCATGTAGTCGACAGGCGAGTGGGTAATCACGACATCGGGGCGGAATTCACGCATCCGCTCGACCAC
>CAIOZW010000081.1 GCA_903862855.1 uncultured Acidobacteriota bacterium
GAAATAGATCACCATTCCGGCAATGAAGAGCAACAGGAGAATCTCCATAGTGCTCTGACCCTTCTCGTCACGATGGAAACGTGAGACGAATGATTTGACATTGCTGGTGATCAGTGTTGAAGAAACAGGAACATGCATAACGGATACCTTTCTTAATTTGTTTATGGGTGGATTGATCATCGATCAACTACTGTTGTTATTGGTGTAATTGTCGCCGACATTCGAAACCTGTCGGGTTCAGTCATTACCTCTCGAGGGGAGTGAAGCCCTCCTGGCGGCACGCCATCGACGAAGGTAGTGACGGTGATAGATGCGCTTCTCCTCCTGATCAGCATAAGGTGAGTATTCCTGTTGGTAAGCACGCCATCCAATGGCGGACCGACGCAGCTGTTTCCAACGGGCACTCTGTCTTCGACGAATCAGGAGACTGCAAGCAGCACAATATCTGGCACGTGGATTGAGTGCCCGATCGCCCAGAATCTGTCCCTGATTATTGAGACAGTCCGAACAAAGTTGAGCCTCGCAATACCTCATTGATTAACTCCTCTGTCAAAAATCACGCCACCAGAGACCGACACTGAAAAGCAATCACCTGGTTTCAATGATGAGGCCCTGCTTTGGTGTCTGGCCTCTTCATTTGTAAGTGTCACCAGTGGAAAATAGTGACCGGGATATGTTCGCTTATTTTTTACTCGGACGATTTCGGTCAGTGTGGCAGGATCAATAGCGGAATGGGGGCGAAGATCGATTGAAGGGGTTCAGCCAATGCGCTTGAGGGTTGAGCTGAGCCGTGTCACGTCGCGAGTGGTATCAGTCTCTGATCTCGAAGGGAAGAGAATTGCCGGGAGATACGGATCGTCGGTCAACCCGCTCTTTTTGGGGATCATGGCGCCGTGCTGGAACTTGTTTTGTTTTTGTTGAGATCCGATCGTAATTCTCGATAAATAATGGGTTGTTTGGTTCGAGTTGGAGAGCATCTTTAATGGCTTTAATGGCTCCAGACTCATCTCCCAGTTCATTGAGAGCCGATCCCAGATCATTAAGGCAGGCAGCACAAGCAGGGTTGATCTCGACCGCCCGGCGAAGGTAAGGTTCAGCCTGACGGAACTCACCTCTCTCGGCAAGTAGTTGGCCCAGCCGAAAATAGTGGTTCGATTTCGACTGGAGAAGACTGACAGCGCACTCCATCTGTTCAATCGCCCTGGAGAGCTCTCTCCTCCCATAACTTTGATGGGCCTGACCGACGACTGCCTCGGCCAGTCGTGCGTTGAGTTGAGGATGGAAGGGGCGGACCAGAAAGGCCTCACGATACTTTTTCACGGCATCATCCCAGCGATTCTCATACAGATAGCAGTTTCCCTCCCGTATTGCCCGGTCGGTTGAATCTTGGCTCAGACTCTGTGCCGTTCGCCAGGCAAAAAAGGCATCATGACCATTTCCGGCTCCATAGAGAGCATTGCCAAGCAGCTCATGCCATAAACCCTGCTCCGGCGATCGACTGATGGCCGACCGCGCCAGTTCAAGCGCCTCGGGGAATCTACGTCGCTCGATGAACACGGCAATGAGCAGGGCAGTTTCAGAATCTGGTCTCCATCCCAGATTCTCTTTGTGCTGCTGAGGCTGCTCAAGATCAGGCTTTTCGCTGCCTGTAATGTATCTGATCCACCTGGCCTCGAATTGCCTCTCCAGAGATGGTTTGAGTGAGGTGGCGACCTCTTGGTGGGGGGATTGGGGACCAGGCTGTTTCTTGGTCTGATTGGTGTAGCGAACGATGATGCCGATGGCCCCGATGGCTGAGGCTAGAATGATGAGTATGAGAGGAATCCTGAGCCGCATGACGGAAAGTGCTCTCAGGGAATTGAAGGTCAACAGACGCTCGGCTGAGTAAGCTGCCCCTGGATGCTGGAATGACTCGTCAGGTTCAACAGTGGGCGCAGTAGCTGAGTTGATGGTCACGCCCTGCGCGCCAGCAAAGATTATCTGCCGGATTTCGGCGCAACTGGCTGGTCGATCGTTCCGATCTTTCTTCAGGGTCTGCATCAATAGCTGATTGACCCGGGGAGAGATCGATGGCTGAACCGTTCTTGGTTCTGCCGGTAATTGTTCCAGATGCGCCAGACGCATCCCAAACTCACTGTCACTTGTGATAGCTGCCACTCCGGTCAGAAGGCGATAGATGACTGCGCCGGCAGAATAGATGTCAGTGCGATGATCAGGAGTTATCCCGGCAACCTGCTCCGGGCTCAGGTACTGGGTATCGATCATTACACGGTCAGTCCCATCAGTCGGTCGGAGAGTGATTTTGTCATTCTCATCCAACAGAATATTGGCCGGGCAGATTGCTCCGTGAACTTTTCCAGAAAGGTGCAGCTGCTCAAGTTGAGTGAGTATCTCTCCAATCCATTGATGCACACGTCCGGGGATGGTTGTCGTCGCTAACCCTTCGATCAATTCCTGCAGTGACCATATTTTTGTTGACTTCATGAATTCTCCAACTTGATCAGGATCGCCCGGCCTGCCGATTCACCATACCGGCATCATCCTCTCATAGAAAAGGCAATGTAATGACCTGACTGATAAAGCTGTAATACTCGCCAATCGCTTTCGCCAGCACATTGATAAACATGCAGAAGGGGAGGATGACGGCGACGAGGATAAGCAGCCATTCCATGCTTTGAAGTCCCTGCTGATCCTTATGCAGGCGGGTCAGTATGTTCATAGTCTCTCCAACAGATCTGAATCTGGTTGATCACTTTCGATTATCGATGGATGAGGCGGGCTCAATCTGCTTCGTACTCCTTGTGCAGATCGATGCCCAGACGATAGAGGGGGCTGTTTGCATCCCTATCAAGATCGGTCAGGTAGGTTGCCTCGCGTCGCAGCGACAGGAGATCGACCTGATGATGGGCAAGGGTCAGTCGATTCAGAATATTCTGTGACTGATATCTGCGGCGTTCGACCTCACGGTTACCCACCAGCGGCCGCAACGATTCAAGGTAGACATTGTAATCATTTTTCGCTTCACTTATCTGCTCTTCAAGGCTGCGGGCAGACTTCTGGTCATCTGTGGTAATGCCAATGACGACCACCAGAATTGCCGCGATGGCCAGCAGAAGAAACTGCGGGCGGATCGCCAGGGGAGCAGTGGATCTGACCGGATTTGCCCTTGGGGGAGCCACTTTGACAGCTGCTCCCCCAAGTTGCCATCCCTGCTCATTTTGAGGAATCTCTGAGCTATCAAGTGCTGTGCTTTCGTTCTGAAATTTGACCTTCAAATCATTCACCCTTGAAATCATATTCCTGCCTCTCCGGAATTGACTGGCTTTGCCTGACTGAAAATTGAGTGAGTAAGTTCGAGCCCTTGATCAAGACCATGCCTTGCGAGGAGATGACCAAATTCCGAGACGGAGCCTGTCCAGGATAGTGCTAGTTCATCCCGCTGGTTGAGGGTTGAGGCCTCAAAGATCGGTCTGACGGTATAACTGCCATTTATATTCAACTGACTAACTTCACTGATCTCGGTGACCATCCGTCTTCCGTTGGCAAGGCGTGAGGTCTGCACGATAACCTCGATTGCCGAGGATATCTGCGCACGCAGCGCCGACAGAGGCAGTTCTACTCCCGACATCAGGGCGAGGGTCTCAAGTCGACTCAGCGCATCACGTCCATTGTTGGCGTGGAGCGTCGACATCGACCCCCCGTGACCAGAGGTCATCGCCTGGATCAGATCGAGGGCTTCTCCACCACGACATTCACCAATGACAATTCGATCAGGTCTCATCCTCAATGCAGAGTGAAAGAGATCGCGAATGGTGACCTGCCCTTCACCATTTCGGTCCGCTGATGCCGTCTCGAGGCAGACGACATGGGGCTGCTGCAGTTGCAACTCGGATGAGTCCTCGATGACGATGATTCTCTCATTTGCGGGAATCATCGCAGAGATGGCATTCAGAAGGGAGGTCTTTCCCGTCCCCGTCCCTCCGGAGATGATCATATTTCTCCCAAGTCCGACGACGGTCTCAAGGTATTCGCGTGCTTCCATTGTCAGTGACCCGCTACGCGTCAGGATGTCGAGCGTGAGTGCCTGGCGTGAAAACTTGCGGATCGCGATGCAGATCCCCATTCGTGAACAGCGGGGAAATACCATATGGACGCGCGATCCATCCGGGAGCCGCGAATCGAGTCTTGCCGTGGTTGGAGTGATCCGCTTGTTGGTGTATTGCGCAATGTTCCTTGCCGCCGCACCCAGGCTCTCCTCATCATCAAACCTTGCCGTGGTCTTCTCGATCATTCCGGCCCGCTCAATGTAGATCTCAGAATGGCCATTGATCATGATCTCACTCACACTTGGATCGTCCAGCCATTCAATAACCGGTCGCAGTGATTTGCGTGTGGTGATTCGAAATATATCCTCTCGATCCATTGCTCCTCCGTTAGCTCCTTCTGGAGCGGTTTTTTTCACGATAGATCAGACTGGTCGCCCCGAAGGTCAGTGTGTCCCCATCCCGGAGACGTGACCTGTCAACCAGCTCACCATTAACACTGATCCGGGCACCCTTTGCGGCGGAACACAGAACAGGGAATCCATCGATGAGGCTGATCGCCGCATGCTGAGGCAATATTCCTGAATCGCCGGTGAGGTAGACGTGAGTTCGCCACTCATCGGATCCAATGAGCCCTTTCATTTCTACACCCTGGCGGGGGATGACGAACTTGGTCAGATCAAAGCGGCGCCCAGCCTGCTTACCATTTGTCACTTCAAGCCATGCGCCACTGAGCATGGCGGTGATGGTCGAGATGGAGAGACTTATCGAACCACCCAGAAGAGCCAGACTAACGGCGAGGATCAACTGGCCCGAGGCCCCATCGGCATTGATTCGCAATATCTCGTGCGCCACTCCACCAATCCCGCCACCGATCACACCACCCAACGCGCCCTTCCAGTGTTGGGTTCCCTTAGGCAGCGTCTCGGCACAGCCAATGACCGCTCCAAGCAGCGCCCAGCCGATCAAACCGCGTAGTAGATTTCCGAGGGTGAATCCGGCCGTGAATTGCCCCCCCTCGTATATCTTCTCGGCAAGTGGCAGCGCGAGCATCCCTCCTGCTCCTCCTGCCAATGCTCCGAGCCCTCCCACCCGCAGGAATCTCCGCCAGGAGAGGGTCGCAATCGAATCGACTCCAGCCGTCAGCAGCCCGATAGCTCCACCGATGATCAGGCCATACATCACATGCTGGCCTCCGCTGACTACCGCCCCACTACCAAGGGCAAACATTGACGCAATCAGCCAACCGTTTAAACCACCCCAGGCACCGGCGGTGAGGCAGTACCAGCTTCTTGATCCATCCCTCATAAGCGAACCTCCTCAGAAATTCTCAATCTCAACTTCATAACCACAGTCCCTTGTCCAGCATCGGTGACCGTTCTCCTCCCAGCATCCAAGGTGGTGAACCGTTCCACACGACGGGCAGATGACAATGGTGTCTCCGGCGTGAAAAAGATACTTACCCCATTCACGATCATTCTCATTCGGACAGGTGTGACCAACGTGTTTTGATCTCGATGTGACGATCTCTACACATCGTCTCCCTTTACGTCTCGCGACCACTCTCCTCACCCGTCTCTGGCACGTTGGCACGAAAGCCAGGGTTGCCAGAATGCAACTCAGCAGAAGATAGATTTTGAACAGCTCGCCCTCACCAAGTCCGGCCAGCGGGCGGGGGATAAGCAGCGCATCGAGAACCCTCATAGGGTGAGCAATTGGAAGAGCTCGCCCCTGCGCCCAGCTTAGTGGTATTTCGAGAGGCAGGAGGTGATCTCCAGCACGAAAATCGATCCTCAGGAGGCTGTTCGTCATTCCCTGTTTCAAAACAGTCCCAAGTGGAAGGCGCAGGGAATAACTGTACCGGAATGACTCTCCAATCCGATGCAGCAGCGCTGACAGTTCGGAGATCAGCAGTTGACGATACATCTCTCGATCACCCTGCGCAGCATTCTCAAGCATCGGCAGATCGATGTACCCACTAAACCCTCCACCGCGCGTCATATTTTGGAGTGTTTCAACGTCAACATAGAGTCGATTCTGTGAATCAGGTCGCCGATCTCCAATCGCGACTGTAAATAACCTCAGGCCGCGGCGTTGTGATTCAAGTACTATTCTCTCTACCCGTAGATTGCGATAAGTGACTCGCCCGTCTTTTTCAGATACCCTCGATTCTGGTGAGTAGTCGAATCCATCCGAGAGCAGAACGATATTCTGCAGACCATTCGCTGCCGCATAGGCCAGTCCTGCATCAACAGCGTCATAGAGGTGGGTTGCTCCTCGAGTTGTCTCGTACGATCGCATGGCCTCTCTGATCTGCCGACGGTTGGTGGTTGGCCCAATCAGCAGCTTCGGTTCACTGCTGAACGACATCAGGGCGATGACGGTTTGTGGATGCAGCCCTTCGATCATTCCGAGGGTCGCCTCGCGGGCAGCCTCCAGTTTGCTTATTCCCGAGTCTCCAAAGTCCATGCTTCCACTGCTGTCGAGCAGTATCAGCGTCCCCGTCGTGTCCTGCCCGGCCGCCCTCAGGGAATCGGGACCAATGGCGACAGTTCTTCCATCAAGACTGGCAGAGATCGCCTCTGTCTTCAATCCTCCAAAATGGAGCCGATCGGATCGTTCGATCGAAAAATTGAGGATTGCCTCAGGCCACTGGCTGACATCGAGCCCCGCCGGTTTCAGAAGCCAGTTGTCACGTCGAACTTCGGTCCTCCCACTACCGCCCGAAGTTGGCGCACCATTTTCGCCAGTCTCTGCAGCGGTCGCCCGAAGACTGCTCACCACTCCCAACGCGAGCAGGACTGCCAGCAATGTCAGCCCGGCTAATCTTGAGACTTTTCTTGTTCGATAGATCACAGTGGAGTTCATCTTCAACCTCTCTATCAGTTACTTAAATCACTGGTGCCACTTGTAGTGGTTGACTTGGGAGAGTCGGCCTTGGGCGTCTCGGAATTCTCTATATGCGCCCCGGCGCGACCATCATGTTGTTTCTCTTTATCAGTTGCATTGGTTGGCGACGGGGTGGTTCTTTCTTGCTCTTTGTCGCCCCGCTGATCCTTCTTATTATTATTTGCAGGTGACACTTGCGGCTTTTTACATTTCCTCTTATTTTTCTTGCAACCGCTCAGGCTCACCGTGACTGGCCGGGTGTCTGTCTTTGGCGGTGATGCTGGAGGTTCATTGGTTATCTGTTCTGGCTCTATAACAGGCGGCTTAGGAATTGTCTGCTCAGGTGTTGGTAGATTCTGCGCCGGGTTCTCCGACCTTTGCGACAGAATGTTGTGCCACTCCCTGATCGGCTGTTCATTGATGGCGATGATCGATATGCCGGTCAATAAGATCGAGAGAAACGGTACCAGCAGCGTGAGCAGGTTACTCCTCCGGTGTTTCATTGGCAGACGATTCGCCGCCACTGCCGGATCCTGCGCCCGTTGGGGGTCGGGAAGGCTGATTATTTCCATCAGAGACAAATCGTGATCGAGATCGTGCTCTCGACACTCGTAATTGTTCCAGTCCACTACGGAGCGAACCGCTCGATGGCTGTAGAATTCGTGAAAGGGAAGTGGTCGTCGTGGGTTGACCTCGCCATTGCATACTCCAAAGAACCCTCCCTCCCGACTGACCGGTTCAACCACCAGCGCAAACATCCAAGGATGTTCGAACCGCTGAGCATGGATCTCCAGATCGTCCTCCGATAGAAAGACTGACATCCGCGGATGTGAATGGTACCAGCCTGCGAGCAGCTTGCCGCGAAATTTGGTCTGCATCTGATCTGCCAGGTCAGCCCACGTGTCTGCCGTCAATCGCAAGGAGACCTCGTTGCCAATCGTGTAACGCGCCCGCCAGATCTGATCGATGAGCACATACTTTCGATCTGTGTTTGGACATACATAGAGATTTCCAAGCAGGAATCCGCCTACCTCCTTCTCCAGATAGCGTCGCGTATGATGATCGACTGCTTGGAGAACATCCTGTGAAACCACAAGATCCGTCTCCAACGGATACTCTCCCTCCAGATCATCCTTTGGATTCCATCGCCTGCTCCGTAGCGCGGGGAAGGGCTCCTCCATTTCGAGCTGATGGGTGGCTGCCAAACTTTGAATCTCAACTGATGTGGCCTGACCAAGAATGATCCGGTTATTTCCCTTCACTGGACTGTTCTGGTTTTCGTTGTTCAAGATCGCCCTCCCTTTACCATTTTGATGTTTGAATGATGTGTCTGCAGACCACATCCGGGACAAACAAAATAGTCATTTTCGGCAGAGTTCTGGACGGGGACGCCCAGTTTGATACGTGATTCCATCTTCTGCTCGTTATTCTGTCTGATGCGGTGACTCTTCAGCAGGGACCGCCGGTCAACGGGCTTCTTCGGCCCGAGCAATCCCTGCGGCTCAGCGTAGTTGAGAACCCAGG
Organism: uncultured Acidobacteriota bacterium; assembly: GCA_903862855.1. Taxonomy (GTDB): domain Bacteria; phylum Acidobacteriota; class Blastocatellia; order RBC074; family RBC074; genus CAIOZW01. Next base: position 8,457 of record CAIOZW010000081.1, read on the forward strand.
CCGCCACTGTGCTGTCCTGTGGGAACGGTGGCTCGTTCAGTGCGTGGTAATGCTTGTACTGGAGCATCTCACCAACCTGAATGACGAGATCCGCGATTTCCTTGCCAACCCACCAGGTCTTGGCCTTATCTGTGCAGACCTGCCGTGGCTCCTCTGATGAGATATTCGGGTGCCAGATCGGCGTGACAAAGGTCATATGTGGCTCAGTACGTGGATAGTCACGATCAAGGTAGATCTTCATTCGGTGATTCTCACCAAAAATCGGCTGACCATCCACCTCGATCCCGGTAATGCTGCGGCAGCGATAGTCGATCTGATACTTGTCAGGGGGCCACCCCGGTTTTACTTCGAGTGGAGTGATCTGGATCAATGGACTTCTTTCGGAGAGCTTCATGAGACTGTCATAGATGAATCGTCGCCGATCAGTATTGTTTCTGTTAGCCATGATATCCTCCCGCAATCTCTTCGCGTTGCAGGCTGAGCCGGTCTCTCCCGGGAACCCCCGCACCGCCCAGTGTCTCTTCAGATAGCAGGTATCGACCAAGATACTTGCTGGTCAACCGGTATCCACTCTTCCCGTTCTGGAGAAGCTTTGGATACTTGCCGATCAGATCCTCGATCAGATCACCAACCCGGCGAGTCGTCGACAATTCAACCATCTCTGCCTTGTTGAGATCGATCACTGAAAGCAGCACCTCGACCTGACCCGCGCTCCGGGTTGTCGTAGTCGGCAGGACAGGCGCGGGCGCATTCTCGTTAGCGCGAGGTGCCGGAGAGGATGAGATCATTCGCAGTGTATCGCCATCCTCAATGCCGCATTCACGGAGCGTCTGCTCCGCCAGCAGCACCCGCTTCTGGTTGTCGATCGTCAGCGAATAGATAATGCGGTCATTGTTCTCGTTTACCGCCGGGAGGTTGAGGGATTCCTTCAGTTCACCCAGCACACTCTCGACCGTCATATCATCCGGCAGCTCCGTGTTTGGAAGTGACATTCCATTTGGAGTTACCAGTGTTACTCTCTTGTATGCCATGTCAAATTTCTCCTTTCATTGATTCAATCCTATTCCAGTGCCAGTGACCTGCTGCAGATCGCCAGTCAGTTCCAAGTAGGCCTCGTTACCATCCGGACATAACACCCTTAGTATCTCGAGCGGTGGTATCCCTAGTGCGGCCAGTGGAAGATCGAGGAAATCCTCGCGATAGTCTTCGGTCGGTAATCCCAGCTGATGGGTTGTAACTATCTCGCCGCGCAACCCACACGTGCCGCAGATCAGATCCCCAACTTCAAGGCTCAGTCGGCGCTTGAGCAGCCTGCCGACCGTTCCACATCTATGGCAGACTCTCTCCACGGCCAGTTCGTGACGTAGCTCGATTACTGCCTCCGCGCCAAATTGCCGACGCACCACATCAAGTATCTCGGCTGCACTGCTTGTCGCTGAACTTGCCGCGGGCAGCTCGATCAGGCTTCCTTCCTCGATCCGTTCATGTGCCGGACAATCATCACGTCGCGGTAGTGAGATCGTCTCTACTTCACTTGCCGAACCGAGATACTTGAACTCACGCCCGGCCAGGCTTCTTCCAACCCAACTCTCCCCATCTAGCAGCTTGAGCATCTCTTGTACCTGAATTGCGGCAACAAGTGAGGCGAGGGTCGGTGTTGTCGGAACCTTCTGTTCTGCCTCCATCTGCCGGTCCCGTATCCCGCAGGAGAGCCGAATCTCCTCATAGGCCGATTCCGTAAAATGGCACTCATAACAGGCTGCTTCACCTGGCTGAAATACCTGAACCTGTCCATTGAGTGGCCCGATGCCGGCATTAATCCAGGGTGTGCCCATCTCGCGTGCGACCCGGTTGACGTAATACCTTGCCTCACGGTTATCAAGGCAACCGATGACAACATCGACCCGCCGCCATACTCCCAGTCCGAAGACCTCCTCTATCTTTCCTGCAAAGGAGCGGACATTGATTACCGGATTAATTGCACGAAGAGCCCGTTCGGCAACCTCCACCTTCAACTCACCGACATCGCTCTCCCGATAGAGGATCGACCGCGAGAGATTTGAACTCTCGATCCGGTCGGGGTCGACGATCAGGATGTTTCCAACCCCGAGAAGTGCCAGATTTTTCAAAACCTCATTCCCGATCGCTCCGGCCCCGACAACCATCACCCGCGCGGTCTGAACTCGTTCGAGATGGAACCAGTCGATCAATCGCAGTGATGCATACCGGTCATTCTCGTCAGTACTCTTTGTCGTCTTCATCGCCACCAATCCTTCCTGCCAGGTGCTGTAATCTCTCCCAGTCCATTGTGCAGGTGGAATCATTTTCGTGACCTGAAATCGATTCCTCCTGCACTGGATGTCGAGTCCGTTCCTATCCGATCGGCAGGATTGGAGTCGTCCTGAGACGAGGTCTTGACACTTTGGGCGTTCCACAACCCCCTCGTGCGCTCATACAATTCTCTCGCTGCGGACTGGAAGTGATGCGGTCACTATTGGTGACCGGCAACTTCCCGGCCTCGGTTATGCTCGCCAGTACCTGACTCTCAGCATCGGTATTCTGAGAATCACGGTAGAGTGCCAGCGATTGCTCCAGATGGTTCAGTGCCTCTCGCCGGTTTTGCTTGGCAAGGTAGAGCTGGCCAAGTTGATGATGGGCCAGCGCCTGTGCTCCAATGTCCATTGACTGCCGGCTCAACCGCAGGGCCTCCTGAAAGCGGGTCAGTGCCTCATTGTAGTCACGCTGCTGCATCTTCAGGTTTCCGTAACGGATGATCGTTCGAATGTAGCGCGGCTGGTCAAACTGACTCGTGAGATTCATCAGGTTGCTGAGCGTGCTGAATGCCTGCGGGTAGTTCTTCACCTCAACGTAGTAATCGGTAAGCGTACTCAGAATATCCGCTCCAAGTTTGCGGTCATTGATCTCCGCTGCAATCGTCAGCGCTCGTGTCAGGTTATTTATCGACTCAGCTCTCTCTCCAGTGTTACGCAGCGCCACTCCAAGGCCATAGAGGGCCGTCGCGATCTGTCCGCGGTTATTCGTATTCATATAGGCCAGTTCGAGGGCTCTCCGCAGCGTCTCCGTCGCCTGAATGTTCTGCTTCAATCCAAGCTGTGAGAGACCCATCACAAGAAGTGCCCGGCAGTTGGTTCCCGAATCGTTCCCATTCTGTCCAGACGAGAGAACTGATCTGGCCATCTCCAGCGCCCCGGAAAAGTTGTTCCGCCGAAAACGCATCTCTCCGATATAGATTCGTGTTTCGTTTACCCGCTGCGCCTCTCCTGCTCGATCGTAGGAGGACTCAGCGCGCATCAGCAGGCGCTCGGCTGTTTCAAAGTCACCCAGCCGGAATGATTCCATCGCGGCGGCAGTCAACCTTGCCCCCTCCTGGGCGAAGTTGTATTTTTCCTGGCGAAGACGCTGCTCCTCCTGCAATCTCGCCTGCTCCGCATTCCGACGATTCCTGTCCTCATCCTGCAGTCTCTGCCGTTCATTCTTCTGTTTGTTGGCATTAACCTCCCGATTGATATCAGTACCGATCCTTATGACATCCCTGATAATCCCCCACTTGGTTTGTGCAAATGTGGTGTCTGAGACAGTGCCAACGAATGTCAGAGCAAGGGTGATAACGGCGAACGACTTTGAAAGCGAATCTCTTCGTGATAACTGCATTGGTAACTTTTCTCCTTGATTGTTGAAATTTGCGTTTATTTCGGAATCTTCTGCCGGGTGTCTCTTCAACTTCCCGGTCATTCAGAAGTGTCACAGGTCGGGATTTGTGACTGGCGGAAATGATTTTTTTCTCATTTCACACATCAATGCTTTGGGCGGTCAGTCTTGAGCAAGAAAGATGGCGGGCCGAAAATCGATCTCGACTCTTCGACCCGCCACTCAAATCGGATATTCAGTTCAGCCTTATCAAAAGATCCCTTGCTGGAGTCTTCAGGCTCGACGCCTTCTGCCTGCATTTTTGCTGGAGGAACCAGTCAGTTCAACCGTCACGATGAGACGCTCACGACCACGAAGGATCGTTATCTCGATCTCGTCCCCTACTTTGTGGTTGTCGAGAATTCTGGTCAGGTCATCCTGATAGTTGACCGCTGTGCCATCGATAGCGATGATGACGTCACCAAGCTGAACGTCTCCATATCTGTCGCGTGTGGTGCCCCGCAGTCCTGCCGCCTCCGCGGGACTCCCTGCGGCTACTTCAACCACGAGCAGTCCATTGTTGTAGGGGAGTCTTGCCAGCTCGCGCAATTCACGAATCGACTGGACTCCAAGTCCAAGACGAGGACGAGAGACGCGGCCATTCTCGATCAGTTGGGGGACAATGCTCCGCACGATACTGGTCGGTATCGCAAAGCCGACACCAGCAAAGACTCCGGCTGTAGAGAGAATCTGGGAGTTGATGCCGATCATCCTTCCCTGAGAGTCGAGGAGTGGACCACCTGAATTACCCGGATTGATCGAGGCATCCGTCTGGATGGCTCCCTCGATCAGCCGTCCGCTGCGGTTGTGAATCGGTCGCTGAAGCCCGCTGATCACCCCTGTCGTCAGTGTCCGATCGAGCCCGAAAGGATTTCCGATGGCCAGTACTTTCTGTCCCACCGTCAAGGGTGTGGAATCGCACATCTCAATGACGGTCAGTATCTCTGCCGGCGCTTCGATCTGCAGAACGGCAAGATCGGTCTCTACATCTGCTCCAATCACCTCGGCACGAAACGATCGCTCGCCATTCAACCTCACCGTTACTTCGGTTGCTCCTTCAATGACGTGCTCATTGGTCAGAATGTGCCCCTCCTTGTCGATGACGACTCCTGAACCCGTCCCCTTTTGTGACTCCTCACCAAAGAGACCTTCTTTTGTCGATACGGTGCTGATAAAGACCACCCCGGGGGATGTTGTACGGTACACCTCAATGTTGTTCCGTTCCTCACTGCCAGCCGCCACAGGGCCTCTACCAGAACCGCTGGCAGTATCGCCAGCAAGTACGGAGCGACTCATCATATTTCCGAGATAATGTCCTCCCAACCCTGAAATAGCTCCGATCAGAAGAGCGAGCAGCAGGGCGTCGCGCGTTTTCAAGCCGATCATGTTCTCACCTCCATACGGTTCAGGTTGATCTCCTCGCAAGGACTATTCACTTGCGACGCATCAACGCAAATCGATGTGCTGAGCCGAGCAATTGGTGACAATCAAGCTCCTCCTGCTCATCATTAACATGGTCGGGATGCCTATATTGCCTTCAAATAAGGGTCAAACACAGGTATTATGTAACCGGATCCGGCCGTATCAGTTCCCCCTTTGCCAGCGCCAGATCCAACTGCACCAAAATTGAATATCCAGAATTTAGATTTAGTGGTCGACTAACGGAGTAGTAGTGATGATGAGAAGGTATCTACTTGCTGCAACACTGGTCTTGCTAGAGCTCGCCAGTCAGTCATCGATAGCCCAGGTGTCTGTACGTCGCAGCCGTGCTGTTGGCAAGAGTCAGAACTCCCCACCAGTCTACGCCGAGAGCCACGCTCTGGTGATCGGCATCAGCGACTATCAGCACTGGCGGAAATTGCCGGGTGTCGTCGAGGATATTCCGGCAGTCGCGGCTCTCTTCAAACGACAGGGTTTTGTTGTTGAAACTCCTCAAATCGCTACCCGCGCCGAGTTTCGGCAGGAGTTGGATCGCTTTATCAGCCGCCACGGCAACAATGAGAAGAACCGTCTCCTGATCTATTTTGCCGGACACGGTCATACCGAGACGCGGCGAGACGGTGTCCAGGTTGGATCAATTGTCATGCGTGATGCACCCAAGGACCCGCACGCCACAGGTTTCGACCTCTCCCTGGTGACGATGGACGAGCTGAATGCTGACGCGATCAGAATTCGAGCCAACCACGTTCTTTTCATCTTCGATAGCTGCTTTGCCGGTACAATCTTTACCCGTTCAGGCGCAAATGCCGGAAAGACAAGAACCTCACCATTGATCCTTGCCAAGGCGGCCGCCCCGGTCAGGCAGTTCATCACCTCGGGGACGGACAATCAGGAGGTTCTCGATCGGAGTGATTTCCGTGTCTTGCTCGAGCGTGCCTTTGATGATCGGGCGGCTGACTTTGATCCGCAGGATGGATACATCACCGGGGAGGAGCTGGGGAAATACCTGTCCGGACAGCTCGCGACCATCACCAATGGCGATCAGACACCGATGTACGGAAAGATCCGGGGAGTCTCAAGACTGAACGGCGGAGACATGGTCTTCCAGCTGCCAGCGATAGGTGAGGCAGAGAGCGAGGTTGTCAAGAACGATGATCAGTGTGAGCTGGCCTGGAGAGAGCTGGAACGGGTACCGAGTGAGAGTGGGATGGAGATCTTTCTGAAGGACTGTAGTAGGTCGAAATGGAAAACGACAGCCGAGATCAGACTGGCCGGAATGCGAGCAGGTGGAGGAGCGAAACCGAGTCAGCCCGAAAGGGAAACGGTAGAGTTGGAGTACTGGAGGTCGATCGGAGGAAGCCAGAATGCCAGAGAGTATGAGAGCTATCTGCGGCAGTATCCGAAAGGGCAGTTTGCGGAGCTGGCAAGAAACAGGATAGAGGAACTGAGGCAGCCAGTCTACCGGTCAGTGAAGTATGAGACAGGGGAGCTGAAGGGGCGGGAGTTGACGCGAAGACAGGGCGAGTGTGAGGTCTACACGGAGGAGTTGGGTAATGGAGTGAAGCTGGAGATGGTGAAGATCCCAGGGGGCGAGTTCCTGATGGGGGAGGACGAGGCCGGTGCTGCTGAGTATGAGAAGGAGTGTGGAAGGTATTGGAAGAAAGAGGATTGTAAGAAGAGGGCGGGATGGCTGACACCGCAGCACCGGGTGAATGTCAATGGGTTTCTGATGGGGAAGTACGAAGTGACGCAGAGACAGTGGAAGGCGGTGATGGGAGGCC
>CAIOZW010000082.1 GCA_903862855.1 uncultured Acidobacteriota bacterium
ATCAGAGTCTCATCGAATTTTCAAACCGTGAGTTTTATGAGCACGGCGGACAAGGGGCAAGTGGGCTGACCGTGTTTCCATCACCCTGGCTCACCAGCGAACAAATTGGATGCCACCTCCGATATGTTGAAAAAGGAGTCTTGGAACAGAGTTGCAACCATCTCGAGGCGATGGAGGTTGTCAAAACGGCAATCGATCATCTCGTCAACAACCAAACCCAATCACTTGGAATTGTGACCCTCAATCTGCGGCAGAAAGAGCTCATTCTCGATCTGCTCGAGAGATCGCTTCGTGAGAGTCCGCCAGCAACTCGTCAGTTTCAATATTGGCAGCAGCGTGGGGAGGAGATGTTTGTGAAAAACATTGAGACTGTTCAGGGTGATGAGCGGGATTTGATTATGGTCTCAGGGACGGTTGGGCCGGATATCAATGGGTACTTCAGACTGACCTCGCTCGGTCCATTGAACAACAAGAGATATGGTCACCGCCGTCTCAACGTTCTGATCACCAGGGCCCGGCAGCGCTTGCTCTATTTCTCCTCGATTCGCCCGGCAGATATCCAGCTTGGGCCAAACAGTTCCTGGGGAGTACGTGCGCTCAAGTCCTATCTGACCTTTCTCGAAGCCGGATCGGCGAGGGCGACTGGAGTTCATTCAATGGCCGTCGCCGATTTTGTCGAGTCGATAGCCCAATATCTGAAGGGCCGTGGCCTTGACGTCGTCACCAGTCCAGGTAGTTCCGGAGGATCGATCAACCTTGCCGTCGTCGATCCACTGGATCCAAACCATCTTCTTCTGGGGATCGAGTCTGATTCTGGTCACGCTGACCTGTCCGGAACGGTTCGTGACCGGGATCGAATTCGACCGACTGTCCTTGCCGGAATGGGGTGGAGCATGCATAGGGTCTGGGCCAGCGATTGGTTCAGGAGTCGAGATCAGGAACTGGAGCGTATCTTCCAGCTGGTCAATGGAATGATCTCTGGTAATGTTACCGTCTGAATGAAGAGATCGGTGGGTCTGCCTTGAAAAAGGATCTGATCCACCCTTGTCCCCACCTCGTCAATCGCGATCGCCCGCAAGTTAAACCTGGTTGGTGAGCGGCAGGAATACTTTCATCAACTCCGCCTTGGTCTCGATGCCTATTCCGGGAACATCAGGGAGACGAACCCGACCGGACTCGACCGGTATGTCGTCGGCAAACCCACCAAATGGCTCAAAGACTCCTGGGTATGACTCATTTCCGTTGAGGCCCAATCCGGCGGCAATGTGAAGGGTCAATTGATGGCCGCCGTGTGGAATACAGCGACGCGGTGACCATCCGTGCTCCTTGAGCATATCGATGGTTCGCAGGTATTCGACCAGACCATAGCTGAGTGCCGGATCCATCTGCAGGTAGTCACGCTCTGGCTTCATCCCCCCGTAGCGGATCAGATTGCGCGAGTCCTGCGTCGAGAAGAGATTCTCTCCAGTCGCAATGGGCACTGGTGAGATCTCGGCTACCCGGGCGTTGAGCTCGTAATCGAGCGGATCCCCAGCCTCCTCGTACCATTTGATCTGTTTACGATAGGGGGTGAGCGCTTCAGCGTAGGCGAGCGCTGTCGGCAGATCGAAGCGGCCATTCGCATCGACGGCAAGACTTTGCTGACTTCCGAGCAGCTTGAGCACTGCTTCGATTCGCTCAAGATCAGCGGCCAATGGCGCTCCGCCGATCTTGATCTTCACGTCGAGGTAGCCCTGGTCAAGAAATCGGCGAATCTCGTCCTCGAGCCCCTCAATCCCCTTGCCAGGATAGTAATACCCGCCGGCCGCATAGACATAGACATCCGGATCTGCCTCTCCGCCACGGTAGCGGTCGGCGAGCAGCCGGTAGAGTGGTTTCTCCTCGATCTTGGCCGCGAGATCCCAGAGGGCCATGTCGAGTGTCCCAACTGCGACAGCCCGTTCACCATGACCTCCCGGTTTCTCATTGGTCATCATTACCTGCCACGCCCGAGGAGGCGAGATATTTGAACCGTCATCTTCAAGGAGCTCCCCGGGATTGGCGCCCATCAGTCGCGGGATAAGGCGATGTCTGATGATCTCCCCAGGCGAGTATCGTCCGTTGGAATGAAAACCATAGCCGATCAAAGGGCGGCCATTCCGGACGATATCACTGACGATTGCCACGATAGATACCGTCATCTCGGAAAAGTTGATGTAGGCGTTGCGCAGTGAGGAACGAAGCGAGACAGTCTCCTCGTGGATAGCAGTGATCTTCATAGTATCCTTCAAAGCAAAACTTGAATTTGAGAACAGGTTTATTGAATCCGATCGATGATCAAGCCGTCATCATAATGGAAAATCAGGTCGTCAAGAGTGATTCTGCGCCTTCAGCTCTGATTGCTTCAGTCGCTGCCTGGGCGATCCGCAAGAGCTCGCTGACGATCTCCTCTTCAGTTTCAATCGAGTACCTGATGGTGGGAGTCGCGACGCTGATGGCGCTGATACACCGTCCGAGCCGATCAAAGATTGGAGCCCCGCAGCAGCACCAACCAGGGGCTGACTCTTCTCGTTCGCGCGCCCATCCCTGCTGCCGAATTCGCTCATACTCGACCAGCAGGGCCGCGCGATCGATGATCGTGTTCTCGGTGTGTGGCGGCATGCCGTAGACCTGGACGATCCGGTCGATCCGTTCAGGGGGCTGGAAGGCCGTAATGACCTTGGCCAGTGAACTGCAGTGCGGAGGCAGCACTCTGCCCAGAACATTGACGGCACGAATGGCCTGGAACCCCTGTATCGTATCGATGACCTGAATCCGATCGCCAAAAAGAAAACCAAGGCTGACTGTCTCATCGAAACGGTTATTGAGCTGCTGCAGAAATGGGTGGATCATCACCCGGAATTTCTCAGCGTGATCATAGAGTGTTCCGTAGAGAACCTTTGGTGCCAACTGGTAGGAGCCATCCTGGTTGCGTCTCAGGTAGCGATAGTTTTCCAGGGTTGAGAGAATACGGAAGAGTGATGACTCCGGGAATCCGCTGGCTCCGCTCAGTTCGGTCAGGCTCAGACTGGTCTCTGCATCTGCAAAGAGATCGAGTATCTCAAGTGCCCGACCAATCGCCTTCGAATGGCTCTCGGTCGCATTTCCGAGCCCATTGGAGGTGGCAGCGGTGCTTGGTTTCCGGCGTCGAGGCCGCAAGGCAGGTTCCGGCCGTGGAGCGACTCTCGACCTCTCATCTTTCGGCGCGGTCTTTTTGGCAGTATTTTTTGGCATTTCGTTATTAATTATTCAACCGCCGAACTTGTCAAGAGATAGTCGGCACCCGCAGGACAGCCGCCTTTGTCTCAAGATATTCATTAATTCCCTCAGCTCCATTCTCCCTTCCGATGCCACTCTCGCCAATTCCACCGAAGGGAAGTGCCGGATGAATGATCCGTGTATCATTGATACCGATCGATCCAAAATGAAGCCATTCCACCAGTCGGTGAATCCGGGCGGCATCCTTGGTGAAGATATAGGCCGCGAGTCCGTAATCGGTCGCATTGGCAAGCTGGATGGCCTCTTCCTCGGTCTGGAAGTGGCCAATGGTCAAGACCGGACCGAAGGTCTCCTCGCTCATGACCCGCATCTGCTGGTTTACGCCATCAAGCAGCGTTGGTTCAAAGAAGGTGCCAAGATTTGGGGGGGCCAGGTGAAGCTGCTGACCTCCAGTCAGGATTCTTGCTCCTTGCGCGACCGCATCATCAAGATGATCTCTGACACGTTGCAGTGCTCCCTCGTGAATGAGCGGTCCAACCTCGACCTCCGGATCCGTGCCATTGCCAACTCTCAGTCGGGCAATCCTCTCCACGAGGCGACTCGTCAGGTCAGCTTTGATCGATTCGGCCGCGATGACCCGTTGAACACAGATACATGTCTGACCGGCGTGCCGGAAACGAGAGGCGACGATGGACTCCACGGCAAGATCAAGATCGGCATCCTCGAAGACGATAGCCGGCGCGTGTCCGCCAAGTTCCAGCGAGACCCTTTTCAGCGTCGCGGCGGCATCACGAAAGAGACTCTTCCCGACTTTTGTCGAACCCGTAAAGGCAATCTTGCGGACACGCCGGTCAGCAAGCCAGCACCCGGCGACCTCGGCGGCCCGGGAGGTGGGCACAAGATTGATGACTCCACGGGGGAAACCGGATGCCGAGGCCAAGCGGGCCAGCTCGATCGTCGAGAGCGGGGTTTCGGGGGCCGGCTTGAGCAGGACCGTACAACCGGCCGCCAGAGCCGGGCCAAGTTTGCGGCAGAGAGTGTTGAGTGGGTAGTTCCATGGAGTTATTATCGCCGCCACTCCGACTGGCTGACGAATGGTCCAGAGCCGCAGATCGCGAAAGGCCGATCCCATGGTTCGGCCGTGAGTACGACGAATCTCCTCCGCATTCCAGCGCAGAAAGGCGACGCTGCTCGCGACCTCCCCCATGGCTTCACGTGCCGGTTTTCCACTCTCTCTGACCAGCAGGAGCTGAAAACGGGTAGACTCGTGCTCAAGTTTCTCGGCAAGGCGGAACAGTGCCGCGGCCCGCCGATCTGCCGGGGACTCCGCCCAGGATGGAAAGGCCTTTACTGCCGCATCCACCGCCGCCCCGGCCTCGGTTGCCCCTCCATCACTGACCTCGCCAAGCATCTCCAGTGTCGCGGGATCTCTGACGGCGAGCGTACCACCATCAGCCGCTGCCCGCCATTCGCCACCGATAAAAATCTCACCCGCTCGTTCACTCACGCTCTTTACTCCTCCTGACGCTTATCTACAATGATAGTCTCCTGTCACCACCCCCCTAGAGCGTAAGTTGGATGAAATCAAAAGTAAAGTATAAAACTGGAAATAAAGTTGACAATTTTCAGTTTAGCGGGTACCTTGCGCCATCATCGCGCAGTAGCAGGAAACAGGACGCAACAACGGATCGCGCAGGCTGAAGTCTGTGCCGAGAGTCTCTGGCAAGGAGAGGATATAAACAATATGAAGAGCGGATTCTGGCTGGACTACCTGGTTGTCATTATCTATCTGTCCGGTGTCGCCCTGATTGGTCTCTGGGTTGCGCGACGTCGGCAGCAGACGGCAGAGGACTATTTTCTCGCCAGTCGGCGGATACCAGCCTGGGCCGTCGCCTTTTCGATCATTGGAACGGTGATTGGAAGCGTGACTTTTGTAGCTCTACCCGGAGCCGCCTACGCCAGCAACTGGCGACTGATCGTCCCGAACCTCATGGTTCCCATTGTCCTCGTCCTGGTCGTCATCTTTGTTGTCCCCTTCTACCGCCGGGTGGTCGGGATGAGCAGTTACGAATATCTCGAACGCCGGTTTGGCGGCTTTGCCCGACTCTATAGTTCAACCGGCTTTCTGCTGCTGCGGATAATCGACCTTGGTTTTACACTACTTTTGACGGCCATCGCGGTGGAGGTGATCATAGGCTGGGATATCCGGATGGTCATTGTCGGGATAGGTCTCTTTACGATCTGCTACACGATCATCGGTGGTCTTGAGGCGGTTGTCTGGACCGATGTTCTCCAGGGGAGCATTCTCGGGCTGGGAGCCTTGACGATCCTTGGCGTGATACTTCTGACCCCGGAAGGCGGTCCGGGGCGAGTGATCACGGTCGCCTGGGAGGCTGGCAAACTCGGAGTCGGAGAGTTTCGACCGGTCTGGTCGAGTCTCTTCAGTGAGCAGCCGGTCTTCTGGGTCTTCGCCCTTTCCGGTCTCCTCCACTTTGGACGAGCCTATATCACGGAACCGAACATGGTCCAGCGCTACCTGATTGCGCGGACCGACCAGGATGCGCGCAAGGGGGTTCTGGCTGGACTCTTCACCTGTGTCCCGATCTGGATGACCTTTGCCTTCATCGGTTCGTGTCTCTGGGCCTACCACCGTTTGACGGGCACCATTCTGCCGGCCGAAGTGCTGGCAAAACCTGACAATGTGCTCCCCCATTTCATTGTTACGCAGCTACCCCATGGGGTGATTGGACTGATTCTTGCCGCGATCCTGTCGGCAGCCAATTCAAATGTCAGTTCAGATCTGAACAGTGTCGCCACCGTCTTTACCAGTGACTTCTATCTTCGATTTCGACCGGCAGCCGCTGAGAGAACCAAACTTCTCGTTGGACGGGCGACAGTTCTCGTTGGCGGCATACTCTGTATCGCGATGGCGTTGCTGCTGATCTCTGCGCGTATCAAGGCATTGGCAGAGCTGACCATCACCTTGGGAATGATCTTCGCGGGGGGGATCCTTGGTCTCTTCTCACTCGGATACCTGACGACCCGGGCGACGCGCCGTGGCGCCTATGTCGGAATGGGCGTCTGCCTGGTCTTTATCCTCTGGGCGACACTAAGCGGCCCACTGAAGGTCGATCTGGGTTACAACTTCAGGATGCATCCGATCATGATTGGCATCATCAGCCATCCGCTGCTCTTTATCAGCGGATATCTGGCGAGCTTCCTGACAGGTGGCGGAGATAAGCTCAACCGCGATCTCGCGGGACTGACCATGTGGACAGGCTCATCCTCTCAGCGTTGAATTTTACCGTCCTTGAAGATGAACTTTCCGAGCGGCTGGCCGCGGCGGTTCCACGATTGTGCGGGACCATCGGCGACAAGGCCGCGCCAGCTTGAACGATGACGGGTTTGACCGTTTGGCCAGTAGTGAGTCCAGACTGAACGGCCGGAGTCGGAGGCCTGGTGACTCCACTCCCAGATTCGCTGGCCGCTGGCATTGAACCAGCTCTCACGTCCGACGCGGTACCCCCGCTTCCATTCAGCCTCGTAGGCGAGCTTTCCATCACGGTGGAACCATCTTTCGATTCCATGACGAAGATAGCGCCCGTCAGCGGCAATGAGACCGCCGCGCAGTCTTCGGCGGCCAGTCGTGTCGCGTTCAACCGCTGGTGGCAGAATCCTCTCCGTCAAGACATCCGGGCTTCCATCTTTACCGGCTTTATTATCATTACCGGCGAGAATCCAGGCCTCGTTCAGCTCGAAGTGCTGGGCTGGATGGTTCATCGTCGATAGCAGGTGGATGACTCCATTGGGTGACTGCCTGGCCACGCTGTAGCCAAGAGTGCCATCCTTGTTGGCCGACATCGACCCCTGGTGATCGGCAATAGCCTGAGATCGGTGAAGTCGTGCTCCAGGCAATGAGCGGATCGTCCAGTTCTGCCCCTCATCAGAGGAGATGGCCACATAGGAGCCGCGGGTAGTGATCGATGACGGACTCTTACCATTGTAGTGCTGGTAATCGCCGGCAAAGAAGAGTCTGCCGCTTGCGAGGCGCAGCAGTGTCGGGCGCTGATTAGGGCCAAGTGCGGCAAAGGGGGTTCTGGTGATCGTCCAGGTGCGCCCCTTGTCACGAGACAGTGAGGCCGGCATATACCCGTCAATATCGGTCGACTTGCCACCCATCCCAAGGATCGAACCGTCCCGCAGGAGTGCAAAGGTCGTGTGCCGCCCACCGGTTCGCCCACCCGTATCGAACCAGGTCACGCCATTGTCGCGGCTCGCCCAGAGCAGCGACTGTCCGCCGATTCCATCGGTTGGAACATATATCGTGCCCTCATCATCTCTGAAGATGGAGTTGATCGGCTGTGGATAGAAGCCTCCGATATTTCCGACGAGAGTCGGAAAGACGATCGGGCTCCAGGTTGCTCCACTGTCGGTTGATCTGTTGATGCGGAAGGGCACACCCGGGAGACCAGCCCCACCGGAGAAGTGCCAGATCGTGCCCTTCTCCTGCCAGAGCAGGGAGGTCTGATCGTTGACGTCCGGCAGATCAAAGATCACTTCGGGCATCTCCCAGGTCTCGCTTCCATATCGGAGTCGCGTCGCGATGAAAGGAACATCCGGCCAATATTCGTGATCGCCAACTTCTTTCAGCCGACGCCGGTCATATAGGGTCGATGGAAAGTAATTGGCCGAGAAGAAGATCGCGAGGAGGTCGCCATTTGGGCAGACGACAAACCCCGGGGAGTGGTTGTGCGACTGGATCGCCGGATGAAGTCCGGCCGCGCGGATTGCCTCTCTTGTTGCATTCTCTGGGGGGATTGGGAGCAGGGGACGTTGGCGGTACCACGGTCGGTCAGGCGACGGCCCCGCCATCAGATTTGGTTCCGTGCCCACAATACCCTCCCGGATAAATGGGCGTGAGACCGCTCGCGGACGTCCAGTTGGCGGGTCGGCCATAACAACGCGCAGTCCGATCCAGTGGTTTCCACTCCAGGTTGGAATCATCCCGGCCCGATTGGTAGAGCGACGGTAGAAGGGGAGCGATCCAACCACCTTGGAGACCGGGTTCTCCATCTGGATGCCGCCGCCGCGGACTACACGGGCAATCCCCTCGACTGCGCCCACCGGATCCACCTCTGCTTGATCCGGGTACTCACCATGCCAGTCCAGGCACCATTCGAGTGCCCCAGAGTGCATGTTCCGCACCCCCCAGGGGTTGGCCCAGCCCGGGGAGGGTGGATCATCGCCACCAGCAAAATGGGTTGACGTTCCGGCTCGCGCCGCATACTCCCACTCCGCCTCAGTCGGCAGCCGATAGCTCCTTGATTCGCGCGCGCTCAGCCATTGACAGAAGGCTTGCGCCTCCTCCCAGCTTATGCCGGTTGCGTATGGAGTATCGAGGCCGGCATCCCTGTAATCAGGCTTGAACTGTCGGAACTGCTCGATCGTCACCTCGGTCTCGGCAATCCGGAAAGAACGAGTTATCGTCACATTGTGTACCGGCTTCTCGTCCCAGTCGGTCTCAGGCACTTGCAGAATCGGGCCACCAAGTGATTCGTCAACCGGACGATCACTCCCCATCCTGAAACGTCCTGGTTCGATCCGCACCAGCCGCATCCCGAGGCTGTTGGTGATGACTGGACTATCTGCTTCGACCAACCTCTCTCTTGACCAGATCTGGTGGCTGGCAACGAAGATCACTGTCAGCATGGCGGCGGCAAAAAGACTTTTCTGGCGTAACATAGCTCTCCATTCCCGGTTCATTGACCCAAATCGGCGGCAGATCGACCCTATTTCACAAAGTCAGCTTTCCAGACCGCCAGCGACTGCTGTCCATTGTGAATGGCCACCCGATAACGAAACCGGAGGTCTCCGCCAGCCTTGATCGTCAGACTCCCATCCCGTTTGGGGTCATTATGGAAATCGTGCTCACCAAAGGGATTGACGCCGCACAGTCCATACCCACGCGCGTGCCAGTATGTTGGATGCTTCGGGTTGGCAGGATGATCGAGGATTGTCAGTCCGACCCTCTCTCCGCTCAGGCTGGTCGTGTAGTCGACCCATTCGGCCTGTTTTCCCCAGACATTCTCGGTTCCCTTCATCCCCGCAGAGTTGGTGATGATCGCGCCGCGATCCTGCCGGAAGGCGTCATCAAAGCGCAGCCCGAGTGAACCTTCTTCCGTGTCACCCATTCGCAGAGCCTGGCCCCGGTCGGCTCGAATGGTTATCTCCGCATCGATCAGAGTTGCCGATCCCTCCTGCCGAAAACTGTAGCGCTGACGAATCGTACCAATCGTCCTCTTTTCGTGAGTAACCAGGTCGAACTCGGCAGTCAGGGAGCCGGTCTTCAGCCCCCCTTTGAGCTGTGGACGCCCCTTGATGGTGAACCGGCCGATCGGCAGCTTGAACTTGGCATCCTCTTTGGGATCACCCGTGAACTCACGCCAGAAGTCGACCCCGTTGATGTCTCCATGCCCGTACCATATTCCGTGATGCCAGAAATGGTCTCGGCTTTCACCATCGACTTTCGTTACCGGGTAGCTGCGTGTCACCTCTCTGCCTGAGCTGGCCCTCACCTCGTGCAGAAACGGCTTCAGCCACTCACTCCCAAAGTAGTATCTCGCGGCCGGCTTCCCGTCGATCAGCACCTCGATGCGGGTGGGCTCCTCACGAAAGTTTACCCCTTTCTGTGACTGACCAGCGACGGGTTCAGTCATCACCATTGAAGTGATCAGCGATATAAGCATCAAGATTCTCATCATCACCATTTTTACTCTCCTGAATTGGTTGATTCGCAGTCTCCCGCGTTGTACTCAGATTGAAATCGACCCTTGGTCATTCACCAGCGGATTATCTGTGATGCTTGCCACCGGACTCGCGCTGGGCGACCCTCAGTTCACTGATCATCGATTGCGCCCGCTCGATGAGCATGGTGATCTCACTTCCACACCCGACCAGTCGCATTCCCTTGGCAATCCAAGGCTTGGCCATCTCGATGGATCGACAGTGGATGCCCGGCACTACACCATGCCTCTCACAATCGGTAATGAACTTCTCGATCGACGCGACGAGGTCAGGATGGTCAAACTCACCCGGTACACCCATCGAGATCGACAGGTCTGCCGGTCCGATCATGGCGACATCTATGCCGTCTATTGAGAGCAGATCATCGATGCGCTGAAGTGCCTCGATACTCTCGAACTGGACGACATTCATCGTCTCACGATTTGCATGCTCCATTATCTCGACCATCTTGGCCGACTGATAACTTATCTGCGATGCCGTAATGCCAAAACCTCGCACGCCGTGGGGAGGGAATCGTGTCCAGGCGATCGCTGTCCGTAGCAGCTCGGGATCCTCTACGCGGGGCATGATGATCCCTTGTGCTCCGATATCGAGGGCTCTCGCAACGAGCGAATAACGCAACTCGGCGACACGGATGAGGGGAGTTATTCCGGCCTGCAGCGCAGCCTTCACCATGTCCTGCATCGTCTCCATGTTGAATCCACCGTGCTCGGCGTCGATAAAGATATAGTCGAAGCCAGCGGCGCCCAGCAGTCGCGGTAGTTCAGTTGAACGCAGTTGCTGCAGTGCCACCCCGGCGACAACCTCCCCGCCAATCAATCTGTTTTTAGTCTCGTTCTTTCTCATCTGCTTCTCATTCCACCGTTTCGATTCCGGTCTCCCTGCGCTTCGCCATTACTTACCCGTTACCTACTTTTTACAGGTGCTCTGATTGCGCACTATGAGTGGAATATGCTGGTTCGAACATTAAAAATGATGACAACCTCTTCAGTTGTCCGGAATTTGGAAAGCCATCTACGCGCCTCTCTTTTACATCTCTTCAGGGATTATTGCCAATAAATTCATGCTTCCGGAATCTTCAATTCTCAGCGCGGAAACGAGGATATGTCTATCATAAGTGGAAGTAAAGGACATAAAGTGGAATTTAGCTTGACAATTTTCAAAACATGCAGATATTTTCACTTTCGTGCATGAATACCGTCTATAAATCAAAAGCCCAGAGTTTGAGGCCTGACTGGCCGACAGTTGCCTGTTAGGTCAGCTTAGACACAAAACTGCAGGTATAGAAAAGTTGTCAGGATTTGGCGTAACTGAACGATCCACTGTCGATTGTGACGCGGTGGAATAACCAACCCCCTCACCTCCGTTTCTGGAAAAAGGAGCTGTATGTTGCGGAAAAATGGACAATCCTCTTTGATTAAACTATTAAAAACGTCTGGACTGCTGGTCGCATTTCTCGTGCTGACTGGAACGGCCGAACTGCGAGCGCAGGTAACGACCGCAACCTTGTACGGAACAGTGCAGGACTCCAGCGGTGCTCCGATCAGCGGGGCAAGCGTCAAAGCTGTCAACGAAGCCAGTGGCAGTGTCTTTACGGCCACCACGGATGGCACGGGAGAGTTTACCCTGACCTTCCTGCCAGTAGGTCGTTATGACCTGATCATTGCGGCAAGTGGATTCAAAGAGCAGATACAGGAAAAGGTTGAACTGACTGCCGGGCAGCGGCTCCGCTTGAGTTTTGGCATGGTGGTCGGTCAGTTGAGTGAGAAAGTGACGGTAACGGCCGAACTTTCGACCCTGCAGAATGTCAGTCCGGAGCAGCTGGTCACCCATTCAACGGTTCAGGTCAGAGAGTTGCCGTTGGCGCGGCGGGATTGGACAAATCTGATCAACAATGGACCTGGGCTGCAGGTGCGTGGAGCCGGTGGTGGAACTGGAGTGGTAATGAATGGCCTTGCGCCTGGAGCAGCAGCTCTGACGGTTGATGGAACCCAGGCCTCAGGTAGCGCGGAGGAGAATTCGCTGACCGCATTCGGAAACTTCAATCTCATCAGAGTGGTCAGTCTCGAGGCGATCTCGGAGGTCAACGTCAGCAAAGGAATCGCCTCAGCCGAGTTTGCCAATACGCTCTCTGGAAACGTCGGTCTGATTACCAAGAGCGGAGGAAATGAGTTCCACGGCAGTCTGTTCGAGAATTATCAGGGGAGGGTGCTCAATGCGCGTAACCAGTTCCTGTCAACCCGACCGCCGGAAGTCTTCAATCAGTTCGGAGGATCAATTGGCGGTCCGGTAATCAAGAACAGACTCTTCTTCTTTGGAGTCTTTGAGGCCTACAGACTGCGAAGATTTGCCAGTTTTAACACAGATGTCCCGACCAAAGACTTCCGGGATCGGGCGATCGCCGCTGTTGCTGGTTACAAGCCATTCTTCGACACACTGCCCTTGCCGAATCAGCCGATCGCTGCCGGAGCAATCACGGCACGTTATGTCGGGTTTGGATCGAGTCAGGGAAATGACAATCACGTCGTGGCAAGGGTTGACTACAATGTAACTGATCGAAGTCGGCTCAGTGGTCGTTATACGCGAGGTCGTCCCGATTCGATCACCCCACGAGCATCTGCGGCCAATCCGCGGACTTTTCTTGGTCTGGATGACTCGCTGACCGCCAACTACATCTATGGTGGGTCTCTGGTCAGTCTCGAGTCCCGGTTTGGTTACAAGCGCAATTTTGTCGAACGACTGGATGGAATCTATGGTCTCGGTGTTCCCGGCATAACCGGGAACCTTGGTTTCAGCAATGCGGGTGAGATCTTGCTGAGCAAGGGAAGCGGATGGAGTATCGAACAGATCGGTTCGCTGACCAAGGGCAAGCACACGATCAAATTTGGTGGGATATTCATGAGACAGGATCAGACGCGCTCGAATATTGAGACGCCCGAGATCCAGTACTCAAACGTTGATGATTTTCTGGCCAATATTCCAAACCGCATCCAGGTGACCTTTGGTCTCAATCCCTATCTGATCACCAACTGGAACAATGGCTATTTTGTGCAGGATGATTACCGGATCACCCCGCGCTTGACACTCAACCTGGGCCTTCGCTACGACTATTTCTCTGTTCCACGCGAGGAAAAAGGCCGGCTTTTCAACCGCAATTCACCGTTTGGGTTTGGAACGCTCCGCTCTCCCGAGAGTATCTATGAGGCGGATCGAAACAACTTCGCCCCACGCTTCGGGTTTGCCTGGTCGGTTGATACGGCAGGGCGGACAGTCATTCGTGGAGGGGCTGGAACCTTCTACACACGCTCACCGCTCCGCAACATCCTTGAGCTGGTGCGCAATGCTCTTGACGAACCATTCCGCGTCGTCTTCAGCCGCGCTGAGGGGATTTCACAAAATCTCAAGTATCCGATCACAAATTCGGCGGTGCTGCCACTTGTCCGTAATCCAAACTTTGACTGGACAGGAGCGACAATCAATCCCAATTTCCCGACTCCATACAGTATCCAGTGGAACCTGAGTGTCCAGCGCCAGTTGACCGGCTCGATGACTGCTGAGGTCTCATATGTTGGTAATCATGGGCTGAAGCTTCTGATGAACCGGCAGATGAATCTGGTTGATCGGGTAACAGGGTTGCGCCCCCGCGCCGGGTTTGGGGAGTTCCGCCACTTTGACACTTCGGAATCGACCCATTACCACGGGCTGCAGACCTCGATTCGAAAGAGGTTTTCGCAGAATCTCCTGGTCAATGTCAACTACACCTGGGCAAGCAACATCGGGTTCATGGATGGGGATCTGACGACATTGTCTGCCCCGCAGGACAATAACAACCTCAGTCTCGAGCGTGGTCCGACTCCTTTCGATATCCGGCATCGCTTCGTGACAGACTTTCTCTATGAGTTGCCATTTGCGAAATGGAGCGGCTTGACTGGGCGCGGAGGTCAGTTACTGCTGGGTGGATGGCAGCTGAGTGGGATCTTCTCGGCAGAGACTGGAGCCCCGATCAACGTGGGTACGCCCAGCTCTATTCCAGGCCAGCGGGCTGATCTGGTCGGTAATCCATATCTGAAGGATCCGAGCCGACCGTTGCAGTATCTCAATCCGGCCGCGTTCGCCAGAGTCCCGCAGATATCGGCGAGCGGCGCTTCGGGCCGACCTGGAACCCTCGGGCGTAATGCACTGCGCGGCCATGGATTCTGGAATGTCGACCTCGCCATCGCCAAAAATCTTGCGATAACCGAGGGGATCAGATTGCAAATCAGGGCCGATATGTTTAATGCTTTCAATCATACCAACTTTTCGGGTATCAACACCAATATCGTTAATTCGAGTTTTGGTCTCTTCACATCAACGCGGGGTGCGCGTGTGATGCAGGTCAATGCCCGGATCACATTTTGATTGGAGGTATCAATGGAGAGACGCCACTTTATCAAGGCTGCCGCCGCCGCATTACCGGCCGCGGCAGCAGTGGCTGCGGCTGACAAGGTGACGATTGCCGTCATCGGTCTGAATGGGCGGGGCGCAGGACTTGCAAACAGTTTTGTCGAGCTGGGTGATGTCAATATCGCCCATCTCTGCGATATTGATGAACGGGTTCTGGCGAAAGCCGGTAAGATGGCGGCTGGTTGGGCTGGACAGAAGCCTGCCCTGACAAGTGATCTGCGCCGGGTCCTCGACGACAAGTCGGTCGATGCGGTGGTCATTGCCACACCGGATCACTGGCATGCACCGGCAACGATTCTGGCCTGTGCCGCCGGCAAGGACGTCTACGTCGAGAAGCCCTGTTCCCACAATCTCCGCGAGGGGCGCCTGATGGTCGAGGCGGCCCGTCGGACTGGAAAGGTCGTTCAGCACGGGACACAGTACCGGAGCTTTCCTGTTCACTATGCGGCGGCGGAAGCGATCAAGTCTGGCCGGATAGGTCGCGCCTTGATGGCCAAGGCATGGGATGTGCAGTTGCGGGACGATATCGGGCGACGGCCGGACGGTCCAGTGCCGGCCGGAGTCGATTACGACACCTGGACCGGGCCGGCAGAGGTCTTGCCCTTCAATGAGAACCGGTTCCATTACAAATGGCACTGGAACTGGAATTATGGCACGGGCGATGTCGGTAATGATGGTGTTCACCAGATCGATATTGCCAGGTGGATGCTTGGTGTCGAGGCTCCGCTGAAGGTTGCCGGAAGTGGGCGAAAGGTCTTCTTCAATGATGACCAGATCACACCGGATACCGCCAATATCACCTTCGATTACGGTGAGAAGTCGATCATCTTCGAGATGAGGATCTGGGCTCCGTACGGGATGGAGGATCAGGAGAACGGCGTCGCCATCTACGGCAGCGAAGGGGTCATGCACATTGGAAGGTGGCAGACACCAGCAGGAAGGCGATACGGTTACCGAATCTATGATCGCCGCCACAAACTGGTCGGCGAGGAGCTGGTCAATCCCGAGAACTGGCACTCGCGTAACTTTATCGACTGTGTCAGGTCGAGAAAGAGTCCGAATGCGGAGATCGCGATCGGCCACACCTCGAGTCTCCACGCACATCTGGCGAACATCGTTATTCGAACTGGACGTAACCTGAGTTTCGATCCGCGGACAGAGACGATTGCGGCCGATCCCGGGGCATCGAAGATGCTTGGGCGGAAATATCGTAGCCATTGGTCGACTCCGCGTGGGTAAGTATCCCTGAAGGTGGTTGAAAGTTTTTGAAGTTGGTCGTCGTATGGTTGGCCGTCGTATAGTTGGCCGTCGTATGGTTGGCCGTCGTATGGTTGGATGGAGAAGAATCCTCTTCTGTCCAATTGTTCGGCGGCCATATTTTTTTGAGATGCTTTGCTTTGATCAGGAGGGAGAATTAAACTCTTTGATCCGAACCTGAAACAGAGACAATGATCATTAAGTGATCAAGATTAAACGATCAAGGAAGAGACTCTCTTGAAGCGATCCCTACAGTTTGAATTGCAACTTGTCCTTACAGTTTTAATATTATTTATTGCCACGACGACGGCTGGTGTCTGCGCACAGAATGCCCCATCAGCGGAGCGTCCGAAGGCTGAGGCGACCGAGCCACAACAGCAGAACCAGCGAACCCAGCTCAACCTGCTGGGCCAGACGGACACCTCGACGGGTGAGAGCCGGCGGAACGAGAATGTCCAGTTCAATCTGATCGACAACAATTCGCTGCGTGAGCTCAATCTGCGAGTTGGAACCACGGCGACCCTGATTCCCGAGTTTTCCGCCGCCCGAAATTTCTTTGGCACCGAATATGGCGTACCGCCGGGGGCTTCGGTTCACCTGCCGCGGGCCCGATCCGGGAAGGGGATTCACGGGAGTCTTTTCGAGACGCACAACAACAGTATCTTCAGTGCCCGCGCCTTCTTTCAGGTTGGTGGGGTCAAGCCGGCGCGTGAGAACAATTACGGTTTCAATGTCGGGATTCCGCTCAGCAGCAGAACCTTTCTGATGATCGATGGCAGTCAGCAGAAGGTGCGTGGCGTAGTTAATGGAAACGTCCTCGTTCCAAAGGCGGATGAGCGGACGGCACTGGCGACCGATCCGGGGATCCGCCGGATTGTCGAGAGGTTTCTGGCCGCCTATCCAAATGAGCTGCCGAACCGGACGGATATCGATCCGCGAGCATTGAACACCAATGCTCCGCAGCGTATCAATACCGATGCCGCGAGTGGGCGTCTCGATCACCAGATAGGAAAGCGTGATCAGCTGGCGCTGAGGTATGCATTTACCGGTCAGGTGGTCAATCCATTCCAGCTGGTAGCTGGACAGAATCCGGATACCTTCATCAAATCCCACGTAGCGAGGATTACCTGGACCCGCAACTGGTCACCGGCAACGGTGGGAGAGTTCTCGATTGGCTTTGATCGGACGACTTCGCTGCTGCGGCCGGAGAGGAATGCCGTCGGCCCGACGGTCATGGTGGCAGGTGCGTTGACCGGTCTCGGACCGGCACCACCGATTCCGATCAACCGGGCACTCAACAACTTCCGCTACGCTTTTGGAGTACAGCAGAAACGCGGGAATCATCAGCTTGCCTTTGGCGCAGAGCTGTTTCGAACGCAGATCAATGGTACCGAGCCGGACGGTGATCGCGGGATACTGGTCTTTGCCAACGATGGTGGGCGGGACGCGATCACCAACCTGCGCCTCGGGCTGCCGTTGCAGTATACGCTTGCGGTGGGCAATACCCATCGTGGTTTTCGGAACTGGGTCGTCAATAGCTATCTCGGTGATCTGTGGCGGGTGAATGACCGAGTGCAGCTCAGCTATGGAATGCGATTCGGTGTCGTGACCAGTCCGACAGAGGTCAACAATCTCAACAAATTCCCCTTTGACTGTGACTGCAATAACGGTGCGCCTTATCTTGGGGTTGCCTACCGCCTTGGCGATCGACTGGGAGTCGTACGGGCCAATTATGGACTTCATTATGGCCAGATCTTTCCGGTCACCTATGGGCAGATCCGTCTCAATCCGCCAGGCAGCTATCGCCTCTTCGTGACCCAGCCGAACCTGCTCAATCCGCTGGGAAATATAGATATCCGAAATATTCCGCCTACGACGAGGAGCAGCACCTTCAGCTTCTCACCCGACTTTGTCACGCCCTATGCCCATCAGTACAACGTGAGTTGGGAGCCGCTGGTGACGCGGCGGGTGCGGATGCAGCTTGGCTATGTCGGCAGCCGGGCCCACAAGCTCTTCCAGATGTGGTTTGGTAACCGGGCGCGGGTTGTTCCAGGAATTCCACAGACCAATGCGACGGTCAACCAGCGGAGGTCAGACCCGCGAGTTCTCGACTCTTATGCCTTTCTCAACGCCTCACGCGCCTGGTACGATGCTGCACGGGTTTCGGTCGTTCTGAATGAATGGCATGGACTTTCTCTCGATGCCTCATACTGGTTAAGCAAGTCGCTCGACCTTGGTCATGATTATACAAACACGCTCTCCGGGCCGGATGGACGTGTTGCGCGCAGCCAGACTGAAGACGAGGTGCAGCGTGATCTGAAGGGGCGGAGCGCATTTGATCAGCCGCACGCCTTTCTGACCCGGGCAACCTGGCAGGTGCCGCGTCTTGACGGACAGACGCGCTTTGTTCGTGGAACGATTGGAAACTGGAACTTCTCGCTGGTCGGACTGCTCAAGAACGGCACACCGTTTACTGTTGAGTCCGGGTCGGATGCACCGGGATTTGGGAATGTTGATGGTAACTCGGGCGATCGCCCGAATGTGCTCGACCTGGCAGTAGTAGGCCGGACGATCGGCAACCCGGATACTTCAACCCAACTGTTGCCCCGCAGTGCGTTTCAATACATTCAACCGACCGCCGGGGCCGGGAGTCTCGGTCGTAACGTGTTCCGGCGCGGCAAGATTGCCAACATCAATGCTTCGCTCTCCCGTGCCTGGACTTTGCGGGGGGCGACGAGTCTGACATTCCGGGCCGAATCGATCAACCTCTTCAATACCCCACAGTTCGCCGAACCCACAAAGGAGCTGACCTCGCCAAGTTTCGGGCGGATCACCAACACGCTCAATGACGGGCGAACGTTTCGGTTTACTCTCCGGCTGGGGTTCTGAGGGGAAGGATCATTGTCGGTCACGGGCTGCACCGATCAGCTCTTGCAGATCGGGCGGGAGGGGCATCCGCTTGAATGGGCTGATGTTTGAACCGCCCGTATTCCCGGTTGGAACCAATCCAACTGCCGTCTTGGTTGCCGCACCAACGAGACGTAGCAGCTGCCCAAGACAATCCGGCCATTGACCTCTTCGCCACCCAAACCAGAACATTAGCCAGTGAATCCTGACGTGGTATCGGGTCGAGGCCTGTCCCAGTACGTGGGCTCGCTCCAGATGTATGAAGGATCGATCATAATGGCCAGTCTCTTCGGCGGCAATCGATGCAGCGATCTCGCGTTTAACATGAGGGCCGATTCGGTCGTAAAACTTTTTCATCAGGGTATCCCAGCAATCAATGTCGGGAGGAGAAGGTTCTAAATCGCCGCGGTGGGGCGTGGACTATCATGATCGAGGATCGGTTCGACCTGCGACCGACCTCAACCACGAACCCGCCTGTAGAGACGGCTGATCAGACCTACTCCGCTGAGAACCAGTATCCCGACGATAACTCCAGTCAGACCATTGAGTGTTGTCTGAACCATGGCTGATAGCAAAGGCCCAAATGGATCGACGTTGATGAAATATCCGGTGATCCTTTCGATCAATACTTCGATCGGGTGCCAGCCGTGAGCGATAATGCCTCCACCGACGAGAAACATCGCTGCCGTCCCGAGCACCGACAGCAGCCGGAGCAGAAGTGGTGCGGCGCCGAGAAGAATCGTTCCAATTGATCTGGCCAACCCCCCCCGTCTCTGGAGAATCATGCCGGCATCGTCCATCTTGACGATACCGGCGACCAATCCATAGACCCCGACCGTAAAGACAACCGAGATGACCGAGAGCGTGATGACCTGTTTGCTGAATGACGCACTCGAAATCGTCCCCAGTGAGATGACGATGATCTCCGCCGAGAGGATGAAGTCGGTGCGAATGGCACCACGTATCTTCGTCTTCTCGTGCTCGACCATATCGACGGTCGGGTCGGCAAGTGCCTCGAGACGCTCTTCGTGCTCCTCCTGCTCCTCATCCTGCCGGTGCAGAAGCGGATGGAGCAGCTTTTCGATTCCCTCGTAGCATAGAAAGCCTCCACCAATCATCAGTAGTGGGACGATCATTGAAGGAGCGAAGGCAGAGATGAGGAGCGCCGCCGGAACCAGAATCCCCTTGTTGAGCATCGATCCACGGGCGACAGCCCAGACTACTGGAAGTTCGCGATCGGCTTTGACGCCGGTCACCTGTTCGGCATTGAGGGCGAGGTCGTCACCGAGAACTCCGGCCGTCTTCTTGGTAGCAACTTTGGTCATCGCCGAGACATCGTCGAGTATCGAGGCAATATCATCAATCAGTGCGAGCAGACTTGATGCAGGCATTATCTGGTGTTCCTCTTGATTGTCCGAAAATATCTGTATGAAATGTTGCTTATCTGGCTCCCGGATGATACGAGCGATCGAGGTTAGCCTTAATCTCGTCGAGCGTAAACCAGGCTGGTTTGAACTGGCCGTTGGCATAGAGGGCCGCCTGATCAAAGTAGTGTTTCGATTGTGGATCGTGGCTCTGGCCAAACTGGAGGACTGAGAGGGCGCGAACCTTGGAACCAAACTCGACGACACTGACATAGGAGTGGCCGGCAGTGCCATAGCGTCTCTTCTGACCCCGGGCTGCCGGGGCATAGAAGTTGAAGACCATGCCAACAAATTCACCTGGACCGCCAGCGACCGCGAGACTGGGTCGTTCATCGCTGAATGGTTCGAGCGATCCACTCGAGTGGACTCGCTGGAGGCGGGTGATCTCTCCCCACTTGACCTGCCAGGTTCCCCAGTTCTTTTCGAGATCGTTCAGGACATATTCGAGGATGGCGATATCCGGTACCGGCAGATTCCTCGTCAGTTGCCTGGCCTGCGGGAGAGTGCGAGTGTAGGCCCAGAGGGAGAAGACGGTCATGGCCACCGAGTCGACCCGGCTCACGCCATCCCAGGATTTGAGCAGGGCTACGGCATCCGCAGTCCTGGTTGCGCGCGGCGCATCGCTTGTCCGGGCCTTCTCCAGATCAGCAACAAGAGTCGGAATCAGCCGCTCAGCCTCGATGCAGCGCGTATCGTAAGCGGCGGCAGACCATTCCTCAAAACTGAACTTTGGGTTTCCGGCGAGTATCCGCCGTGAAATGCGTGAACGCGAGTTGTCCTCTTCGCCGATCATATACCTTGGGAACCTGGCGGGATCAGGATTCCCCCCCGTATTGGTCTGGTCACCAGCGGCGAGAAGTGGTGTGGCGTTGCAGTTCTGGGCATAGCCGGACGATGGATTGAGAATCTGTGGCAGTTCGTTTACCGGATGGTAGCCTTTCCATTCGGTCGCAGGGTCACTGCCGTCGACCGGTTTTGACCAGTCGAATCGTTGATCGCGCTTTGGAATGGTGCCATTGTAAAGGTACCAGACATTGCCCTCGCGATCAGCATACATGGTGTTGAACATCGGGACGGCCAGCCGCGCCATGGCCTGACGAAACTCAGTGAGGTTCCGGGCTTTGCCCATCATGTAGCGTTGTTCAATCAGTCCACCCTCCTCGAGGCCAGCCATCCGAATTGCCACGGGCTTCCCGTCGCGGACGGCCACGATTGGTCCATGGTGGGTTCGACGAAAGGTGAAGTTTCGACTGACCGGACCCTTATCGGTCCTGACGACGAGAGAGTCATTCCAGTCCGTGGCTGTGCGGTAACCATTTCCATAGCGGTAGTTGAGTGGATTCTGTGGATCGTCGAACTTTTCTTCCCAGAGATCGAAGATGTCCGGAATGTTGACCGTGTGGCTCCAGCCAAGATTCTCGTTGTGCCCGAGACCGATGATCGGCGATCCGGGAAAGGTGGCCCCGGAGACATTCCATCCACTCGCACTATGAACGTGCCCCTCGATCCATTGTCCGGGCCCGAAGAATGGCTGATGTGGGTTTATGAAGAGCATCGCCCGCCCGGAGCGGCTCCTGGAAGGAGTGACGGCCCAGGTGTTTGAACCGACTACACCTGCGTTCCAGATGTCTTCTGAAATTGGTTCGCTCCCATTGGCCTGATCAGTCTCGAATGGAGATCCTCTTTCCGGGGAGAGATCGAGACTGGTTGATCCAGCTGCACCCAATTCCTTAACCGCGGCACGGATCTCGTTATCACGAACAGCCCGCTTGTAGATGAAGAGCTGGTACTGGGCAAAGCGGCCGAACGCAAGAGGGTGCCAGGGTTCAAAATGGTTGATGAGGCGCGGTTTGACCTGGGGATTTTTGGCCAGATAGTAGTTGAGTCCATCTGTCGCCGCATCACACATCTCCTTCATCGCTGGGCTCAACGAAGCGTATTCGGACTTTGACAGATCGACAATACGCAGGGCCCGGTTGATAAGATCCGAGTCGAGCATCTTTTGCCCATCGACCTCGGCGGCGCGTCCGATCGATTGGATGTAACTGTCTTCGATCTGCCAGAAATTGTCCTCTGCCTGTGCATACATGAACCCAAAGATGGCGGCAGCATCGGTCGGCGCGTAGACATGCGGCACTCCCCACTTGTCACGGTAGATGGTTACCGATGCGGCTACCTTCTCGAGGCGCTCGTCCCTCTCCGCGGTCTTGCCGGGAATGGGACGGGGGGCTGGCCCGAGGAGGGCGAGGCTCATCACTGATGAGATTATCAAAAGGCGTAATGGGCGCATGAGTGCCGAGTATCGTTTCATGTTCTCTCCTTGCTGGTCCTTGCCGGGCAGATCAGAATCAATGTTTACAGAGTTGAACGTCACGACAGGATACTCTTCGCCGGGTAGACTTTCAAACAGACTCGATTCGCGGGAGTTATGTGCGGATGAGCTGATCGGATAAGGTCAGCTTTCTGGGGAGAGGATTGGTAAAAAACACTCGATCCAGCCCTGTTCAGCCACCAGCTTTTTCTCAGCAGGTGCAGGGATCAGTGCAGGTTGGATAGACTTGCGAGTGTAGCCAGTTTCGACCTCGATCTGTTAAGATGCGTGCATAATTGATTACAGTCTACGGAGGAAGAATGAGACGTTACGGAAAGATTGCCCTGATTCTGATCCTGCCGCTGCTGCTGATTGGCGGATCGGTGATTCCAGCCGACTCACAAGTGCACTGGGCGTTTGAAGCTCCGTTGCGCCCGGATCTGCCATCAGTTCGCAACACTGGCTGGGTAAAGAGTCCGATCGATCGATTCATTCTCGCCAGACTTGAGTCGCGAGGCCTGGTTCCTTCACCAGAGACCGACCGCGAGACCCTGATCCGAAGAGTCAGCCTTGACCTGACTGGTCTTCCCCCAACGATCGAGGAGCTCGATGCTTTTGTGAGCGACCGATCACCCAATGCTTACGAGAAACTGGTTGAGAGGTTACTGGCCAGTCCGCACTACGGTGAGAAGTGGGGGCGGTGGTGGCTCGATGCCGCACGTTATGCCGATACGAATGGTTTTGAGAAGGATCGTGATCGTTCGGTCTGGAAGTACCGGGACTGGGTGATCAATGCCTTCAATCGTGACATGCCCTTCAATCAGTTTACGATCGAGCAGCTGGCTGGCGATATGCTGCCAAACGCGACGATCGAGCAGCGAGTGGCGACGGGATTTCTCCGCAACTCGATGCTCAATGAAGAGGGGGCGATCGAGCCGGAACTCTTCCGCATCGAGGGGTTGATCGACCGGGTCGACGCGATCGGCAAGGCGTTTCTTGGCCTGACCATCAATTGCACTCAGTGCCATACGCACAAGTTCGATCCCATCAAACATGAGGAGTATTATCGATTCTACGCCTTCCTCAATCAGGATGAGGAGCCCGATCTCGAGGTTCCCACGGAGGCGGAGACCCGCAAGCGTGCCGAGATCCAGGCTGGGATCACGAAGATCGAGGATGACTTGATTGCCAGGACACCTGATCTCGATGCGCGGATCAAGAGTTGGGAGGAGCGGATGCGCGCGCTGGCAGGAGACTGGAAGGTGCTGGATGGTACTGATGTCTTTGGAACGAGTGGGGTGCGCTTTGAGAAGCTTCGTGATGGGTCGTTCATTCCCCGTGGTGACAATCCGACAACAGTTGCTTACTATTTCAATGCCCGGACATCGTTAAAAGGGATAACCGGCCTCCGGCTCGAACTTTTGACCGATCCGACACTACCCCGGACTGGGCCAGGCAGGGCGACGCAGGGAACAGCGCTGCTCTCAGAGTTTGTCGTGGAGGCTGCGCCTTCAGGCCAGCCCGACAAGCTGCAACCGGTCGTGATTACTGGAGCCAGTGCCGATTTTGAAACACCCGATCGTCCGATTCGACTCGCCTATGATGGCGTTGAGAAGACATCCTGGGGAACCGATGCCGGCCCTGGTCAGCGCAATCAGGATCGCCGGGCCGTCTTCTCGCTGCAAGGTCCACTTGTTGCTGATGAAGGGGGAACGATCCTCAGGGTTACGATGCATCAGAAAGAGTTTGGGGGCAGTGCCGGTGAACGCTTCGAGGCGCAGAATATCGGCCGCTTCCGCATTTCGGTGACTACTGCACCTGAGCCACGAGCCGATCCATTGCCCACGACCGTGAGGCGCCTTCTCGAGATACCAGCCGCGGAACGCTCGGCTGCCCAGCGCCGGGCGATCTTCAGTGTCTACCGCACGACCGTCCCCGCGTGGGAGTCGGCCAACCTCGCGGTAACTCAACAGCTTCGCCAATGGCCATATGCGACGACTACGCTGGTTGTTTCACCACATCCGGTCGGGCGTGAGACCCGCATCTTCAAGCGAGGTGACTGGAAGCGCCAGGGAGAGGTGGTCACCCCCGGGACCCCGGAGTTTCTCCATCCTTTTCCTGCCGGAGCTCCCCGCAATCGACTTGGTCTGGCGACCTGGCTTGCTGATGTCAAGAATCCGCTCACCCCACGCGTGATCGTCAACCGGATCTGGCAGAGCTACTTTGGCGAAGGGCTCGTGACGACTCCCGAGGACTTTGGAACCCGTTGTGAGACCCCGATACACCAGTCACTGCTCGACTGGCTGGCGGTCGAATTCCGTGATGGTTCAAAGGGAAATCCGGCCTGGAGCCTCAAGAATGTTCACCGGCAGATCGTCCTTTCGGCAACCTATCGTCAATCTTCGCAGCTCACCCCCAGGATGGAGGAGATCGATCCAAACAATCGTCTCCTGGCGCGGATGCCTCGCTTACGGGTCGAGGCAGAGACGATTCGCGATCTGACCCTCGCCGCGAGTGGCCTGCTCAGCCGCAAGATTGGTGGCCCGCCCGTCTTTCCCCCGATTCCTGATGGTGCTCTTGCCGTCAGCTTTCGCAGCCGGTCGGTCTGGGAGACGAGCAAGGGAGAGGATCGTTACCGCCGCGGTCTCTATACATTCTGGAAGCGGAGTGTGCCGTATCCTTCGATGTCAGTCTTTGATGCCCCGAGTGCCGATGTCGCCTGTACGAGGCGTGCCCGTTCGAATTCGCCGTTGCAGGCCTTGACCACCCTCAACGATGCCACATTTGTCGAGGCGGCCCAGGCTCTCGCCCTTCGTATCTGGCGACAGGGTGGAGCCGATGATCGGGCGCGGCTTCGATACGGATTCAGGCTATGCACGGGCAGACTTCCCGATGAATTCGAACTTGCACGATTGCTGGCCCTTCTCGAGAAACAGCGTGGACGCTTCGCCGGTGAGACGGCAGCGGCAGTCTATGTCACTTCGACAGACCTGAATAGTCTGCCCGCCGGCGTCGATCTGCATCAACTTGCGCCCTGGACGATTGTGGCGCGAACGATGCTCAATCTTGACGAGACCATAAGCAGACAGTGAGGTAATGAAGATGAACTTTAATGAAGAGATAATGGGCGAGGCGAAGCGTCAGGTTACCAGGCGCCATTTCTTCAGAGATTGCAGTATCGGGCTAGGCTCGCTGGCACTGTCCTCACTGCTGGGTGATCGAGCCATCGGGGCCGAGAAGGGGGCCAACCCGCTTGCCCCAAAACGGCCCCACTTTCCAGCGCGTGCAAAACGCGTCATCTATCTTTTTCAAGCTGGTGGGCCCTCGCAGCTCGAGCTGTTCGACCACAAGCCGGGGCTGGCAAAGTACAATGGACAGCCCTGTCCACCAGAGCTGCTGAAGGGGCAGACGCTTGCATTTATCAAACCCGACGCGGCTCTCTTCTCGACCCAGTTCAAATTTGCCCGGCATGGTCAGTCGGGAGCGGAGATGAGCGAGGCGCTCATTCATCTGCCAAAGGTGGCCGATCGACTGACGATCATCAGATCGATGATGACCGATGCGGTCAACCATGCCCCGGCACAGATCATGATGCAGACCGGAAGTGTGCAGTTCGGACGGCCCAGTTTTGGTTCATGGATCACCTATGGTCTCGGCTCAGAGTCACAGGATCTGCCGGCCTTCGTCGTTCTCTCATCGGCTGGCGGGACGAGTGGCGGGTCGAGCCTCTGGGGAAGTGGTTTCCTGCCGACCGTCTACCAGGGTGTTCCATTTCGGCGTGGCGGTGATCCGATTCTCTCACTTGCCAATCCGCGGGGAATCTCGCGAGAGGTCCAGAGGGACACACTCGATGCACTGAAGGATCTCAATCAGCATCTGCTGGAGAAGACTGGTGATGCGGAGATTGCAACGCGCATCAACTCGTTTGAGATGGCCTATCGGATGCAGGAGAGTGCCCCGGAGCTGATGGATCTCAGCAAGGAGTCCCAGTCGACCATTGAGCTCTATGGTGCAGAGCCGGGAAAGAACACCTATGCCAACAACTGTCTTCTTGCTCGCCGGTTGGTCGAGCGTGGAGTACGGTTTGTGCAGCTCTACCACGAGGCCTGGGATCATCACGGACAGGTTCACAAAGGAACGATTGCACAGTGCAAGGAGACCGATCAGGCCAATACAGCACTGCTGATCGATCTCCAGCAACGTGGGCTCCTCGATGATACCATCGTCATCTGGGGAGGGGAGTTTGGTCGAACGCCGATGATTCAGGGCGAACCGGATGGAAGCAATGCACTCGGCCGTGATCATCACAATCGCGCCTTCACCATGTGGGTTGCTGGTGGCGGGTTCAAGCCAGGTATCACCCACGGTGAGACAGATGAGATTGGTTTCAATGTGGCCCGTGATCCGGTTCACGTTCACGACCTTCACGCCACACTCCTTCACCTGCTTGGATTCAATCACGAGAAGCTCACCTACCGGTTCCAGGGGCGCGATTTTCGTTTGACCGATGTTCACGGGGTGGTCCAGGAGGCACTGCTCGCTTGAGAGAAAGGTAGGACAAGTGGGACTGGTGGGACTTGTGGGACAAGTGGGACTTGTGGGACAAGTGGGACTTGTGGGACTTGTGGGACAAGTGGGACTTGTGGGACTTGTGGGACCAGTAGGGATGGTAGGACAAGTAGGACAGCTAAGAAAAAGGCAATTGATTATGTGTTTAGTTCCCACAATCACCACCAGTCCCACAGGTCCCACAGGTCCCACCAGTCCCACCAGTCCCACAGGTCCCACCGGCCACCTCAACATCGTCTGGTTCAAACGTGATCTGCGGGTCGCTGACCATCGTCCGCTGATCGAAGCTGCTCAGCGGGGTCCGGTCCTGCCGCTTTATATCATCGAGCCTTCCCTGATCAACGCCCCTGATTTCGATTCGATCCACTGGACCTTCATTCGGGAGAGTCTGATCGATCTGCGAGACTCACTTGCCCGGCTGGGACAGCCATTAGTGATCCGGGTTGGGGAGGCCGTTGATGTTCTGAAATCCCTCGCGGCGGATCATCGATGCGCGATCTGGGCGCACGAGGAGACGGGCAACTGGCGGAGTTACCAGCGGGATCGCGCATGGCGAAGATGGGCCCGTGAAGCGGGGATCGAGAGGCATGAACTACCGAGCAACGGTGTTGTCCGGCGCCTCGCCAATCGTGATGATTGGATGTCGATTCGTCAGGAACGGCTGGCCGGGCCAGTGCTGGCCCCCCCGGCCCGATTGATTCCAGTGGTGGGAATCGATCCTGGGCCAATCCCGACGGTCGCCGAGCTCGGGCTGCCACCCGATCGCCGGATCGTGGCTATCCAGCGCGGTGGCGAGCGGGTTGCTCACAAAGTTCTCGACTCTTTCCTGACCGAGCGGGGGATTGGTTATCGTGGAGGTATCTCCAGTCCGCTGACCGCCGAGAGTGCCTGTTCAAGGTTGAGCCCCTATCTTGCCTGGGGCAATCTGTCGACACGCCAGGTTTTGACGGCGCTGGGTGAGCGAATGGTCGCGGCCCCGCCGCGTTGGGCCGGATCCTTGCGAGCCTTCGAGTCACGTCTCCATTGGCGGTGCCATTTCATCCAGAAGCTCGAGGATGAGCCGGAGGTCGAATTTCGTAACTTCGTCCGGGCCTATGACGGGCTGCGTGAGGATGAGTTCGATGAAGGAAGATTTGCGGCATGGCAGAGGGGGGAGACCGGCTATCCGATGATCGACGCGAGCATGCGGATGCTTCTGGCGACCGGATGGCTCAATTTCCGGATGCGTTCAATGCTTGTCGCCTTCGCCGCCTATGACCTCTGGCTTCACTGGCAGCGGCCAGCCCACTGGCTGGCCAAGCTCTTTCTCGATTATGAGCCAGGAATTCATTATCCACAATTTCAGATGCAGTCCGGAACGGCGGGCCACGCAACGATTCGACTCTACAATCCGGTCAAACAGGGTCAGGATCACGACCGGCAGGGAGATTTTGTGCGCCGTTGGATACCTGCGCTGCGGAGAGTTCCTGATTCATTCATTCACGCCCCCTGGCT
Source organism: uncultured Acidobacteriota bacterium (assembly GCA_903862855.1). GTDB lineage: Bacteria > Acidobacteriota > Blastocatellia > RBC074 > RBC074 > CAIOZW01. Next base: position 28,447 of record CAIOZW010000082.1, read on the forward strand.
GCTGCCGACTGAGCAGCAGATGGACGTTGGTTGCCTAATTGGTCAGGACTATCCGGCACCAGTGGTAGATCATCAACAGGCGGTGACCCACGCCCGGGCGAGAATCGCCGCTATTCGTCGCCATCCGGCGCTGCGCGAAGAGGTGATGCAGGTATTTGCCAGGCACGGCAGCCGAAGGAGAACCGAGATGGTAAAATTTCCGCGACCTGATTCCAACCAACTGCGCCTCTTCTGATTGGAGAACTGATGCTCAAGCTGGTGGTACTGGCCAATCTGGCCTCGACATTCTTTATGGTTGGACTGATCTGGTTTGTCCAGGTCGTCCATTATCCGCTCTTCGCGAGGGTCGGGAGGGATGTTTTCGCGGCGTATGAGTCCTCACACTCCCAACTCACCTCGCTGGTGGTTATTCCACCAATGTTGATCGAGCTGGTAACGACTGGGATGCTGCTGATGATGCGTCCGGTCGGGTTGAAATTGTCGGAGGCTATCGCTGGAGCTTTGCTGCTTGTGGTGGTCTGGGGGTCGACTTTTCTCCTCCAGGTTCCGCGTCACGGGCAACTGGCGATGGGCTTTGATCAGGTGGCTCACCACGCACTGGTGGCGACTAACTGGCTGCGGACGATTGCCTGGACTCTGCGTGGAGTGATCTGGCTGATTTTCCTGCAGCGGACAATCGATTCCGGGATCCCCTCGTGAAGAAGAGCGACTTGCCTTCAAAGATCTGTGCCGTCTGTGGACGCCCTTTTGCGTGGCGGAAGAAGTGGCGAAAGGTCTGGGAAGAGGTGCGCTATTGCAGTGATGCCTGTCGACGGAGACGAACAAGCAATGAAGCTAAGGAAAGAGTTCAGGGACCGAGATGAGCTGATCGAATGGGTGCGGCAGCAGTTTCCGGCAGCGGCGGCGCGAAGTCCCGAGGTTTCAGAGATGCGTGGGGGACGGCGGGCGGCTGAAGAGTTGCTGGCGCGGATCAAGCCCGATCGCTATGCCTCATCACGCAACTACCTGAAGGGGGCTGTAACCATGCTCTCCGCCTATCTCCGCCACGGAATACTGACGCTGGCTGAGGTCAGGTTGGTGGCGTTGCAGCGTGGTGGCGCACGGGCGGAGAAGCTGGTCACGGAGCTGGCCTGGCGCGACTATTGGCAACGTGTCTATGCCAAGCTCGGTAAGGGCATCTGGAGAGATCGCGAAACTCCGAAGACGGGATGGCGGCCGACCGATTATGCTGCCGAGCTTCCCGCAGATATCCGGGAAGGACGCACCGGACTGGCCTGTATGGATCGATTTGCTGCCGAACTGCATCAGACCGGTTATCTTCACAACCACGCCCGGATGTGGATGGCGGCCTATATTCTCCATTTCCGCCGGGTCCGCTGGCAGGCTGGGGCGAAGTGGTTTCTCGAGCATCTGCTCGATGGTGATCCTGCCAGTAATAATCTCTCCTGGCAGTGGGTGGCGAGTACATTTTCAAGCAAGCCGTACTTTTTCAATCGGGACAATCTCGAGCAGTTCACTGATGGGATCTACTGTCGGGAGTGCCAGTATAATCGACAGGGGTGCCCATTTGATGGCAGCTACGATGAACTGCAGGCAAGCCTCTTTCCACGCATGCCGGTCGATATGGGAGGGCGTCGATGAGTCAATCATTGGTCTGGGTTCATGGGGACTCACTCGATCCGCAGGGGCCAGCCCTGGTCGCCCATCCAGATGCGCCACGTGTCTTTGTCTTTGACGAACAGACACTGGAGAGCTACCGGGTCAGCCTGAAACGGATTGTCTTCATCTACGAGAGTCTGCTCGAGATCGAGGGGATCGAGATCAGACGTGGTGCAGTAGCCGAAGAGTTGGCAG
>CAIOZW010000083.1 GCA_903862855.1 uncultured Acidobacteriota bacterium
CTCATCCTCAGAGATGTTGTCGAGGTATTTGACGAGGGCGCGGAGGCTGTTGCCGTGGGCGGCGACGATGACGCGCTGGCCGGACTTGACGGCCGGTGCGATCACGTTGTGCCAGTGGGGGAGCATACGCGCGACGGTGTCCTTGAGACACTCGGTGAGTGGCAGTTCTTCGCCGGAGAGGCTGGCGTAGCGAGGGTCGCGGCCCGGGAAGCGCTCATCCTGCGGATCGAGCGGGGGCGGCGGGGTGTCGTAGCTGCGGCGCCAGACCTTGACCTGATCATCGCCAAACTGAGCGGCCGTCTCCGCCTTGTTGAGCCCCTGGAGAGCACCGTAATGGCGCTCATTGAGCCGCCAGGAATGGTGAACCGGAATCCACATGAGATCGAGCTGATCGAGGACGATCCAGAGGGTACGAATAGCCCGCTTGAGGACCGAGGTGTAGGCAACATCGAAGGTGAAACCCTCGGCTTTGAGGACTTCGCCGGCAGCGCGTGCCTCCGTGAGCCCCTGCGCGGAGAGATCGACGTCGGTCCAGCCGGTGAAGCGGTTCTCACGGTTCCAGTCACTCTCACCGTGACGAACGAGGACAAGTTTGTACATTTTCAATTCTCCCTTGGAATGATGAATGGTCCCTCAGACACTGGTCTGCGACCTGGTAAGCTGGACGAGTGTCGGGACGGAATCGGTTAGCTTTGGCGCATTCTCCGGCTTGTGCTCGTGGGCGTGATAGCTGGAGCGGACGAGTGGCCCGGATTCGACGTAGCGGAAGCCCATCTCGAGCCCGATCCGCTTGAATTCGGCAAACTCCTCCGGCGTATAGTAGCGTTCGACCGGCAGCCGCCGTTCGGCTGGCTGGAGGTACTGGCCGATGGTCAGGATATCGCAGTCGACCGCGCGGAGGTCGCGCATGGTCTCGATGATCTCTGCGGTCGTCTCGCCGAGACCGACCATGACGCCCGACTTGGTGAGCATTCCACGCTGCTCGGCATCGCGGCGCTGCGCCGAGCGGTGGAGCATCTCGAGCGTCCACTCGCGATAACGCGCGTGGGGCCGAACGCGATGGTAGAGGCGCGGGACCGTCTCCGTGTTGTGGTTGAGGACATCCGGACGTGCATCGAGCACCATCTCGAGCGCCTCCCAATTCCCTTCGAAGTCCGGAATGAGAACCTCGATCTTGCAGTCGGGACTGCTCTGGCGCACGGTACGGATCGTCTCGGCCCAGTGGGCGGCGCCGCCATCGGTGTGATCATCACGATTGACTCCGGTGATGACGGCATGCTGCAGATTGAGTGTCCTGACCGCCGTCGCGACGTTGCGCGGCTCGAAGGGATCGAGCGGCTTCGGCTCTCCCTTGCTGACGGCACAGAATCCACAGCGACGGGTGCAGACATCTCCGGCGATCATGAAGGTCGCGGTGCGGTTGGTCCAGCACTCGTAGATGTTGGGACACCGGGCCTCCTGACAGACCGTGTGGAGCGTCAGGTCATTGATCATCCGGTTGACCTGGAGAAAGTCTTCGCCCATGTTGAGCCGGATCTTGAGCCACTCGGGCTTTGGCAATTTATCCTTCTGTGATCGCATATTTGACCTCAGTGATCGGGATGTGCCGATGGATCGACTGCTGCGACATCCTCGTTGCCAGCATCATTGAACTCACCCTCCCAGCGGGCAACAACCGCCGTCGCAAGACAGTTGCCGACGACATTGGTCGAGGTGCGGGCCATGTCCATCAACTCATCGACTCCCAGAATCACGGCGATTCCCTCAAGTGGCAGTCCGAACTGGGCGAGCGTCCCGGCAAGAACGACCAGCGAGGCCCGCGGCACGGCGGCAATACCCTTCGTCGAGAGCATGAGGGTGAGCAGGATCAGGAGCTGCTGACCAAGCGAGAGCTCGATGTTCGAGGCCTGCGCGACAAAGACTGCCGCGAGTGAAAGGTAGAGAGTCGAGCCATCGAGATTGAAACTGTAGCCCATCGGCAGCACAAAGCTGACGATGCGTCGCGGCACGCCGAGGCGCTCCATGTTCTCCATGGCCATTGGAAAGGCCGACTCACTCGAAGTGGTCGTGAAGGCCAGCAGCGCCGGCTCCTTGACAAGGCGGATGAAGCGCTTGATCGGCAGCCGGATCATGATTGCCACGGCGCCGAGAACGACAATGATGAATACCGCCAGTGCACCGTAGAGGGTGAGAATCATCATGGCCAGGTTTCTCAATACGCCGAGGCCCTTGCTGCCGACCGTGACGGCCATCGCCGCACCCACTCCCCATGGGGCGAAGTGCATGATGTTGTTGGTAAACTTGAACATTATCTCGGAGAGTGATTCACAGAAGGCCAGAACAGGCCTTCCCTTCTCTCCGACCGCCGCCAGCGCGACGGCAAAGATCAGGCTGAAGACGACGATCTGCAGGACATCGTTCTCGGCGAGTGCCTTGAAGAGGCTCGTCGGGAAGATGGTCACGAAGTGATCCTGCGGTGTCATCTTGCTGGCGCGGGCGGCGATCTCCTTCGCCTCGACGCTCTGCTCGGCAGGCAGGTTGACTCCGATCCCCGGCTTGGTCAGGTTGACCGCGCCAAGCCCGATGAAGAGGGCGAGGGTGGTGACGATCTCGAAATAGATGAGCGCCTTGAGACCGATCCGGCCAACCTCCTTGATCGTCCCGGCTCCGGCAATCCCGACGACCAGGGTCGAGAAGAGCAATGGGGCAATGATCATCTTGATCAGGCTCAGGAAGACGCGGCTCAGGACGCGCACCCACTGGATGGTCTGCTCCTTGGCGTGGGGATGCTCGTCGAGGAAGTAATGAATCGCGCCGCCGACGATCACTCCCAGGGCAAGGCCGACGAAGATCTGCTTGGTCAGGGAGAGGTGGAATTTTTTCATAGGTCCTGGTTCCTCCGGCTCATCGTCCTGGAAATCCTGACGGTGCCTCGGCAGCCGTCCAATCGATAATGATCTGACGCTCAAAGACTGCGCCAAAATGGCGAATGACCCTGCTGGCGACCTCATCGAGAGGAATATCCCGGCCGAGGAGACGCTGCAGTGATGTTACACCGTGATTGCGAATGCCACACGGGACGATCATCCGGAAATAGTCGAGATCGGTCGTCACGTTGAAGGCGAACCCATGCATGGTCACCCAGCGGGAGATCCTGATGCCAATGGCTGCGAGCTTGTTCCCGTCCACCCAGACCCCGACATTTGGATTGGATTCATCGTGGCGGGTCGCCGTCAGACCATACTCGGCGCAGGTTCTGATCAGCACCTCCTGGAGGTCACGAACGTAACGACGAATATCACAACGATCAGGAGATAACCTGATGATCGGATATCCGACCAACTGACCCGGGCCGTGGTAAGTCACGTCTCCTCCCCGGCCGGTCTCGTGAAGTTCGACACCACTTTGGCGCATCGTCTCCTCGTCGATGAGGATGTTGGCTCTCTCAGCCGCCCGACCGAGGGTGATGACGTGTGGATGCTCGAGGAGGAGGAGCGTGTCGGGGATCTCATCGCGCTTGCGCTGCTCGACCAGGTCGCGCTGCAGGTCGTGCGCGACACCATATGGGACAAGACCTGGTTGTCGGATGTGGCAAGGGGTCATGAAATTGGCTCTTTGTCGGGGTGGGACTGGTGGTGGTGGGACTGGTGGGACCTGTGGGACTTGTGGGACCTGTGGGACTTGTGGGACTGGTGGGACTGGTGGGACCTGTGGGACCTGTGGGACTGGTGGGATCTGTGGGACTGGTGAAAAACGGCCTGACAGTTAACCTGCCCTACCTGTCCCACCTGTCCTACTTGTCCCACTTGTCCTACCTGTCCCACTTGTCCCACTTGTCCCACCTGTCCCACTTGTCCCACTTGTCCCACCTGTCCCACCTGTCCCACTTGTCC
>CAIOZW010000084.1 GCA_903862855.1 uncultured Acidobacteriota bacterium
AGATTTGAGTGGGATTTTGTCTATTAATATATGCATCAGCAGGTTACCTGAGATACTCAATCGGTATGATTGAGCGGTAGCGTCGGAGTTCTTTTGAAGTCGGAGATCTTTTAAATATGCAGTATGATCCGGAATTGTCACAGCTGACAGGTATGCCTGGGAAGACTCATTGAATCAACCAGTCTGTGGCATCACCAGTCAGTGTCAGTCCCCAGTCTGGTCAACCAGACACACGGCTGAGTAAACAGAGACACCCGGCTGAGTAAACAGAGGATTCCGGATCACCATAATCCCGGACTTGAAGTAACGTGCTGCTTTCAGGTTTTGCTATTTTGATTATTACGATACCCAGCGAGAATGGCGATGTTCTGACTCACACCACTGGTTACCCCCTGACAAATCAGTTGGGAACTTTAACATGTGGGTTTGAATCATCCACTTCCAGGAGGAGAAAAATGATTTTTGCGAGAAGAATGTTTGGTCTGATGCTCGCAGTGCTGATGATTGGAATCGGTGCAAATGCGCAGACCCTCCGATCGACCGATGATCCTCGCAATCAGGCACCCACGGTCAACGGCGGAACAGGTCTCTTTACCGTCTATGATGCACAGACGCTGCGGAAAGGCGAGTTCAACTTCGGTTTCTACGCCAACCATTTCCACCGCGATCCGGGCAACATCCGCTTCCAGGTCTATCCGGTCAATTTCCAGGTCGGCTTCAACGACTATCTGGAGATCTTCGCCAACTTTGAGTCATACAAGAACCTGACCGTTGGCACACCGGGGCTGCTGAGTGGATTCTACATGCCTGATGTGCGCACGAAGACCCTTACCGCTGGACGCCTGGTGGTCGTTCCTGGACAGAATTCGGCCTCGGTTCTTCAGTCTGACCCCTGCGGAAACGGTGGTTTCCCCGGTCCGTGCCGGATTCCGGGAGCGATCAACCTTGGGCCATTCACCGCGCGGGCGACTGGTAACAACACGGCCCTCTACGTTGGTCTGGGCGCACCGGTGGGTGGAATTCTCCCGGCGCTGGCACCAAACGTCAACCCGAGCTACAACGTCGCTGCTCCTTTCATCTCACGCTTCAATGGAGTTGGAATGGGTGATGTCTGGCTCGGAGCCAAGATCCGATTGACCTCCCCGAAGAGCTCTGCCGGCCTTGCGCTGATCCCGGTCGTCAAGGTACCGATCACGCGCGACCTCTTCCCCGGACTCGAGAATGGCCGGAGTACCGGATCGTGGGACTACGGGATGATCGTCGCCTTCGATGGCCGGCTCAACAAGTACATCAACCTCAGCTCGAATATCGGGTTCATTCGCAAGGGTGACCCACAGGCCAAATACATGAATCTTGGCCCGCTCTGCGCCGGTTGTGCAGTGATCCAGGGCTATGGAAGGAGCGAGAAGGCGCTCGATCTGCCGAACGAGCTCCGCGCCGGTGTTGGCGTCGACTTCCCGGTCAGCCAGTATCTCCAGTTTATCGCGGAGATCTCGACGACCTCTTTTGTCGGTTCACGGACACCGTCGGTCCTCTACAACAGCCCGGTCGATTTCATTGGTGGCGCACGAATCTTCCCGACGCGCTGGCTCTCGATCAGCGCATCCTACCAGCGAAACATCAACAACTTTGACCGGATCAACTCCCGGTTTGGCACCAACGGCTTCATCGCTGGTCTCTCCTTTGGGAGAACCAACAAGCGTGAAGAGCCCGTGCTTGCCAACCAGGCTCCGACGGTCAACCTGACGGTCGGCTCGGTTACGAAGGGCTCCAATGACCTTCTCCGCGCGTCGGCGGCAACGATCTGCGCCGGCGACAAGGTGGCGCTGGCAACTTCGGCGACCGATCCTGATGGCGACACCATCAGCTATCGCTGGACTTCGAGTGCGACCAATGGTGGTCGATTCACGGCCGAGGGTGGTTCAAGCAACAGTTTCGACACGACGGGACTTGCTCCGGGCGAGTACACGATCACGGTCGAGGTGGATGATGGTTGCGGCTGCGTCGCCTTCGATTCGAAGACGATCACGGTTACCAATTGTCCGCCACTGACCGTCTGCTTTGGCTCAAACCTGAGCGTGACTGCCGACAAGTCGCAGGCCGATGCAGGTGAGAAGATCGCCATTTCGACCGCTGGCGTTGACGGTGGCCGTAATTTTGGAAACGTCACCTACAGCTGGAGTGCATCCTCAGGCAGGATCGTTGGATCGGGAACCCGCGTCACACTCGACACAACCGGGGTGGCTCCGGGTTCAAAGATCGACGTTCTGGTCAAGGCGACCTCCGATGCTGGCAGCTGCTCGGCGAGCGGCTCGTCACGGCTCACGATCAAGGTACCTCCTCCGATCGTCAAGCCGAAGGCGACCGAGCTTGGTCAGTGCAACACCTTCAAGCGGAACAATGCGCGGGTCGACAATGTCTGTCTCGATCTGCTGAAGCGTGTCACCACGGCCATGCAGAGCGATCCGGGCGCTAAGCTGCTCATCGACTCCTATCAGGGAGCGAAGGAGAAGGTGAAGAAGCTCGACGTGCAGCGTGGCAAGAATGTTCGTGATCTGCTTGCCGATCCGAACACGGTTCTTGGAACGAGCGTTGACGCCAACCGTATCTCGGTTCGTCCGGGAGGAGTATCGGCAACTGATCAGGTCCGGCTGTGGCTGGTCCCGGCTGGCGCTGATGACCCGGCGGGTCAGGCAGTCGCCGACGTCGGTCCGGTCAAGGTCTCCAAGAAGTCACGTCGCGGACGGCGCTAACACTCGCCTCCGGGCAATAGACAAAGAGGCAGGTGATCCCAGGATCGCCTGCCTCTTTTAATATCCGTCATCAGGATCAAACTGTCCCGATATTCGATGATGAACCTGCAGAATTCCGGCAAGAGTTTTGGCCGATGGTGTGGCCTCGGTTTCATGGCAGCATTTCTCCTCGCAGGCTGGCTTCGCGTCGAGCAGCTTGGGGTCAAGCCGCTTCACCACGATGAGAGTGTCAACGGATGGTTTATGCTCTCACTCGCCAATGATGGGCAGTACCGGTACAATCCTGACAACTACCATGGACCATCCCTCTACTATCTGAC